>JBPYEZ010000198.1:0-39765 GCA_051984395.1 Acidimicrobiales bacterium | reverse complement strand
GCCGGGCGTGGTGAGCAGCTCGTCCACGAGGGCATCGAGCGATGGCGTCGAGACCTCGAAATCCTCGGCCAGGCTGCGGTGGCTGGCGGTCATCTCGGCGCCTGCCGATCTCGGATCCCCGATTGCGATGGCCTGGGCAGCCGACCGGACGCGGGCGTTCTCCGTGACGACGTGGCGGGCCCGGCGTCGGAGGACGGGGTCCCGGATCGACTCGACCTCGGCCAGCGTCGCCTCGCGCAGCGGCCCGACGACGGCTTCGGCGGCCTCGCACTCTGCCCGACGGTCGGCGTAGGCGGAGCCGGCCAGGCCTCGCGCCCGCCCGGAGTGCAGGGCCACGATCTCGACGTCGTCCGGCAGCGCGACCGGCGAGACGGCGAGGGATGCACAGTCGAGCAGCAGCGCGTGACCGCGGCGACCGCACGCCGAGGTGAGCTGGTCCATCACGCCGCACGGCACCCCCGCCGCCGTCTGCTCGGCTCGCTGGCAGGCCTCGGCCAGCTCCACGGGCGTGCCCTCGAAACCGATGGCCAGCGCCACCGCCACCTCCAGGGCGGCGCTCGACGCCAGCCCGGCACCGATGGGCAGGGTGGAGCGCACGGTGCCGACGCCGCCGGCCGGTGGCGTGACCGTCTCGACCACGCCGGCGACGTAGCGAGCCCAGCGCGGCGCGTGGGCGCCGAGGCTGTCGAGAGGGTGGGCCCGGTCGACGATGGCCCGCCCGGGCTGGTCGTCGGAGGTCAGCTCCACCCGCCCCAGAGCCTCGTCCCGCTCGAACACCACGTCGACGCCCAGGTCTATCGCCATGGGAAGCGCCAGGCCGCCGGTGTAGTCGGTGTGGTCGCCGATGAGGTTGACCCGCCCGGGGGCGTGGGCCCGGACCCGGCAGGTGCTCATGCAAGCAGAGCTTCGCACGCGCGGCCCGGGAGGCGGGACCGCCGGGTAGGCACCTCCGCGCCGAGGCCCGACAGCAGGCACAGCACGCCTGCCCGCATAGCCTGGGCACGATGGGCGACGCGAGCTCGCGATGGGCCGAAGCCCTGCAAGCCTGGGCCATCCCTCAGGAGATCCTGGCCGAGGCGCCGGAGTCGCCGTGGGGCTTTCCCCCCGAGCTGTTCGCGGCTCCAGAGGCGCCGGGGTCGACGCCGTCGCGGCAACGGGCCCTGGACGGGCTGACGTCGGGCGGTTCCGTCGTGGACGTCGGCGTCGGCGGCGGTGCCGCCAGCCTGGGTCTGGTCCCTCCGGCCGCCCGGCTCGTAGGGGTCGACGAGAGCGCGGACATGCTGGCCCGCTTCGCCGCTGCCGCCAGCCACCTGAGGGCCACCGTACAGACCGTGCACGGGCGCTGGCCCGAGGTGGCACCCCAGGCAGGGCCGGCCGACGTCGTCGTGTGCCATCACGTGCTGTACAACGTGGCCGACCTCGTCCCGTTCGTCCGGGCTCTCACGTCCTCCGCCCGGCGCCGCGTCGTCGTGGAGCTCACGGCCGAGCATCCCCAGTCCGGCCTCAACCCCCTGTGGCTCCATTTTCACGGGCTCGAACGCCCCGCCGGGCCGAACGCCGACGACGCCGTCGCCGTGCTCCAGGAGATGGGGATCTCGCCGGCGGTCGAGCGGTTCACCGGACCGTCGCGGCACCGAGAAGTGGACCGCGCCCACGTCGTCGCCTTCGCCCGTCGCCGCCTCTGCCTACCCGCCGAGCGGGACCCCGAGGTCGACTCGCTGCTTCCGGCGAACGCGGGCCTGCCCGGGCGGGAGTTGACCTGCCTCTGGTGGTCTCCGCCCGAGGCTTGACCAGGTGGTCAAGACGAGACAGCATCCGGGGCATGGCCACCGCGCGCGCCAACGGCATCGACATCGAGTACGAGACCTTCGGCGACCCTGCCCACCCGCCCATGCTCCTGATCATGGGTCTCGGCGGTCAGCTCATCGCCTGGGACGACGAGCTGTGCCGCCAGCTGGCCGGGCGGGGCTTCCACGTCATCCGTTTCGACAACCGCGACGTCGGCCTGTCGACCAGGCTCGACGACGCCCCACAGCCCGACATGATGGCGGTGCTCCAGGGAGATCGTTCGTCGCTGGCCTACGGCCTCGAGGACATGGCCGCCGACGCCGTCGGGCTGCTGGACGCCCTCGGCATCGATCGCGCCCACGTCGTCGGCGTGTCGATGGGGGGGATGATCGGCCAGTTGCTGGCGATCGATCATCCCGACCGGGTGATCAGCCTCGCCTCGATCATGTCCAACACCGGCGATCCGAGCGTCGGCATGCCAACCCCCGAGGCCATCTCGCTGCTGACGAAGCCTCCTCCGACCGAACGAGAACAGGTCATCGCCCGCGAGCTCGAGAACACGCGGGTGCTGGGATCCCCGGGCTATCCCTTCGACGAGGAGCGCACGCAACGCCGCGCCGCGGCGTCCTTCGACCGTTCCTTCTATCCGGCTGGCGTCGCCCGCCAGGTGGGCGCCGTGGTGAGCGCCGCGGACCGTACCGAACGTCTCGCCAAGCTGGACCTTCCGACCGTCGTCATCCACGGCGACGCCGATCCCCTCGTGACCCCGAGCGGAGGTGAGGCGACGGCCAAGGCCGTCCCCGGGGCCGAGCTCGTCATGATCGAGGGAATGGGCCACGAGCTCCCGCCCGGGTCGTGGGCTCGGGTCGTCGACGCAGTTGTCGCCAACGCCAGCGAGGGGTCGAGATGAGCGGCCCGCTGGAGGGCGTGCGGGTCATCGAGATCGCCGGCATCGGCCCCGGACCGTTCGCCGCCATGATGCTGGCCGACATGGGCGCCGACGTCGTGCGCGTCGACCGGGCCGACAAGGTCAGCGGGGGCGACCCCGCGAATCCCCCCATCGATCTTCTCGGACGGGGACGCCGGTCGGTGGGGGTCGACCTCAAGCATCCCGAGGGCGCGGGGGTGGTGCTCAGGTTGGCCGAGCACGCCGACGTCCTGATCGAAGGATTTCGTCCCGGGGTGATGGAGCGGCTCGGGATCGGGCCCGAGGAGTGTCTGGCCCGCAACCCCCGCCTCGTCTACGGCCGCATGACGGGCTGGGGCCAGGAAGGCCCGTACGCCGACGCCTCCGGTCACGACATCAACTACATCGCGCTGGCGGGAGCGCTCGATCCGATCGGACGAGCGGGCGAGCCACCGGTCCCGCCGATGAACCTCGTGGGCGATTTCGGCGGCGGTGGCATGCTCATGGCCTATGGGGTCGTGTGCGCGCTCCTCGAGCGTGGTCGCTCCGGAAAGGGCCAGGTGATCGACGCGGCGATGGTCGACGGCGCCGCCGTGCTGACGACGTTCATCCACAGCTTGCGGGCCATCGGCATCTGGAGCGACGAGCGAGGGACGAACCTCCTCGACACCGGCGCCCACTTCTACGACGTCTACGAGACCGCCGACCACCGCTACGTGTCGGTGGGATCCATCGAGCCGAAGTTCTACGCCGAGTTGCTCCGCCTCTCCGGGCTGGAGGGCGAGGCGCTCCCGGCGCAGATGGACCGCAGCCAGTGGCCGGCCCTGAAGGAGCGGGTGGCCGAGGTGTTCCGCACCAAGACCCGCGACGAATGGAGTGCCCTCATGGAGGGCACCGATGTCTGCTTCGCCCCGGTGCTCTCCATGGGCGAGGCGCCGGCCCACCCGCACAACCGGCGGCGGGAGACCTTCGTGGAGGTGGCAGGCGTACCCCAGCCGGCTCCCGCACCCCGGTTCGCTCGAACGCCCGGAGGGATCGATCGTCCGCCGCCCCATGCTGGCCAGCACACCGACGACACGCTCACCGAGTGGGGGTTCTCCGCCGACGAGCGGGAGAAGCTCCGCCAGGCCGGGGCCATCGCCTGAGGCGCCGTGGTGGACGACTCCTGGACCCACACCGGCTACGCGCAGCGCATCCACTTCGGGGCGGGGAGCCTCGACCAGCTGGCCGACGTGGTCAAGGAGACCGGTGCCCGCCGGGTGATGCTGGTGACGACCGAAGGACGGGCCGGCTCCGATACCGGCCGCCGAGTGGCCAGTCTGCTCGGAAGGCAGCTCGTCTCCACCTTCTCCGGCGTGACCTCCCACGTCCCCACCGCCACGGTGGAGGCGGCGGTGCGCCAGGCCCAGGCCGACGGGGTCGACGGGCTGGTGTCCTTCGGCGGGGGGTCCTGTGCCGATCTGGGCAAGGCGGTGTGCTTCTTCGTCGAGCAGCAGGCGGGAACGCCCGGCATGTCGCCCCTGGACCGCCCGGCCCTGGCGCACGTGGCGGTGCCCACGGCGTACTCGGGCGCCGAGGTGACGCCGTTCTTCGGCATGACCGATCTCTCCGCCCGGCGAAAGAGCGGGGCCGGAGGTCCGACCGTGGCGCCCGTGGCCGCCGTGTACGACCCGCTGGTGACGCTGGACACGCCGGTGCGGGTCAGCGCCGAGACGGGCATGAACGCGCTCGCTCACGGGGTCGAGGCGCTCTATGCGATGCATCGCACGCCCGAGGCCGAGGCCGTGGCTCAGGCGTGCGTCCAGCGGGTGGCGGCGGCGTTGCCCGCCGTGGTCGACAGTCCGGACGACCTGACCTCCAGGGCGGCGATGCTGGTGGGCGCGGCTCTGGGTGGGCGCGCCCTGCAGAACGCCAGCATGGGTGTGCACCATGGCCTCGCGCAGCTGCTCGGCGGTCGCACCGGCATCGCCCACGGCCTGGCCAACGCCGTGCTGCTGGCCCATGTCCTGCGCTTCAACGCCGAGTCCGTGCCGGTGGAGGTGGCCCGGATCGGCGCCGCACTGGGTGACCCTGACGATCCCGCAGGCGCCTGCGACCGGCTGCGCGGCCGGCTCGGGCTGCCGGGTCGTCTCTCCGAGTGCGGGGTGAGCAAGGAGGATCTCGACGCTGTGGCCCGCATGTCTCAGGGCAACGTGAACGTCGGGTTCAACCCCCGCCCGGTCGGCGAGGAGGACGCTCGAGGGATCCTCGCCGAGGCGTGGTGACAGCGGGGGGGTAGGATCGGTGTCCACCCAGCCTACGAGGGGGCGTCATGAAGCGGATGCTGTCGGTCGACGACCTGGCCCGTGACGAGCGGTTCGAGCGGATCCAGATCGAGGACGTCGTCTTCGACGCCCGGAGGTCGGGCAGTAACCGGCGCAACCTCCTCGATCATCGGGACACCGAGTCGCCCGACGCCGCCCGGGCGCTGATGCACGGCATCTTCGTGGGAGAGATCCAGGCCCTGGAGGGCGCCGGGAGGACGTGCTACGACTTCGACACCGGGGCGGGCCACGACGAGATCCCGTTCGCCATGAAGCTCGACATGGCCCGCCAGTGCTGGGACGAGGCTCGTCATGTGGAGATCTCGGTGAAGCTCACCGAGCACATGGGTACCGGGATCGGCGAGTTCTCCGAGCAGACGATGCTGTTCCAGGCTGCCTGCAACTCGGACCCGGTGCTCCGGCTCACCGGGGTCAACCGGGCGCTCGAAGGCCTCGCCATCGATGTCTTCAACACCATGCGGGACTACGCCGACAGCGTGGCGGACCCGGTGCTGTACTTCTGCGAGGACTGGATGCTCGCCGACGAGGTGACCCACGTAAAGATGGGATCGGACTGGCTGCGACGGCTGACGGCCACCGACAAGGATCGGCAGGCCCAGGCACTGGAGTTCCAGCGCACCGTGGACAAGCTCTTCAGCTTCGGGGGGTTGCGAGGCGAGGGCGACGACAACCCGGTGCACCTGGCCCGCAAGTTCAGGTCGATGGCCGGGTTCAGCGACGACGAGATCGTCGAGCTCGTGGACATCGCCGCTCAGGCCCAAGCCGAGGCCGAGGCCAAGTCGGCCACGACGGCGCCCGCCGGCTAGAGGTTGACGACGGGGCAGGTGAGGGTGCGGGTGATGCCCTCGATGAGCTGGACCCGGCTGACGACCATCTTGCCCAGATCGTCGACCGAGCCGGCTTCGGCGCGCACGATGACGTCGTAGGGCCCGGTGACGTCCTCGGCCGACACCACGCCCTGGATCTTGGAGACCTCGGCCGCGACCTGCGCCGCCTTGCCGACCTCGGTCTGGATGAGCACGTAAGCAATTACGGACACTGATCCTCCTCGCCTCGCCGAGCCCGCATCGTAGTGCCAGCTCGTCGCCGCGGTCTGGGCAATGGCCGGGCGCGCCTGATAGTCAGTCCCCATGGTCGAGCTGATCCCGAGAGACGTGCTGTTCGGCAACCCGGAGCGGGTGAGCCCGAGAGTGTCGCCTGACGGCACCCGGCTGGCCTGGCTGGCGCCCGTCGAGGGCGTGTTGAACGTGTGGGTGGCGGACCTGACGATGGAAGGTGCCACGCCCGTCACCGACGATCGCGATCGTGGCATCCGCAGCTTCTTCTGGGCCCACGACGACGTCCACCTCCTGTACCTCCAGGACCGGGGCGGGGACGAGAACTGGCGCCTCTACGACGTGGACCTCGACACGATGGCCCGCCGCGACCTGACGCCGTTCGAGGACGTGCAGGCGCAGGTGCTCGCGGTGGACAAGCGCTTTCCGACCGAGGTGCTGGTCGGGCTCAACCGGGACAATCAACAGCTCCACGACGTGTACCACCTCGACCTCGTGAGCGGCGAGCTCATCAAGGTCGTCGACAACCCGGGACTGGTCGGCTGGGTGGCCGACCCCGAGATGGTGGTCCGGGCCGGGCTGGCCCCCGAGGCCGACGGCGGCTTCGTCGTCATGGTGCGCGACTCGTCCGACGCGGAGTGGCGTCCGTTCCAGCGCGTGCCGGCCGGGGACGCCCTGTCGAGCTGGACGGTGGCCTTCACCCAGGACGGCGGGAGCCTCCTCGCCGTCAGCTCGATCGACGCCAACACCGGTCGTCTCGTGCGCGCCGACCTCGGCACCGGCGCCATCGAGGTCATCGCCGAGGACCCACTCAACGACGTCAGCGACGTGCGCCTCCATCCCGACACCCGCCGGGTCCAGGTCGTGACCTTCGCCCGCGAGCGGGCCGACTTCCTCGTGCTCGATCCCGAGGTGGAGGACGATGTCGCCGCCATCCGGTCGCTGCATCCCGGCGATCCGGTGCTCGAGGGCCAGGACGATGCCGATGCCACCTGGCTGGTGGGCTTCACGAACGACGCCGGACCGATCCCGTACTTCGCCTACGACCGGCGCACCAGGGAGGCCAGGCTCCTGTTCGAGCACCGGCCGAGCCTGTCGCGCTACGAGCTGGCGCCGATGGAGCCGTTCTCGTACCAGGCTCGCGACGGCCTGCTGATCCACGGCTACCTGAGCATGCCCGTGGGAGAGCCCCGTGAGCGGCTGCCGACCGTGCTCGTCGTCCACGGCGGCCCGTGGGCCCGCGACGAGTGGGGTTTCCAACCGGAGACGCAGTGGTTGGCCAATCGGGGGTACCTGTGCGTGCAGGTCAACTTCCGGGGCTCGACCGGCTATGGCAAGGCGTTCGTGAACGCGGGAGACCGCGAGTGGGGCGGGAAGATGCACGAGGACCTGGTCGACGCCGTTGAATGGGTCGTGGACAGGGGCCTGGCGGATCCCGACCGGATCGCCATCTACGGTGGCTCCTACGGGGGTTACGCCGCCCTGGTGGGGGCGGCCTTCACCCCGGAGCTGTTCCGGGCGGCGATCGACGTCGTCGGGCCGTCCAGCCTGGAGACGCTGATACGGTCGATCCCGCCGTACTGGGCCCCCCTCATCGCCCAGTTCCACGCCAGGGTGGGCAACCCCGACACCGACGCCGAGTTCCTCTGGTCACGCTCGCCTCTGTCGAGGGTCGACGACATCAAGGTGCCTCTGCTGATCGCTCAGGGGGCGAACGACCCTCGGGTCAAGCAGGCCGAGTCCGAGCAGATCGTGGCGGCGCTGACCGAGGCCGGCATCGACCACGAGTACCTCCTCTTCACCGACGAGGGTCACGGCTTCGCCAAGCCAGAGAACCGGCTGCGCTTCTACGCCGCCGCCGAGCGGTTCCTCGCCCGTCACCTCGGAGGTCGCGCCGAGGACTGAGCGAGACCCGGCGGCGGAGCTCGCAGGCGTCGCGCCCTGTTTCGACCAGATGTGTCGAACAGCCCTCTCCCGATGCGCGTCTGGGGGCAGGGGAGCCACTTCCCGGGTCGAATCCGTAACAGTGCCTTCCCCGTCAGTGCCTCCCGGTCGGCGGCGCGCCCGAGCGCTGCCGCCGCCCCCGCCGGCCCCAGGCCCCGGCGCGGGGCCGGTGGCGAGGGTCGATGCCGCCTGGCGTGCGATTCGCGTCCCGGCGCGTCGCGCCGGCAGGGTCCTGGACGCCGTCGCCGTGGTGGCATGGGCGCTCCTGGCGGTGATGCTGCTGGCTCTCACCGTCGGCCCCGCGGTCGGTGCGTTCGATGTCAGCCAGGTGACGCCCGGAACTCCCTCGGTGCGTCCCGTCCCCGCGCAGGCACCGCACTGGCAGCCGCCCCCGCGACCGGCGCCGTAGGGTCCGCTCCCGACGCGATCAGCGGTCGAGACGCCGCTCGAGGCGGTCGAGCTCCTCGGTGAGGGCGCCGGGCAGGCGCTCGCCGAGCTGGGCGAAGTGATCCCGGATGAGCGGCACCTCGCGTCGCCACTCCTCGGGATCCACTTGGACGAGCAGCTCCATGTCCGCAGGGGACACGTCGAGGCCCTCGATGTCGATGGCGCCCGGTGCCGGGACGTTCCCCACGGGCGTCTCCACCGCCTGGCCCCGTCCGCCGGCGCGCTCGAAGACCCACTCGAGCACCCGGCTGTTCTCGCCGAAGCCCGGCCACAGCCAGCGGCCGTCGGCGTCCTTGCGGAACCAGTTGACGTAGAAGAGCTTGGGCAGCTTGGCCGGATCGGTGGCCTTCCCGATGTCGAGCCAGTGGCCCAGGTAGTCGGCCATGTTGTAGCCGCAGAAGGGCAGCATGGCGAACGGGTCCCGCCGCAGCTTGCCCACCTGTCCGGCGGCGGCGGCGGTGGTCTCGGAGGCCATGATGGAGCCCAGGAACACGCCCTGCTGCCAGTCGAAGGCCTCGAAGATCAGCGGCACGACCGACGCCCGGCGGCCGCCGAACAGGACGGCCGAGATCGGCACTCCGGCCGGGTCCTCCCACTCCGGGGCGATGGCCGGGTCCTGGCTGGCGGGAGCGGTGAAGCGGGCGTTGGGATGGGCCGCGGGGGCCGATGACGCCGGGGTCCAGCTCTGCCCGCGCCAGTCGGTGAGATGGTCCGGTGTGTGCTCGGTCATACCTTCCCACCACACGTCTCCGTCTTCGGTCAGTGCCGTGTTGGTGAAGATGCAGTTGCCGTCCAAGGTGAGCATGGCGTTCGGGTTGGTCTTCATGCTCGTGCCCGGAGCCACCCCGAAGAAGCCTGCCTCGGGGTTGATGGCGTACAGCCGACCGTCGTCGCCGAACTTCATCCAGCAGATGTCGTCGCCGATGGTCTCCACCTTCCACCCGGGCAGGGTGGGGACCATCATGGCCAGGTTCGTCTTGCCGCACGCGGACGGGAAGGCGCCCGTCACGTAGCGCGTCTCTCCCCGGGGAGAGGTGAGCTTGAGGATGAGCATGTGCTCGGCCAGCCAGCCGTCGTCTCGGGCCATCACCGAGGCGATGCGCAGAGCGAAGCATTTCTTGCCCAGCAGGGCGTTGCCGCCGTAGCCGGAGCCGTAGGACCAGATCTCCCTCGACTCGGGGAAATGCACGATGTACTTGTGCTCTGGGTTGCACGGCCACGCCACGTCGGGCTGACCGGGCTCGAGCGGCGCCCCGACCGAGTGCAGGCAGGGCACGAACTCGCCGTCCTCGCCGAGCTGGTCGAGAACGGCGGTACCCATGCGCGTCATGATCCGCATGCTCGCGGCGACGTAGGGCGAGTCCGTGAGCTGCACGCCGATGTGCGCGATGGGTGAGCCGAGTGGGCCCATCGAGAAGGGCACCACGTACATCGTCCGTCCCCGCATGGAGTGCCGGAAGTGGTCCGTCAGCTCGGCCCGCATCTCGTCGGGGTCCCGCCAGTTGTTCGTCGGGCCGGCGTCCACCTCGCGCCGCGGGCACACGAAGGTGCGATCTTCCACCCTGGCCACGTCGGCGGGGTCGGAATGGGCCCAGTAGCTGTTCGGCCGCTTGGCGTCGGA
Source organism: Acidimicrobiales bacterium (assembly GCA_051984395.1). Lineage (GTDB taxonomy): Bacteria > Actinomycetota > Acidimicrobiia > Acidimicrobiales > AC-9 > AC-9. The sequence goes on along the minus strand of JBPYEZ010000198.1, from coordinate 29,679 downwards.
GAGCCGGGTGAAGGTCCCGCCGTCGACCAGCAGCTGGGCCAGCCGGTCGTACTCCGCCGCAGAGCCGTCGCACCATACGACCTGGTCGGGCGTGGTAAGGGAAGTGACCTCGTCGACCCATCGCTGCAGTCTGCGGTTCTTCGTCGGTCCCATCGCCAAGCGCCTCTTTTCGTCGAGCGCGCCGTTGCGCGCAACGAATGGACGCGGACGATGGTAGGTCAGCGTCGAGGACTGCCCCAATTCAACCGCCCGTGGCGGCGAAGCCCTACGCTCGCCAGGCGTGGGCGCCGGACAGCGTGGGGAGCGGGCGGCCGTGGAGCGGATCCGTGCCCGGCTCCCGGGACCTCCCGCCGGGGAGACCTGGATCGGCGACGACGCCGCCGTGGTCGCGCCGCCGCCGGAGAGTCTCCTGCTTGCGACCGATGCCGTCGTGGCGGGAGTCCATGCCGACCTGGACCTGGTGGGAATCGACGACATGGGATGGAAGGCCATGGCGGCCAACGTGAGCGACCTCGCGGCCATGGCGGGCCGGCCGCAGCACGCCGTGGTGGCGGTGGCCGGTCCCGCCTCGACCGACCTGGACCGCCTGTTCGACGGGCTGGTGGCGGCGGCCCTCCACTACCGGTGCGCGATCGTCGGGGGGGACCTGGCCAACGCCGACGTCCTCGTGGTGTCGGTGGCGGTCACGGGGACGAGCGGGGGGAGACCCGCGGTGCGGCGCGACGGGGCGCGTCCAGGCGACGCCCTGTTCGTCACCGGGCCGCTGGGAGCCTCGGCCGCGGGACTCGAGCTGCTTCGCGCCCGGCGAGGTTCGGAGCACCCCGAGCTGGCCGCCGCTCACCGACGGCCCGAGGCGCGTGTCGAGGAGGGTCAGGCGGCACGGGCGGGTGGGGCCACCGCCATGATCGACCTGTCGGACGGCCTCGCCCTCGACCTCGACCGGGTGGCCGTGGCTTCGGGCGTGGGGTTGGCCATCACCCAGGTGCCGGTCGCCGGCGGAGCCACCGAGCAGCACGCGCTCGGCGGCGGTGAGGACTACGAGCTGGCGTTCAGCGCACCCGATCCCGACGTCGTGGCGACGGCCTTCCGGGCGGCCCGGCTGCGGCCGCCGGTCCGGATCGGGAGCTGCACCGGTGATCCCGAGGAGCGGCGGCTCGACGGTCGTCGGCTCCAACCGGCGGGATGGGAGCACGACTGGTAGCAGCGGTCAGCGGGATACCTTCTCGACCTTGCCGGCCCGGATGCAGGAGGTGCAGACATGGATCCGGCGCGGGCTCCCGTCGACCACGGCCCTGACGCGCTGGATGTTGGGGTTCCACCTGCGCTTGGTGCGCCGGTGGGAGTGGCTGATGCTCATTCCGAAGGAGGGGTGCTTGCCGCACACCTCGCATACCGCTGCCACGACACGAGCCTCTCGGTCCGGGGACGATGCCCCATTGTGACGATGCCTCGCTGTGCGGCCCGATCGGACACCCGACACGGGAACGCTGGGAGGCGACCACGGAAGGTTAGCATCCGGCCATGGACCCGCTGGGCCGGCTGGCAGCCGGCGACCTCATGGCAGCGATGCTGGCCTACCGCGACGGCCTTCGCGCCCATCAGGAGCCGATCAACCGCCTGAACGTGTATCCGGTCCCCGACGGCGACACCGGTACGAACATGGCCCTCACGCTGGAGGCGGTGGCGAGCGAGCTCCAGCCGCTCGGCGAGTCCGGTCTGGAGATGACCTCGGTGTGCAAGGCCGTGGCCCACGGCTCGCTGATGGGTGCGCGCGGCAATTCGGGCGTGATCCTCTCCCAGATCCTCCGGGGTGCGTCCGACGTGCTGCGGGGGCTCGAGTCGGCGGGGCCAGCCGATGTCGCCACCGCGCTGGTCGACGCGTCGACTGCCGCCGAGGGAGCGGTGATGCGGCCGGTCCAGGGAACCATCCTCACCGTGGCCGCCGACACCGCCGCCGCCGCCCGGGCCAAGGCCGACGCCGGCGGCGCGCTCGTCGACGTGCTCGACGCGGCCCGATCGGCCGCCAGCGAGTCGGTGGCTCGCACGCCCGATCTGCTGCCGGTGCTCAAGCAGGCCGGGGTCGTCGACGCCGGCGCCGTGGGCTTCGTGCTGCTGTTGGACGCCCTTCTGCTGGTGGTGGCCGGCCGGCCGATGCCCGAGCTCGAGCTGCCAGCGTCGGATCCGTCGCGGACGATGGCGGGCGACGCCGGCGCCAGAGGCCGGCCAGAGGGAACGCCCCGCCCAGCTGCCTCGGGAGCGGGCGACGGCGAGGGGGCGGACGGCGTGGGGGACCTCAGGTACGAGGTCATGTACCTGCTCGAGGCGCCCGACGAGTCGATCCCCGCCTTCAAGGACGTGTGGGCCGGAGTCGGCGACTCGATCGTGGTGGTCGGAGGGGAGGGGATGTGGAACTGCCATATCCATACCGACGACATCGGTGCCGCCGTGGAAGCGGGTATCGACGCCGGCCGGCCCCGCAACATTCGGGTGACCGACCTCATGGACGAGGTCGAGGAGGAGCGGTGGGTCCGGGACGCGGCTGCCGGCGCGCCAGCCGAGGAGGAGCACGCCTGGCCGGCGCCGGCCACGGCGGTGGTCGCGGTCGCCACGGGCACGGGGATCCGTCGGATCTTCCGGTCGCTCGGGGTCCACCAGATGGTGGCCGGGGGTCAGTCCATGAACCCGTCGACGGCACAGATCCTCGAGGCCGTGGAAGCGGCTCCGGCCGGGGAGGTCGTCGTGCTCCCCAACAACGGCAACATCGTTCCGGTGGCCGAGCAGGTCGACGCGCTGACCGACAAGCGCGTCCGGGTCGTGAAGACCGTCGGTGTCGCCGAGGGCTTTGCCGCCCTGCTCGAGTACGACCCCGAGGCGGACATCGACGACAACGCCGGCGCCATGTCGTCCGCCGCCCAGCGGGTCATCGCCGGCGAGGTCACCAGGGCCGTCCGGGCCACCAACAGCCCGGCCGGTCCCGTCGCCGAGGGCGACTGGATGGGTCTCTCCAAGCGGGGGATCGAGGTGGTGCAGCCCACGCTCGCCGAGGCCACCACGGCGCTGCTGGAGAAGCTTCTCACCGACGAGCACGAGATCGTGACGCTCATCGAGGGCGAGGGGTCGAGTCCCGCCGACACCCGTCGTATCACCGAGTGGCTGCGCGAGCATCGCCCCGACATCGACGTCGAGATCCATCACGGCGAGCAGCCCCTCTATCCCTACCTGCTGAGCATCGACTGATGAGCGGACGGGACGCGAGTGGGCGCCTGGTACTGCGCGCACTTGCCGAGCGTCCGGTCACCGACCTCTCCGGCGTCGGGCCCACGAAGGCGAAGGGTCTCGAGGAGATGGGCATCACGACGGTGCTCGACCTCGTGACCCACTACCCGCGCCGCTACATCGACCGCACCCAGCAGGTCGCCGTGAAGGACCTGAAGGTGGGCGAGGAGGCCATGGTGCTCGCCCACGTGAAGCGGGTGAGCAGCCGGCGGACGCGTCAGGGCAGGGCCCTGGTCGAGGTCGACGTGTTCGACGGCAGCGCCTATCTGCGGTGCACGTTCTTCAACCCGGGGTGGCGGGCCAAGCAGCTCATGACCGGCCGCCAGGCCGTCTTCTTCGGGAAGCTGGACCTGTTCCGGGGTCGCCGCCAGATGACCAACCCGGTGGTCGACCTGGTCGGCGACCGCACGGGGCGCATCGTTCCCGTCTACCCCCAGTCCGACAAGGCCGGCCTCTCCACCTGGGAGCTGGCCGACTGGATCGAGAGCGCCCTGCGACGAGCCGGCGAGCTGGCCGATCCGCTGCCCGAACGGTGGGCGGAGGAGCTCGGGATGGTCGGCCGGACCCGAGCCATGAACCAGATCCACGCCCCGGACTCCATGCCGGCCAAGGATGCGGGCCGGCGTCGCCTTGCCTTCGACGAGCTCGCCCGCCTCCAGGTGGCCCTGGTCATGCGCAAACGAAAGCTGGAGCAGGAGGCAGTCGGCATCAGCCACGTGGTGAAGCCGGAGCCGGGGACCCCGTCGTTGCTGGAGGAGTTCCGCCGCGGTCTGCCGTTCTCGCTCACCGGCGCCCAGGAGCGGGCCATCGCCGACATCGAGGGCGACCTGGCGAAGGCGCATCCCATGCATCGCCTGCTGCAGGGCGACGTCGGCGCCGGCAAGACGGTTGTGGCGTTGGCCGCCCTGCTCGCCGCTGTCCAGGGGGGCCACCAGGGCGCCCTCATGGCGCCCACCGAGGTGCTCGCCGAGCAGCACTACGCCGGGGTCCGATGGCTGCTCCGCCACGTCAGCCTGCCCGACGAGTCGACACTCACCGGTGACCGCCCCGTCCGGGTGGAGCTGCTGACCAACCGCACCACCCCGACCGAGCGCACCCGGCTCCACGGCGGCCTGCGGGCGGGAACGGTCGACATCCTCGTTGGCACCCACGCCCTGCTCACCGAGGACGTCGCCTTCGCCTCGCTGGGTGTCGTGGTGGTCGACGAGCAGCACCGCTTCGGGGTCGAGCAGCGCGACATCCTGCGCGGCAAGGGCAGGTTCTCGGGTGGCGCCGACCCGGACGTGCTGGTCATGACGGCGACCCCCATACCTCGGACCGCCGCCATGACGATGTACGGCGACCTTGACGTGACGGTGCTCGACGAGCTGCCTCCGGGTCGGACGCCGGTCCGCACCACCTGGGCGAGGGGGCCGCTGGAGGTGGAGAGCGCCTGGAACACGGTCCGCGAGGAGGTGGCCGCCGGAAGGCAGGCCTACGTCGTGTGCCCTCTCGTCGAGGACTCCGAGCGCGTGCAGGCCCGCTCGGCCACCCAGGAGCGCGAGCGGCTGGCTCGAGAGGACCTGCCCGGTCTCCGCCTCGGACTGCTCCACGGGCAGATGCCGGCCCGCGAGAAGGAGTCGGTCATGAGCGAGTTCAGGGACGGCAAGCTCGACGTCCTCGTCGCCACGACGGTGATCGAGGTCGGCGTGGACGTCCCCACCGCCACCGTGATGGTGATCGAGGACGCCGACCGCTTCGGGATGGCCCAGCTCCACCAGCTTCGGGGCCGGGTGGGCCGGGGGAAGGACGCGTCGTGGTGCTACCTGCTGGGCGAAGGCTCGTCACCGGAGGGTGAGAAGCGGCTCGAGGCCCTCCAGGACTCGACCGACGGCTTCCATCTGGCGGAGGTCGATCTGGAGCTTCGCGGCGAGGGCACGGTGCTGGGCACCCGGCAGAAGGGCCGCACCGATCTCAAGCTGGCGTCGCTGCGGCGAGACAGAGAGCTGGTGACCCAGGCGCGCCAGCTGGCCTTCGACATCGTCGACGCCGACCCGACGCTCGACGCCCACGACGTGCTGGCCGACGAGGTCCGTCTCATGATCGACGAGGACGAGGCCGAGTTCCTCTTCAAGAGCTGACCAGCGCCTCCTGACGCCTCCAAACCGCCGGAGCGGCGGGGGGTGCCGGTATCCTCGGGTGCATGCGAGTGGTCGGTGGGGTGGCAGGAGGCCGCCGCCTCCGGGCTCCGGCGGGCCGCTCGATCAGGCCCACCGGCGACCGGGTCCGGGAGGCGATCTTCAACGTGCTGACGAGCATGCGCGCCGTGGAGGGAGCGACGGTGGTCGACCTCTTCGCGGGCACCGGCGCCCTGGGCATCGAGGCGCTCTCGCGGGGCGCGGCGCACGTGACGTTCGTCGACATGGATCCGGCTGCCGTCGCCGCCATCCGCGACAATCTGGCCGCCGTCGGGTTGGCCGCGGCCCCGTTCGAGGTGGCGCAGGTCGACGCGCTGGCCTGGCTCGATCGGGGCGACCGCGCCTTCGACCTGGCCCTGTGCGACCCGCCCTACGACTTCGCGGCGTGGGAACGTCTCCTGGGCGGACTGTCCGCCGACCTGGCCGTGCTGGAGTCCTCGTCGGCGCTCGAGCCCCCTCCGGATTGGGTGGTGCGGACGACCAAGCGGTACGGCGGTACCGTGGTGACCCTGGTCCAGCCGCTGCCACATCAGGCCGCTCGGAAAGGTGCCTCGTGAGGATCGCCCTGTTCCCCGGATCGTTCGACCCGTTCCACAACGGTCATCTCGAGGTCGTCGAGAGCGCCTCCCGCCTCTTCGACGAGGTGATCGTGGCCGTGCTGCGCAACCCCCAGAAGGGTGAGCCCCTCTTCAGCCTGGAGGAGCGGCAGGCGATGCTGGAGGAGTCGACGACTCACCTGCCACGGGTGCGGGTCGTGGGGATGTCGACGCTGGTGGTCAACGTGGCCCAGGAGGTGGGGGCGACGGCGATCGTGAAGGGTCTGCGGGCGGTCAGCGACTTCGAGAACGAGATGCAGATGGCCCAGTTGAACCAGCAGCTGTCGGGCATCGACACCGTCTTCCTGCCCACGGCATCCAGTCACTCGTTCATCGCCTCGCGGCTCCTGCGTGAGGTGGCGCGCTACGGCGGCGACGTCACCGGCCTCGTGCCCGCCCCTGTCGCCAAGCGCCTACAGGAGAGGTTTGGGCCGTGAGCCTGTTCGAGCCGGTGGACGGACCCGGCACCGAGGAGCTGCTTCGCTCGGCGATCGAGACCGTCCGCCAGGCCAAGGCCATGCCGTTGTCCAGCAACGCCCTCGTCGGCCGGGACGAGCTGGTGCAGCTGCTGGAGGAGGCGCTCAGGCAGCTTCCCGAGGAGCTCCGTCATGCTCGCTGGATGCTGCGAGAGCGCGACGACTTCCTCAGCAAGACCCGACGCGAGGGCGAGGACATCCTGGAGGCCTCGCGGGTGCAGGCCGAGAGGATGGTGCAGCGCAGCGAGATCGTGCGCCAGGCGCAGCACGCCGCTCAGCGCGTCGTCGACCGGGCCCAAGACGAGTCCCGACGGCTGCGCCGCGAGGCCGAGGACTACTGCGACCGCAAGCTGGCCTCCTTCGAGGAGCTGCTCGAGCGGACGACGAAGACCGTGCAGGGCGGACGCCGCAAGCTCCAGGAGACGCCGGCGGTGACGGTCGGCGCCGGCCTCGTGAGCTTCGACTCGGGAGCGGTCAGGCCCGACGAAGCCGCTCCGAACGGAGTCGACGCCGACGGGGGAGAGTTCTTCGACCAGGACCGAGGCTAGGGACAGGGAGGCGAGGAAGATGACCAAGCGTCCCTTCGTCGTCAATGTGGCGACCCTTCGGCGCCAGCCTGGTGCCAGCCGCCGGGAGCGGCGCGAAGGGCCGATCCCCGAGCTGGCCGTGACCGGTAGCTCGGTGATCGAGGGAGCCCCGGTGGTCGTGGACGTGCTGCTCGAGTCGGTGCACGGGGGGATCATGGCCACCGGGTCCGTGACCGCCCCGTGGGCGGGCGAGTGCCGCCGCTGCCTGGCCGTGGCCCGCGGCGAGCTGCGGAGCACCGTCCGCGAGCTGTTCGAGCCGAGCGGAGACCCCGAGCAGACCTACCCCCTCCGCGGCGACCAGCTCGACCTGGAGCCGCTGGCGCGCGACGCTGTGCTGTTGGACCTGCCCCAGGTTCCTCTCTGCACGGAGGGGTGTCTCGGGTTGTGCCCGGTCTGCGGCATCAACCGCAACGAGGCGAGTTGCTCCTGCCAGACCGAGTCGGTCGACCCCCGGTGGGCACCACTGGACGCCCTGCGAGGCGGTGACCTTCGCCGCTGACCGGGGTAAGTCCGGAGAGCACGCGCCAGACGAGAGCGAGAGAAGATGGCCGTCCCCAAGAAGAAGACATCGAAGGCCAAGACCCGCAGCCGCCGGGCGTCGAGCTGGGTTCTCCGGACCCCGCCGCGCAGCGTGTGCCCGCAGTGCCGTCGGGCGAAGCTTCCCCATGTGGTGTGCCCCAACTGTGGGTGGTACGGGGGCCGACAGGCCGTCGACGTCGACTGACGGACGCGTGTCCAGCTCTGCTTCCGAGGCCACGCCAGCCCCCGTGGCCGAGCCCCAGCCCTTCGCCCGCAGAAGGCGGGCCCGCCAGCCCGCCACCACCGCCGTCGCCGTCGACGCCATGGGTGGCGATCGCGGCCCCCGGGAGATCGTCGCCGGGGCCAGGCAGGCGGTCGACGAGCTCGACGTGCCCGTCCTGGTCGTGGGCCGCCCCGAGGAGCTCGGCGACACGGCGGGGCTCGAGGTCGTGCCGGCGAGCCAGGTCATCGGGATGCACGAGGATCCGGGCCAGGGTGTCCGGCGCAAGAAGGACGCCTCGCTCGTGCGAGCGGCGGAGGCGGTGCGAGACGGCCGGGCGGCGGCGATGGTGAGCGCCGGCAACACAGGTGCCGCCATGGCCAGTGCCCTGCTGCGCATGGGTCGCCTTCCCGGTGTGGCCCGGCCCGCCATCGCCACTCCGCTGCCGGTGCCCGGGTCCACCCACACGGTCCTGCTCGACGCCGGGGCCAACCCCGAGTGCACCGCCGAGTGGCTCGTCCAGTTCGCCAAGATGGGGTCGCTCTTCGCCCGCGAGCGCTACGACCTGGCCGAGCCACGCGTGGGGCTGCTGTCGAACGGGGAAGAGGAGAGCAAGGGCACCGCCCTGGTCAAGCGCACCCACGCCCTGCTCTCCGAGGGCGTCGGGGTCCGCTTCGTCGGCAACGTGGAGGCCCGCGAGCTGCTGAGCGACGCCGCCGACGTGGTGGTCACCGACGGCTTCACCGGCAACGTGGCCCTGAAGGCGCTCGAGGGCGGCATGAAGTTCTTCGTGAGCTGCCTCCTCGGCGTCATGACCGGCAGCGAGGAGGCCAAGGCGGCGGCCAAGGTGCTGATGCCCGACCTCGCCCCGCTCATGGAGGAGATGGACCCCGACTCCACCGGCGGGGCGATGCTGCTCGGCGTCGACGGGGTCTGCATCATCAGCCACGGCTCCTCGTCTGCCCGGGCGGTCGTGAACGCTGTTCGAGTGGCCCACGACATGGTGTCCCGGGGCCTCGTCGAAGAGCTGCGGCAGGCGGTCTCGCCCTGACGGCGGGCCGAGGAGGCCGCTCCAGGACGCCAGGCGTGCCCGGGGGGCCGGCCCGGGACACGAGGGCCGGGGCGGGAGGACGGTATCGAGGACGCCGCCGGTCTCGGCGCTCATCGGGACGGCGGCGCCCCCTTGATACCGGTACGATTCGGACGTCGAGTGACCCCAGGAGCAGCAGTGCCCGCTGAGACCCATGTCGAGAAAGGCCCGTTCGACCGGCGCCAGGTCTTCGAGATGATCCGCGACCAGCTCGCGGACATCCTCGAGATCGATCCCGCCTCCATCGCCGAGGGCGCCTCGTTCTCCGAGGACCTCAACGCCGACTCGCTCGCCCTCATCGAGCTCGTCGAGGGCCTCGAGGAGGAGCTGGGGGAGCGGACCGTCGGGTTCCGGATCGAGGACGAGGACCTGGAGGAGCTCAAGACCGTGCGCGACGCCGTCGACTACGTGGTCGCCAAGCTCGAGGCCGCCTGAGCTGCCCGAGCTGCCGGGACCGCGTCGTGCCGAGAGGGATGCGTTGGCGCGGCGGCTGGGACAGGAGCCGGGCGACGTCGAGCTGCTCCAGCAGGCCATGGCCCACCGGTCGTGGTGCGCGGAGACCGCCGACGAGCCCTCGAACGAGCGCCTCGAGTTCCTCGGGGACTCGGTCCTGGGCCTCGTGGTCACCGACCACATCTTCCAGGCCTACCCGGACCTGCCCGAGGGGGAGCTGGCCAAGGTGCGGGCGTCGGTCGTCAACGCCGAGGTGCTGGCCGATCTGGCCGCGGCCCTCGATCTCGGGTCGGCCCTCCTGCTCGGCAAGGGCGAGGACGCCTCTGGAGGCCGAGAGAAGCCGTCCATCCTCGCCGACGCCTTCGAGGCCGTCGTCGGCGCCATCTACCTCGAGCTGGGCTGGGCACGGACCGGTGACCTGGTCTTGCAGCTCCTAGGCGAGCGCATTCGGGAGGCCGCCGCGGGCCCGGGTGGGCAGGACTACAAGACCCGACTCCAGGAGCTGGCGGCCCGGCAGGCCGAGCCGGTTCCCCGCTACGCCGTCGAGGAGGAGGGTCCCGACCATGCCAAGCGCTTCCGGGCCAGCGTGCACCTCGGCGGTCGGCTGCTCGGTCGGGGCGAGGGCCGGTCGAAGAAGCAGGCCGAGCAGGCCGCCGCCCGTATGGCATGGGCGGATCTGTCCGGCACACCACGTCCGCCGCCCGACCCGGACGAGGTGGGATCGGTGGGGTCGGCCGAGCGGCTCGGCGGGCGTGCCTGAGCTGCCCGAAGTCGAGACGATCCGCCGCGACCTCGACGGCGAGGTGGTCGGCAGACGGATCAAGTCGGTGCAGGTGAAGGGTCGGCGCTCGATACGCAGGCATCGGGGCCCGGCCGAGTTCAAGGGTCGGCTCGAGGGCCACAAGATCGCCGACGTCAGACGACAGGGCAAGTACCTGCTGCTGTCACTGGACGACGGCGACGTGCTCGTCGTGCATCTGGGCATGAGCGGCCAGCTGCTCCGGCCCACCACCGCCGGGGAGGCCGCCGGTCGCCACACCCACGTCTCCATCGCCTTCACCAAGGGTGGCGAGCTGCGCTTCGTCGATCCCAGGACCTTCGGCGAGATGTTCGTCGCCCCCGAGCCCGTCGTCGCCCACAAGCTGCCCGAGCTCGGGCACCTCGGCTTCGATCCACTGAACGACGTGATGAGCTGGGTCCAGTTCGCAGACCTGCTACGGACGCGCAAGACCAAGCTGAAGCCACTTCTGATGGACCAGCGGTTCGTGGCCGGCATCGGCAACATCTACTCCGACGAGATCCTGTTCGCCGCCGGGCTCCGCCACGATCGTGGGTCCGAGACACTTTCGTCCGAGGAGGTTCGTCGGCTGTACCGGGCGATGGTCGAGGTCCTCTCGGACGCGGTCCGACACCGTGGCTCCTCGCTCGCCGACCAGCAGTACCGGGACCTGTTCGGCCGACCGGGTGACTTCCAGACCCACCATCAGGTCTACGACCGACAGGGGCAGCCGTGCCCCCGTTGTCATCGCCCGATCACCAGGATCAGGCTGGGGGGGCGTTCGTCGTTCCTGTGCGAGGGGTGCCAGGTCTGAGAGGGAACGAGTCCGGTGATCGTCCTGGTGGGCGGGGATACCCGAAACCGGGCAGACACCCCGGTAACGTGATCGCGCTGTGTTCCTGAAGGCGCTCACGCTCAAGGGCTTCAAGTCCTTCGCCGAGCCGACGACGCTCGAGCTCGAGCCCGGGGTCACCGTGGTGGTCGGTCCCAACGGCAGCGGCAAGTCGAACGTCGTCGACGCCGTGGCGTGGGTGCTCGGAGCCCAGGGCCCGCGTACCGTCCGCTCCGCCCGGATGGACGATGTCATCTTCGCCGGATCGGCCAAGCGCCCTGCGCTGGGACGAGCCGAGGTCTCTCTCACCATCGACAACAGCTCGGGCCTCCTTCCTGTCGAGTCGTCGGAGATCACCCTGAGTCGCACGCTGTTTCGTTCCGGCGACAGCGAGTACGCCATCAACGGCGTTCCCTGCCGGCTCCTCGACGTCCAGGAGCTCCTGTCGGATTCCGGCGTGGGCCGCCAGCAGCACGTCATCGTGGGCCAGGGCCAGCTCGACGCCGTGTTGAACGCCCGTCCCGAGGACCGGCGCCTCATCGTGGAGGAGGCGGCCGGTGTGCTCAAGTACCGTCGGCGGCGCGAGCGCGCCGAACGTCGCCTGGAGGCCACCGAGGGCAACCTCGAGCGGCTCCAGGACCTGCTGGGCGAGGTGCGCCGCCAGGTCCGCCCGCTCGAGCGCCAGGCGGAGGCGGCCCACCGCCACGCCGGCCTGGCCGACGAGCTCCACGCCACACGTCTCTACCTCGCCGGACGGGAGCTGGCCAACCTCGATACCCGCCTGGCGGCATCACGGGAGACCCGAGCCGGGCTCGACGAGGAGCAGGAACGGCTCAAGGTGAGCCTGGCCAGGCTCGACACCTCGGTGGTGGCGGCCCAGAGCGCCCTCACCTCGGACCGAGGCGACGATCTGGCCGACCACCTCCGCCGGGTGGAGAGCCTCCGGGAGCGGGCCGTGGGGATGTCGGCCGTCCTCGCCGAGCGACGTCGATCGATCGCCAGCGCGGCGAGCGCCCTGGTGGACAAGGACGTGGTGGCCGCTCTCGAGGCTGAGGCCGCCCGCCTTCGGTCCGAGCTCGACCAGACCGAGACCGCGGCCCGGGAGCTGGAGCCCGAGGGCGAGGAGCTGGCCGCCGCCGAGCTGGCGCTCGCCGGCCAGCGCGCCGACCTCGAGGAGACCCTCGGCGACGCCATGGGCCTTGCCTCCCGGGACGGTGCGGCGGCCGACGCCCGTGGCCAGCTCCAGACCCTCCGTCACGGCCTCGAGCGTGACCGGGCGGAGCAGGGGCGGCTCGAGTCCCGCCTGGCCGCCATCGCCCACCGGACCGACCGCTTGGAAGACGAACGGCAACGGCTCGGAGCCGAGATCGAAGCGGCCCGGCAGGCCGGACCAGCGTTGGCCGCGTCCGCCGAGGATGCTGCCACCCGGCGGTCGTCGGCCGAGTCCCGAGCCGAGGAGGCGGAAGCCGGTCTGCGCCGAGCCGACCAGGACCACCATTCGTGGCAGGCAAGGGCCGACGCTCTCGCCCTGGCCCTCGACGAGGCTCGGGCTCGAGCCGGGGCCGAGCGGTTGTCGGAGGTCTCGGGGGTGGTGGGCACGCTGCTCGAGCTGGTGGAGGTGGACGCCGGCTGGGAGCGGGCGTTCGAGGCGGCGGCCGGCGAGGCGGTGGCCGCGGTGGTCATGGCCGGTCCTGCCGAGGCGAGAGCGGCCCTCGACCACCTGCGTCGAGCCGGGACCCCAGGTGCCGTGCTGGCTCTGCGCGTCGGGGGTGACCGGCACGGAGTCGGGACCGATCTCGCTGGGCTCGATCTCGTCCGGGCCCACGTCCGCTCCACGGTCGACGGGATCGAGCGGTTGCTGGACGTCCTGCTCGGTGGCGCCGTCGTGGCGCCGGGAGGCTGGGACGAGGCGGTGGACCTGGCGATGAGGCGGCCAGAGCTGGTCGTCGTCACCGCCGACGGCGACCGGTTCGGTGCGTCGGGCTGGCGGATCGGCGGCGGCGGACCGGCCGCCACGGGGGCCGCTCTGGAGGAGGCGCGGGCGCGAGCGGCGCGCTGCGCCGACGCAGTGGCCGCAGCCAGCGAGGACCTGCGGGCCGCCCGCGCCGAGGTGGCCGCGGCTCGGGCCGCAGAGACGGAGCTGGCCAAAGAGGTCGAGCGGGCGGCCGCCCGTTCGAGTGGGGCCGACGCGGCGCTCGCGCGCGTCGAGTCCGAGCTCGACGAGCTGGCTCAGGACGCCCGGCACGCCCGGGACCACGACCACGAGCTGGCCCTGCGCATCGAGCGCGACGCGTCGCTGGTCGCGTCGCTGGAGGAACGCCTGCCATCGCTCGAGTCGGACGAGGCCGACGTCGCCCAGCGGCTGGCGGCGGCGCGGGAGGCCAAGGCCGACATGGACGAACGGACCGCCGCCGTCGGCCAGCTCCGGACGGGCCTCCAGGTGCGAGCGGCGAGCCTCGACGAGCGCCGGTCCCTCCTGGCCCGCCGCCTGGGCGACATCGAGCAACGGCTCGAGCGTGATCGCGCCGAAGCCGAGCAGGCGGCCGACCGCCGCCAGCAGATGGAGCTGGCCGGGGTCGCCATCGAGCGCCTGAGCGCCCTGGTGGCAGGGCACGTGGCCACCCTCGAGGAGCGTGCCGGGATCCTCGCCGAGCAGCGTCACCGGATGGCCGCCGCCCTGCATGACCGGGCCGCCGACCTTGACCGGCTCCGCGACGAGCGCGTTCAAGCCGAGCGTCGCCTGGCCGAGATCCGGGAGCGGGCCCAGCGGGCGGAGATCGAGGACGCCGAGATCCGCCTCCGGCAGGAGGCTGCCGTCGAGTCCGTACGCCGGGACCTCGATCGCGAGCCGGAGGTCGCCGTGGCCGCGCCCCGCCCGGACCCGCCCGCCGGGGTCACCATCGCCCAGCGAGGCAGGGAGCTCGAGCGTGAGCTGCGGCTGATGGGCCCGGTCAATCCGCTGGCGATCGAGGAGCTCACCTCGCTGCGTGAGCGCCGCGAGTTCCTCGACTCCCAGCTGGAGGACGTCCGGGGGGCCCGGCGGGAGCTGGCCAAGGTCATCCGGGCCATCGATAGCGAGATCGTCCAGGTGTTCGCGGCCGCCTTCGCCGACGTCTCCAAGCACTTCACCGCCCTGTTCTCGACCCTGTTCTCGGGAGGCACGGGCGGGCTCCGGCTGACGGATCCCGACAACCTGCTGGAGACGGGCATCGAGGTGGAGGCCAGGCCCGTCGGCAAGAACGTCAAGAAGCTGTCGCTCCTCTCCGGCGGCGAGCGGGCCCTGGTCGCCATCGCCTTCCTTTTCGCCGTCTTCCGCAGCCGTCCGTCGCCCTTCTATCTGCTCGACGAGGTCGAGGCCGCCCTCGACGACGTCAACCTGCGGCGCTTCCTCGACCTGATCGAGGAGTTCCGCGACGAGGCGCAGCTCATCGTCGTGACCCACCAGAAGCGGACGATGGAGGCGGCCGATTGGCTCTACGGGGTGACGTTGCAGCCGGGCGGGTCCTCCAAGATCGTGAGCGAGCGGGTCAGAGCCCCCGCGTAGCACCGCCGCGCCGCCGGCTCGGTCGTCGGGCCGGCTTCACGGGCCGACCGGGAGCGGACAGGCGAGGGTAGGCTCACGACGCCATGACAATCGTCTTGATCGTGGCCGTCCTCGCCTTCGTCGTGCTGGTCGCGCTCGGCCTGGTGGCCGGTACCGTCTACCGCCGCCGGAGCACCGGCGTCGAGCTCGAGCCCCCTCCGCGCCCGGCTGTCGAGGTTGGCGAGCCCGAGGCGGCGGCGCCGGCCGAGGCCGAGGAGGTGCTCGGTCCTCCCGAGGTGGCGGCCCCGCCGCCCCTGCGCGAGCGCCTGGGAAAGGCCCGCAATCTCCTGGCCGCGCGCGTCGGATCGGTGCTCGCCCGCTCCGGGATCGACGAGGGGACATGGGAGGAGCTGGAGGAGGCCCTGATCCTGGCCGACGTGGGCGTGTCGACGACGACCTCACTGCTCGACGGGCTCCGAACGCGGGTCAAGGCCGGCGAGATCGCCAACCCGGACGCGCTGCTCGAGTCGTTGAAGTCGGACCTCAAGGCGATCGTGGGCCGCGGCGACCGCACCCTCCATCACGAGCCGGGCACGACCGACGTCTGGCTCTTCGTCGGTGTCAACGGGGTCGGGAAGACCACGACGATCGGCAAGGTGGGGATGCGCGAGGCGGCCGAAGGGCGGTCGGTGGTGATGGCGGCCGGCGACACGTTCAGGGCCGCCGCCACCGAGCAGCTGGCGTTGTGGGCCCGACGGGTCGAGGCCGACCTGGTCAAGGGAGCGGAGGGGGGTGATCCAGGCTCGGTGCTGTTCGACGCCGTCCAACGGGCGGTGGCCCGGGATGCCGACCTGGTGCTGGTCGACACCGCCGGACGGCTGCACACGAAGGTGAACCTGATGGAGGAGCTCAAGAAGGTACGACGGGTGGCGGAGCGGTCTCCGGCCCAGCTCGATGAGGTGCTGCTCGTCCTCGACGCCACGACGGGACAGAACGGCCTGGTCCAGGCCCGGCAGTTCTCCGAGGCCGTCGGGGTCACCGGCGTGGTCCTCACCAAGCTCGACGGCACCGCCAAGGGCGGCATCGCCGTGGCCGTGGTCGCCGACCTCGGGCTGCCGATCAAGCTCGTGGGGCTGGGCGAGTCGCCCGCCGACCTCGTCCCACTCGACCCGGACGAGTTCGTCGAGGCCCTCTTCGCCTGAGGGAGCGGGCACGGGGCCCGCCGGCCCTTCCGGTAGCCTGGCTCGAGATGTTCGAGTCTCTCTCCGATCGCTTCGAGGGGATTTTCACCCGCCTCCGGGGCCGCGGCCGCCTGGGCGAGGCCGAGGTCGACGAGGCCCTGGGCGAGATCCGGGTGGCGCTCCTCGAGGCTGACGTCAACCTCAGCGTCGTTCGGGGTTTCGTCGCCCGGGTTCGGGAGCGCTGCATCGGGGCCGAGCTGTCCAAGAGCCTCTCGCCTGCCCAGCAGGTCATCAAGATCGTCAACGAGGAGCTCGTGGCCATCCTCGGTGGCGAGGCCCTGCGTATCACCTACGCCTCCAAGCCTCCGACGGTGGTCCTGCTGGCCGGTCTCCAGGGCTCCGGGAAGACGACAGGGGCGGCCAAGCTGGCCCGGTGGTTCAAGCAGCAGGGCCGCCAGCCCCTCCTGGTGGGGGCCGACCTCCAGCGGCCGGCCGCTGTGGAGCAGCTCCGGGTTCTCGGGGGCCAGGCGGGCGTGACCGTGTTCAGCGAGCCGAGCGACCCCGTGAGCGTGGCCCGTCGTGCGCTGGAGGAGGCGCAGCGACGGGGCCGCGACGTGCTCATCGTCGACACGGCGGGCCGCCTTACGATCGACGAGGCCCTGATGGACGAGGTCCGCAGGGTGTCCGACGTGCTCCATCCCAACTACACGTTCCTCGTGATCGACGCCATGACCGGCCAGGACGCCGTGGCGACAGCCGAGGCCTTCCACGCCACCCTGGAGCTGGACGGCGTGGTGCTCTCCAAGCTCGACGGCGACGCTCGTGGTGGTGCCGCCCTCTCGGTCAAGGAGGTCGTCGGCCGACCGATCGCCTTCGCCTCGACAGGCGAGAAGCTCGGCGACTTCGACGTCTTCTATCCCGATCGTATGGCGAGCCGCATCCTCGGCATGGGCGACGTGCTGACGCTCATCGAAACGGCGGAGCAGCACTACGACGAAGAGACCGCCGCCCGCGCTGCGGCGCGGCTCCAGGAAGGACAGTTCACCCTCGAGGACTTTCTCGAGCAGATGCAGCAGATCAAGAAGATGGGCCCCCTCACGGGCATCCTCGGCATGCTCCCCGGGCTGCCGAAGGACATCAAGAACGCCCCGATCGACGACGGCCAGCTGGGCCAGGTCGAGGCGATCATCCGCTCCATGACGCCGGGCGAGCGGCGCGACCCCGCCATCGTCAACGGGTCGCGACGCCTGCGCATCGCCAACGGCAGCGGCTCGACCACCGCCCAGGTGAACGCCCTGCTGAAGCAGTTCAAGGAGATGCAACGGATGATGAAGGGCGTCGGCGGCGGCAAAGCCTCCGGCAAGCCGGGGAAGAAGGGCAAGCGGGGTCGCGTCACGCCGTCGCTCGCCGACCTGGGCTCGCTTCGGTAGCGAGCCGGACAACGACACCGCCGGTCCGGGAGGCCGGCCCAGTGAGCATGGCCGGTCCGGAGACCGGCCCTGAGAGTGAGGATTGATTCGTGGCAGTGAAGCTCCGCCTCATGAGGATGGGCAAGAGGAAGCAACCCACCTACCGCGTCGTCGCCGCCGACAGCAGCTCCCCCAGAGACGGGCGGTTCATCGAGATCGTGGGCACCTACGCCCCGAGGTCCGATCCGTCGGTGGTCAACATCGACTCGGCCAAGGCGGTGAAGTGGCTGTCCCAGGGCGCCAAGCCGACCGAGCGGGTCGAGAAGCTGTTGCGCGTGTCCGGAGCCTGGGACGAGTTCACCGCTACCGCATCCAAGGGCGCAGCATCCAAGTGAGCGACATGTCCGATCAAGGGGTCGGCTTCTCGAGTGACGGTGAGGTCGACGAGGTCGACGACATGGCCGGGAACCGGGCCATGGGCGCGATCCCGCGAGCAGTGCTCGAGCACATCGCCCGTTCGATCGTGGACGACCCCGACGCCGTGGTGGTCGAGGTCGACGAGGCCCGTCAGGGCGTGAACCTCCGTTTGCACGTCGCTCCCGAGGACATGGGCAGGATCATCGGACGGCGGGGGCGCGTGGCACAGGCCATCCGCACGCTGGTGAGGGCGGCCGGCGCCAACGAGGGGATCGAGGCCAGCGTCGACATCGTCGACTGACCGGCCGACGCCAGCGGCGGGCGGCTCGGGAGGCGGGCCCCCCAGCCCAGCCACGCTCGAGGTCGGCAGGGTGGTCCGGCCGCACGGGCTGCGGGGCGAGGTCGTCGTGCGCCTGGTGACCGATCGCACCGAGCGACTTGCGAAGGGCGCCGTGCTCTCGTCGAGCGCCGGCGACCTCGAGGTCCTGCGGGCTGCACCGAGTCGTGATCGCTGGATCGTGTCGTTCGCCGGAGTGGGCGACCGGGACGGGGCCGAGGCCTTGAGGGACGTGATCCTCCGGGCCGAGCCGATCGTCGACCCGGGCGCGCTCTGGGTTCACGAGCTGCACGGCTCCGAGGTCGTCGACGTGACCGGGCAGCCGATCGGACGGGTTGTCGCCGTCGAGGCCAACCCGGCCAGCGACCTGCTGGTGCTCGACGGGGGTGCTCTCGTCCCGCTCCGGTTCGTGGTGGAGCACCGTCCGGGCACGGTGGTCGTCGACCTGCCCGACGGGCTCCTGGAGTGACCCGGCGTGCGGGTTGACGTCTTCACCATCTTTCCGCGGCTCCTGGAGGCCGTCGGCAGCGAGAGCCTCGTCGGGCGGGCTCGCCAGTGCGGCCTGCTCGACCTGAGGATCCACGACCTGCGCTCGGCGGCGACCGATCCGCGGCGATCGGTGGACGACACTCCCTTCGGTGGCGGTGCGGGGATGGTGCTTGCCCCTGGCCCGGTCTTCGGGGCGGTCGAGACCGCTCGACCGCCCCGGCCGCTGTTCCTTCTCGGGCCGGGTGGACGGCCGCTCGACCAGACTCTGGTGCGGGAGCTGGCCGACCTCGGCGCGCCCTCGGGCGGCGGCTTCTCCCTGCTGTGCGGGCGCTACGAGGGCGTCGACGAACGGGTGGCCGAGCACCTCGTCGACGACGAGCTGTCGATCGGTGACTACGTCCTGGCGGGAGGGGAGGCGGCCGCCTTCGTCGTGGTCGAGGCGGTGGTCCGGCTCGTGCCAGGGGTCATGGGGAACGCGGCGTCGGCCGACGAGGAGAGCTTCAGCGACGGGCTCCTCGAGTATCCCCAGTACACCAGGCCGGCTGACTTTCGTGGATGGGTCGTGCCGGAGGCGCTCCGTTCGGGCGACCACGCCCGCATCGCCCGCTGGCGCCGTGCCCAGGCGCTGGTCCGCACCCTCGCCCGCCGTCCCGACCTGGTCGATGCTCGAGGGGGGTTGAGCGACGACGAGGTGCGGCTGCTCGCCGAGCACGGGTATCCTGCAGTGTCCCCCCGGTCTTCCGAGGAGCCCCCGCGCCATGAACCCCACCGATTTGGTCGATCGTGACAGCCTCCGTGACGACATTCCGCCGTTCGCGCCCGGAGACACGGTCCGCGTCCATGTGCGGGTGGTGGAGGGGAACCGGCAGAGGATCCAGGTGTTCCAGGGGGCGGTCATCCGTCGCCAGGGCTCCGGCGTCCGCGAGACCTTCACCGTCCGCAAGGTGAGCTTCGGCGTGGGCGTCGAGCGCACGTTTCCGGTGCACTCGCCGATCATCGCCAGGATCGAGCCCATCGTCGAGGGTGACGTCCGCCGGGCCAAGCTCTACTACCTCCGGGGCCGGGTCGGGAAGGCCGCCAAGATCAAGGAGAAGCGGCAGCTTTCCCCGGCCACCCCGTCCAAGAAGGCGAGGTCCGGCAGGAAGGCGAGGTCCCGCACCTAGACGCTCGGGGCGCACCCGAGTCGAAGGCACTCCCACCGTTCGAGGTCGGTCGACGGTCGCCGATTCGACCGCCCGAGTGATTGCTGAGAAAGGCTGGGGGACGGTGGGTGAACCGTTCGGCGCCGAGAAAGTCGTGCGGCAGTTCATGGCCGCGTTTATCGCTGCGTGGCCAACGGGCAATGCCTCGGAGTTGGCTCGTTTCTTTAGCGATGACGCCGCTTACCACAACGGGCCGCTGAAACCAGTTCATGGACGAGAAGCCATCGTGGCAGATTTCGCCCAACAGATGAGCCTTGGCGGCAGTGTGAGCGTCGACATTCGCCACCTGGTGACCGACGGCACGATCGTCATGACCGAACGAGTGGACTACCTGAAGTTGGGCGAGAGAACGATTCACCTTCGGACAATGGGCATATTCGAGGTGCGCCATGGGGTGATCACTGCTTGGCGCGACTACTTCGACGGCAACGAGTTCCCTTCACAAATGTTGGAGGGCTGATGCAGGTTCGGGCTATGCCTTCACGGTCCTGATCATGAGAAACATCGGAACTCTCATCCATCGGTCATAGGTTGCGGGAGCTCCCTCCGGACGGGGTTCACGCATCAGCTCGATCCGCAACCCCGCGTCCTGGAAGGCCTGGGCGTAGTCCTCCAGCGAATAGGTCCAGCCCCTGAAGGTCATCTCCAAACCGCCGCGTTCCACCCTGTCTTCCACCCGGCGGTTGACGAAGTAGTCGCCACGGATGGCGAACTCGGCGTCTGGAGCATCATCGAGAAAGTGGCCGACGTCAGCCAGGGGATGGCTCACGCAGACGCAGAAGCGGCCCCCGCCGTCCAGCACACGGGCCACCTCGCGGACCGTGGCGGGCATGTCCGCGACGACTTGGAGGGAGTTGTACGCAACGGCTGAGTCGAAGACGGAGCTCGGGAAGGGGAGGGCGGCCCCGTCAGCCAGCGCGTAGAGACCCGAGCGATCCCGGTCCAGCGCGTTGCGGACCAGGGTGGCCGACGTGTCGATCGCCGCCACCCGGTGGCCTCTCGCGTCCAGGTCGCGAGCGACCCGCCCCTCGCCGCAGCCGACCTCGACGGTCCTCCGGCCGGCGGGAGGGACGACCTCGTCGAAGAAGGCGTCCCGGTAGTACCAGTAGGCGTCGTGCCTGGGCGTGCGCGCCCACCGGATCCAGTTCTCGGCATCGGGCTCCCACTCAGCGCCCCCGGTCACCGTCCAACCGTAGGTGGTGCATTGCATCCGTGTAGTTTCGTGCTCCAGAGGGCGGCCTGTCCCGGGCCCGGGAGCCGAGCGCGTCCGGCCCCCAGGTGGGGACCCATGTCGGTCCTGGGTGGCCAGCCGATTCGGCCCCCAACGTCGATACGAGGCCCTCCGGGGGGGGCCTGCGGCCAGCATCTTGACCGCCGCCACCTCCCTCGTCGGGGGGTGTCACACGGTCCTGGCAGGCTCTCCGGGGGTCTCGTTAGAGTCACGAGGCTCCAGGCGATCCCGGCTCTCGTCGGCCCATGCAGAGAAGGGAGTTAGGTGCCATCTCAACGAGAAAGCGGCTCCTCCGCTGGCCCTCGGCGACCGCCGCAGCCCTCCGGCGGTCCCGGGCACCTGGTCGGCCTGCAGCCGGAACGGCGGGCGCCGAGGCTGGGGGCCGGGGGCGGCTGCCGGAGGGGCGCAGTGGGCCGGCGGCGTCCTACAGTTGGCCGTCGAGGGGGACACGCTCCAGCGAGGCCCGAGACATGACTGATGAGCGCTGAGGACCTCGAGCGTTACGAGGCCGAAATCGAGCTGGCTCTCTATCAGGAGTACCGAGCCGTGCTCCCGATGTTCCGCTATGTCGTCGAGACCGACCGGCGGTTCTACCTGGCCAACCACGTGAGCATGGAGGCCAAAGGGGAGTCCAGCCACCCCCACTTCGAGATCCAGCTGAACGACGCCTGGGTATGGGACATGTACCGGCCCGCCCGATTCGTCTCCTCCGTCCGGGTCGTCACGTTCAAGGACGTCAACGTGGAGGAGCTCCCCGAGAAGGAGCTCTAGGTGGAGCAGGTCGCCGGGCGTCGGGACCTCGGCGCCTCTGGGGAGCAGAGGGTGGCCGAGTGGTACCGGTCCTCGGGGTACGAGGTCGTGGCCCGCAACTGGCGTTGTCCGCTGGGCGAGCTGGACCTGGTGCTGCGCCGCGGCGAGCTGGTCGTCGTCTGCGAGGTCAAGACCCGCACCTCGACGGCATTCGGGGCACCGGTCGAAGCGGTGACCCGCGCCAAGCAGGCTCGCCTGCGGCGGGCGGCCGCCCGGTGGCTCGAGGAGGGGCCCCACCGGGCCCGGCTGGTGCGCTTCGATGTGGCGTCGGTGCTGGGTGGCGCCGTCGAGGTGGTCGAGGAGGCGTTCTGAGCCCGCCGCTGCGCCCGGCCTCGGTCGCCGTCTCGTCGGGCCGGGGCGAGGCCGTCGCCGGGGCTCCCGTCAACGTGGCTCTGCCCTTGGCGTCGACCTATCACGCCGACGGGCCACTGTCCTACGGAAGGGAGGGCAACGCTGTCTGGGATGCCCTCGAGGAGGTGCTGGGGTCCCTGGAGGGCGGTCAGGCGCTCGTCTTCGCATCAGGGTTGGCGGCGATCGCCGCCGTCCTCGAGACCCTGCCGGTGGGGGCGCTCGTCGTTGCGCCCCGGGACGCCTACCTGGGGACGCGGGGGCTCCTGGCCGACCTGGCGGGGCGTGGCCGGCTCGGCGTCCGGCTCGTCGACATCGCCGACACCTCCGCCACGCTGGCCGCCATCGACGACGCCGCCCTGCTGTGGTGCGAGTCGCCGACCAATCCCATGATGGCGATCGCCGACCTGGCCGCCCTGTGCCAGGGGGCGCGGGCGGCCGGCGTGCCGGTCGTGGTCGACAACACCTTCGCCACGCCCCTGCTGCAGCGCCCGCTCGAGCTGGGCGCCGACGTCGTGGTGCACAGCGTGACCAAGTTCCTGGCTGGTCACTCCGACCTGGTGATGGGGGCAACCGTCACCCGGGACCCGGACTCCTGGGGCGAGGCGCTGCACCGGCGGCGGCGGCTGCACGGCGGCATACCAGGGCCGGTGGAGGCGTTTCTCGCCCTTCGCGGCGTGCGCACGCTCGACGTCCGACTCGAGCGGGCGCAGACCAACGCCGCCGAGCTGGCGCGCCGCCTGGCCGGCCACCCCGTCGTCTCACGCGTCCGGTACCCGGGCCTCGTCGACCATCCCGGCCACCAGCTGGCCTCGCGACAGATGGACGGGTTCGGCGCCATGCTGTCCTTCGAGGTGGACGGAGGCGCGCCTGCCGCCGATGCCCTGTGCGACGCGGTGCGCCTGTGCGTGCATGCAACGAGCCTGGGTGGGGTGGAGACGCTGCTGGAGCGGCGCCAACGCTGGGAGGGCGAGGAGGAGACGCCCGCCGGCCTGGTGCGGGTCAGCGTCGGCATCGAGCACGTGGAGGACCTGTGGTCCGACCTCGAAGCTGCCCTAGAGGCCGCAGCATCCGTGCACTCGGTCGCCCGCCGGGGAGGACCGCCCGCCGCCCGATGATTATCGTGCGAGGCCATGGAAACTCTTCGCGTCGAGCGCACCGATGGGGTCGTGACGGTGACGATGGATCGGCCAGAGCGCAAGAACGCCATCAACGAGACCATGTGGATCGAGCTGTGGGAGACCTTCGAGACCGTCGCCCGGAAGACCGAGGACCGGGTCGTGATCGTCACCGGCGCTGGTGGCGCGTTCTGCTCGGGTCAGGACCTGGGCGGGGTGACCGACGGGGGTGACCACGGGCTGGTGCGCATGCGACGCGTCGGTGACGTGGCCCTGGCGTTGCATCGCATGCCCAAGCCGACGATCGCCAAGGTCGGCGGCATCGCGGCCGGAGCGGGGTGCAACCTCGCCCTGGGCTGCGACCTCATCGTGGCATCGGAGGACGCGCGCTTCTCGGAGATCTTCTCCCGCCGCGGCCTCTCCGTGGACTTCGGGGGCTCGTGGGTGCTCCCCCGGCTGATCGGGCTCCACCGGGCCAAGGAGCTCGCCTTCTTCGCCGAGATCGTCTCCGCCAAGGAGGCAGCCGACATCGGGCTGGTCAACCGGGTGGTGCCGGCCGCCGACCTCGACGGCTTCGTCGACGACTGGGCCCGCACTCTGGCCGCGGGACCGCCGCTGGCGCTCTCGATGACCAAGACGATGCTCAACAACGGTGTGGGCACCTCGATGGAGCAGGCCCTGGAGGACGAAGCCCGCTGCCAGGCGTTGAACTTCTCCACCGCCGACACGCTCGAGGCCGTGCAGGCATTCAGCCAGAGGCGCGAGCCCAGGTTCCGCGGGGTCTGATCGGCCCGGCGATACCCCGGGGCTGGCGGACCGCTCAGGGGCGGAAGACCGCCTCCAGCCAGGTGCGCCGACCGCAGGCAGGGCAAGGGAGCAGCCGGGAGTACCTCCGCCCCGGGATCCAGAGCCAGAACGGGAAGTGACGACGGACGAAGTCGCCGAACGTCACCCTGCTGTGCGCCCGGCACGAGGAGCACACCAGGACCAGGGTCCCGGGTCGCGGTTCGGGTGCCGAGAACAGGGCGCGCCGGCCCGACGTGTCCCGCCCTTCGGGCGCCGTCTCGTCCGAGCGCACGCCGGGAGCCCAGAAGAGCGCCCGCCGGCCCAGGGGATCGGAGCCGCTCGCCATCTCAGCTCCCCTCGGTCTCCCGGCCGTTCTTCGACCCGTTGAGGTCGGCGTGGAGGGTCCTGGCCAGGGATCGGTACGCCTCGGCGCCGGGTGAGCCGGGGGCGTGACGGAGGATCGAGCGTCCCCTGGCAGGCGCCTCGGCGAAGCGGATGGACTTGCCGACCGGCGGCTCGAGGACGGGCAGCGCATACCGATCGCGGACGTCGCCGAGGATCTGTCGTGAGTGGCGGGTCCTCGGGTCGAGCATGGTGGCGATGATCCCGCGCACGGCGAGATCGGAGTTGGCGAAGGCCCGCACGTCCTCGATCGTCTCGAGGAGCTGGGCGACGCCGCGATGGCTGAGGGCCTCACACTGCAGCGGCACGAGGACCTCGTCGGCGACCGTGAGCCCGTTGATGGTGAGCACGCCCAGCGACGGCGGGCAGTCCACGAGCACGGTGTCGTAGCTCCCTTGCAATGGCTCCAGCGCCCTGGCCAGTGCGTGCTCCCGGCCCGTGCGCGTGAGGAGGAGCACCTCCGAGCCAGCGAGGTCGATCGTGGCCGGCACCACGTCGAGTCCGTCGACCGGCTGCAGCACCTCCTTCAGCGGCGCCCGACGCACGAAGACGTCGTGCACCGAACGAGGCAGGGAGTCGGGGTCGAGGCCCAGCGAGTAGGTCAGGCAGGCCTGGGGGTCCAGGTCGATGAGCAGCACGCGTTCACCGAGCTCGCTGAGACCGACCCCCAGCGCGTGCACGGTCGTCGTCTTGGCGACCCCACCCTTCTGGTTCGCAACCGCCATGACGCGAGCCATCGCCGGAGTCTATGGCGGTGGCCGGCGCAATTGGTGGAAAAGTTGGAGGAATTTTCCGTCGAGATCGACCAACCGCGCGCAGTCGGCTCGATTTCGAGAGTTGCACCTGGTGGCGGCGTGGTTCGCGCCGGCGCGCCACCCCATCGGTACGATCACCGCCGGTGAGCCCACGAGCGACAGGGGCGGATCGAGCGTGACGCCGGCACCGGCCAAGGTCACGCCGCTGTGCCTCGAGTCGGCCGAGCAGGCGTGCCCGCGCTGGCTGGCTTGTGAGATCGACGAGCGACCGGGGACGCGAACGGCTTTCAATCGATGGCGCATACGAAACGCGCTCCTGGCTAGGGCCATGGCCGCTCACCCCCAGCTGCGGGCACCCGAACCCGACGACTTCGATCCTCCGTCGCACCTGCTTCCGGAGGAGACGGCGATCTTCGTGGCGGCCGGTGCGGGCTACGTTCGCCATTTCGGCGGCCAGAAGGTCAGGGCCGTCGTCCACGGGCTCGGCCGGCCCGACTACTGGCCGAAGCGGAACCTCACGGTCGGCGGCGGCGTCGATCTGACGGTTGAGGACGGGGCCGGCCAGCTCGAGCTCCGCCAGCTCGAGCTGTGGGGTGGTTCGGTGTGCGCCGATCCGACGAGGAGCGCCAAGGTGCTGTGCGCCGTGCTGCGCCTCACCAGGCTGGCGTCCGGGCGGCGTCTCAGGGTGCGCCACGTCGACCTGCTGGGAGCCGACGCCGACGAGTGGGAGATCGACTGGGCTCGCGACCTGCCCGGTCTTGCGCGCCTGCTCGACGAGCGGGTAGCAGTCGTCCGGGAGCGAGCCAGCTCCCCGTCGGCCCGGATCGGCCAGGGGTGTGGCATGTGCCGACACGCCGAGGACTGTCCGGCTCACCGCGGAGCGGGCACGCCTGTCGCGCCGACCGATGTCGACGATGTGCAGGGAGAGGATCTCGTCGGGGACATCGTCCGCCTCAGCCCGACGGCGGTGGAGAACTGGTACCGGTGTCGTCGCGCCTTTCGGGCGCGCCACCTGCTGGCGCTGCCGGGCACCGAGCCGGGTCCCGCCGGAGCCAACGAGGGACTGCTCGTCCATCGCCTGCTCCACCGGCTCCATCGCGAAGAGCGTTGTGGCGATGCGGTGAGGATGGCGGATCTGGCCGAGAGCCATGCCGGCGCCGACGGTGTCGACGCCGCCAGGACCTTGGGATTTCTCGATCGCCACGCCCGGCGCTGTCCGCGAGGAGCGATCTCGGTCGGGCACGAACGAGAGCTGGCCCGAGCTTGGTTCGGCGCTCGACCCCTGCTCATGGTGACGGGGACCATCGATGCCGTGTGGTCCCACGGCGGTCTCCTCGACGCCCGAGACTACAAGTGCGGCATGCCCCAGGTGACCTCCCTGCGCGACAGCGCCGAGGCCCGCGTGCAGGCTTGGCTGCTGGCGCCGTTGGCCGACGACCTCGGGCTGCAGCTTCGACTGCGCCACGAGCACCTGTCGCCGGGGGCGACGGAGGATCCTGACCCCTTCGAGCCGGACGCCGAGGACCTGGAGGAGATCTCGGCGGAGCTCATCGGCCTCGCGGCAGCCGTCGGCGCCGAGCGGGAGTGGCGCGGCGTCAGCGCCGGGGCCGTGTGCCGGACCTGTCCATACCGCTCGGTCTGTCCGGACGACGCCTCCCGCGGCGAGCGGACGTCCGGGCCGTAGGTGCTATGAAGAACGTCGTGACGACAGACGAGGCACGCGAGTACGCCCGTTGGGTGGCCGGGCTACGGGTGGCCCTGGGGGCCACCGTCATCGTGGCTCCGAGGCTGGTCACGCGGCCGTGGCTGGGTCGCGATGTGGGGCGTCCCACCGACAAGCTGCTGGCCCGCTCACTCGGCAGCCGTGACATCGCTCTCGGGCTGGGAGCGATCCTCGCCATCGATCGCGGTGGACCGGCTCGGGGCTGGCTGGAAGCCGGCGGCCTGGCCGACGCCGGAGACCTCCTGGCCACGTTGCTCGCCTTCCGGTCGCTGCCTCGGTTCGGCCGATGGACGATGCTGCTCGCCATCGGGGGCGCGGTGGCCGCCGGCGGTGTCCTGGCGCCGTCGGTCGACCGATCAGAGGATCGATCCGCCGCTGTCGGCTGAGGATCCGAGCCCGGTCAGGAGATGTCGGGCGTCAGCGGGCGGGGCTGCAGCTCGATCCAGGAACGACCGGGCTGGAGGGCGATGGTGGCGCCGGAGGAGTCCGTCAGCTTCATGGTGTCGCCGATCGTGTTGCGCGTCCACGTCCCGGTGATCACCTGGCCGTTGCGCAGGACGGCGGCCGGCCCGGACCCCACCACGATCACGTTCGGGTCCTCGTTGCCCGCGGTGTCGAAGATCCCCGTCTTGCCGATGGCGGTCGACAGCACCACGACGTCGGTGGCCGAGATACGCGTTCCGTCGGCGAGCACGTCGGCCTTGCCGTTCTGACTGCGCAGGTACGACTGGGTGGTCGGGTCCCAGGTCCAGGTGACGGTGGCGATGTTCGACATCGGGATGCGAGCGGTGACGCCGCTCGACCCCTTCGGTACGTTCGAGCTGTAGGTGAAGATCGGCTTGGGCGGGTTGCTGCTGGCGCCCGCCTTCTGTCCGGCGGCGTAGAGATCAGCGGTCGAGGCGTACACCTGGAACGGCACCGGATGCCCGGGGATCTGCTTGAACGCTGAGCTACCGGCATCGAAGGAGATCAGGGTCGCGGTGGAGTCGGCCTTGACCGGTGCGATCTCCCCGGCGGCCGCGCCGGAGTAGGCGAAGATGCCTCCACCGAGCTGGCGCAGCAGCCCGGCGTCGACCGGCCGAGCCGAGCGGATCGGACCGACCAGCGTCGCGTCCTGGGACTGGTACGTGGCCAGTAGCCGCGTGAGGCCGCCTTCGACGAGGGCGTCGGTCACGATGTCGGCCTTGTCGAGACCGGACTGGGGCAGCCCAGGTGGCGAGTTGTCGACCTTGATCGACAG
Source organism: Acidimicrobiales bacterium (assembly GCA_051984395.1). GTDB lineage: Bacteria > Actinomycetota > Acidimicrobiia > Acidimicrobiales > AC-9 > AC-9. Next base: position 1,704 of record JBPYEZ010000198.1, on the reverse strand, counting down.
GGCCGGGCGCTGAGGCACGCTCGGCACGGCCAGGCCGGTCAGGGGTGCCGTGGTGGGACCGCTGGTCGTCTTGCTGCCGCTCGAGCAGCTGGCGGCCAGGAGCGCAGCGGTCGACAGAGCGACGCCGATGGACAGCGTGGACACGTGTCGACGCCCGGGCGGAGTCATCCATGAGGTGGCAGGCACGACGACAGATTAGAGCGTCGCCGACGCCGCCCGAGGGACCGTGGCTCAGTCGCGGGCGGCGAGGGCGAGGCCCGCCTCGACCAGCCACATCCCGATCGTCCGCCTCCAGGGGCGTGGGCCGCGAGGGTGCACCCGCCACCGGGCCTCGCCCACCCCGCGGCTCGACCTGCAGGGACGGTTCGGCGCCGGCGCGTGCGGTCTCACCAGGAGGCCCGGCGTCCAGTCGTGGAGGAGAGGAGGGTGCATGTCGGTTCTCTGATCGGTGTGGTTGCTGCCTGCCTCCACGCTCGCAGCCATGGCCCGCAAGGGCCAGCGAGTTTCGATGGGCGTCACCGTGGGAGCACAATCACCTCGTGTCGTCGTGGTACGAGCCAGCGCGCCAGCTGCCGGTGATCGGTCGGCCGGAGGTGCTGGTCGTGGGAGCCGGCTCGGCCGGAGTTGCTGCCGCCCTGGCGGCAGCTCGTCGAGGCGCGGACACCTGGCTGCTCGAGCAGTCGAGCTTCCTCGGCGGCCTGGCGACGGTCGGGCTCATCAACCTGCTGCTGACCATGGATGACGGCGGCGGGACCACGGTGGTGTCCGGTCTGTGCCAGGAGTTCGTCGACCGCATCGAGCAGCGTGGGGCGGCGCGCTACCCGCCGGCGGTCGAGTGGGACAGCGAGGACCCGTCGGTGGTGGATCGGTGGCGGCGATGGGGCCTGATCTGGGGCGCTCCTCCCGAGGCGGTGCGGTACTCGGTGGCCTTCGACCCCGAGGCCTTCATCGACGTGGCTCACGAGACGCTCGCCGCGGCCGGCGTCCGGCTGCGACTGCACACGTGGTTCGCCACGGTCGGGATGGGCGACGGAGCCGTCCAGGCGGTCATCGTCGAGTCCAAGCGTGGTCGGGAGGCGATCTGTCCGCAGGTCGTGGTCGACGCCACCGGCGACGGAGATGTCGTCGTCGCCGCCGGCGCCGAGCACGAGCGGGTGACCATCCCGCCGTACCTGTGGTTCCGCGTCGGCGGTGTGCGCGACACCGCGCTCGGGGATGCCGGTCGGGCCTGGTTCCTCACCACTGAGAGAGGGCGCGTCCTGGTGCCCTGGGGGCCGTCCGCCGACCGCGTCGATCCGTGTGATCCCGACGACATGACGCAGGCCGAGGTGCGGTGCCGGCTGGCGGCGCGAGCTGAGTTCGAGCGGCTCCGGCGCGAGGTGCCGGGCTTCGCCGACGCCTGGCTCGACGACTACGCACGCATGCTGGGGATCACCGAGAGCCGCCGGCTCGTCGGTGCATACGTGCTCCGCAAGGAGGACGGCGACGTCCGCTTTCCCGACTCGATCGCCCGGACGGGCCACTGGACGCGGCGGCACGTCGTGTTCGACATCCCGTATCGCTGCCTCGTCTCGCCGGTCGTCGCCAACCTGCTGGTGGCGGGAAGGTGTATCTCGACGACGCGCTACGTGCACCAGGCGACCAAGGAGATACCTGCGGCGATGGCCACCGGAGAGGCCGCAGGGGCGGCGGCGGCACGGGCTG
>JBPYEZ010000197.1:0-18871 GCA_051984395.1 Acidimicrobiales bacterium | reverse complement strand
CCTGCTGTGCTCGCCACGCCAGGCCGACATGGTGCGGTCGTGGGCGACGCCCGGGTGCACTGACGGGCTGCCCCAGGCCCTCGCCGAGCTGGCCGGCCACGCCGTCGACGCAGTTGGGGCCGAGGATCTCGCCCAGGTCGCCGTCGAGACGGCGGTGGACTGTCGCTACGCCGGCCAGAGCCACGAGCTCACCGTGCCGTCGCCCGAGCAGTTCCCGGCCGAGCACCGGCGGCGGAATGGGTTCGCCAGACCTGGTGCGCCGGTGGAGGTGGTGGCCCTGCGGGCCAGGGCCACGGCCCCCGCCCCGCTCTCGGTGGATGACCTCGGCCAACCCCCATCCCGTCGGCCCGCCGGCGGACCGTGCGTGGTGGCCGAGCCCGACTGCACACTGTGGATCCCCGACGGCTGGCGGGCGGAGGTCGGTGGCGACGGGGCGTGGGTGCTGAAGAGATGAGCCTCGACCCTGCCTCGCTGCAGGTGCTCGTCTCCCGTCTGAGCGGCGTGGCCGAGGAGATGGGCGCCGTGCTCCGGCGCTCGGCGTTCAGCCCCAACATCAAGGAGCGAGCCGACTGCTCGGCCGCGCTGTTCACCCCCGGCGGCGAGCTGCTGGTCCAGGCCGAGCACATTCCGGTGCACCTCGGCTCGATGCCGGCCGCGGTGCGGGCCGTCATCGAGGCCGTCGGTCAGCTGGATGGGTCGGTTCGACCCGGCGACCGGCTGGTCCTCAACGACCCGTTCGCCGGCGGTACCCACCTCAACGACCTGACCCTCGTCTCGCCGTGCTTCGTCGACGACGTGCTCTCCGGATGGGTGGCCAACCGCGCCCACCACTCCGACGTCGGAGGGATGGCAGCCGGTTCGATACCGCCCGACGCGACCGAGATCTATCAGGAAGGACTCCGCATCCCGCCGGCACGTCTCGTGCCCGAGATCGAAGCCCTGCTGGTGGCCAACTCGCGAACCCCCGAGGAGCGCAGGGGCGACCTCGACGCCCAGGTTGGTGCCAACCGGGTCGGGGTCGCGCGGATGGCCGAGATCCTCGCTGCCGGGGCGTCGCTGGACGAGGTGGTCGCCTACGGCGAGCGGCGAATGCGGGCAGCGCTGGCCGCCCTTCCCGACGGATCCTGGTCGTTCACCGACGTCCTCGACTCCGCTGGAGGAGCGGAGATCCGCGTTCGGCTCACCGTCACGGGCGACGAGGCCGAGCTCGACTTCACCGGCTCGTCACCCCAGCAGCCGGGCAACGTCAACGCCGTCGAGGCGGTCACCGTGAGCGCTGTCGCCTTCGCGGTGCGCGCCGCCACCGATCCGAGCATCCCCGCCAACGGCGGCGCCCTCCGTCCCGTCCACGTGGTGGCCCCGCCCGGGTCGATCGTGGCCGCCCGACCGCCGGCCGCGGTGGGTGCCGGCAACGTCGAGGTCAGCCAGCGGGTCGCCGACGTGTGCCTGCGGGTCCTGGCCGAGGCGGCGCCCGAGCGGGTGGGCGCCGCCGGGCAGGGGACCATGAACAACGTCATGATCGGCGGCCGAGGCTGGGTGTACTACGAGACGGTCGGCGGGGGACAGGGGGGGCGCCCCGGCCGGGCCGGCATGAGCGGCGTGCACACGGCCATGACGAACACCCGCAACACCCCGGTGGAGGCGCTCGAGCGGTCCTTCGGCCTCCGGGTGGGGCGGTACCGGCTGCGGCGGGGCAGCGGTGGACGCGGCCGCTGGCCCGGCGGGGAGGGCATCGAACGCGATCTCGAGGCGCTCGAACCGGTCACGGTGTCCCTGGTGACCGAGCGCCGGGTGAGCCAGCCATGGGGTCTGGCTGGGGGAGAGCCCGGCGCGCGGGGAGAGAACTGGCTCCTGCCGGGAGGGGACGAGGATCGGGCCCGGCTCCTCCCCCCCAAGGTGACCCTCGAGCTGGGCGCGGGCGACGTGCTCCGCATGCGGACTCCTGGTGGTGGTGGCTACGGGCGGCCGACCTAGAGTTCCTGACCATGCACATCGACGGAAACGTGGCACTGGTGAGCGGAGGGGCGTCCGGTCTCGGCGAGGCGACGGCACGGTTGCTGGTCGCAAACGGGGCGGTGTGCACGATCCTCGACCGCAACGCTGAACGCGGCGAGGCGCTGGCCAAGGAGCTCGGGGGCGAGACCACGTTCGTGGCCGCCGACGTCACCGACCCCGCGGAGGTGGGACGGGCGGTCGACCACGCCGCCCAGTCGGGTCCGCTACGCCTCGCGGTGAACTGCGCCGGCCTCGGCAGCGCCTCGCGACTGGTCGACCGCAATGGCGCTCCCCACGACCTCGATGCGTTCCGCTTCGTCGTGAGCGTCAACCTGATCGGCACCTTCAACGTCATGCGTCTTGCTGCCGCGGCGATGGTCGGGACCGACGCGCTCGACGACGGCGAGCGGGGTGTCATCGTCAACACGGCGTCGATCGCCGCCTTCGAAGGTCAGATCGGCCAGATCGCCTACGCCGCCTCCAAGGGAGGGATCGTCGGCATGACCGTTCCGGCCGCGCGTGACCTGTCGTCATCGGGCGTCCGGGTGCTGACGATCGCGCCCGGCGTCATGGACACGCCGTTGCTGGGCCTGCTGCCGGACGAAGGGCGCCAGGCCCTTGCCGCCGGTGTGCCCTTCCCCCGGCGCCTGGGCACGCCCGACGACTTCGCCAGTCTCGTCCTCCACCTGTGCCAGAACCGGTACCTGAACGCCGAGGTGATCCGGCTCGACGGCGGCTTGAGGATGCAACCGAGGTAGCGCAATAAGCTAACGGGATGCGCTACGTGGAGGTCGGTGGCGTCCGGGTCTCGGCGATCGGTCTCGGGACCTGGCAGTTCGGGTCGATGGAGTGGGGCTACGGCTCCGCCTACGCCGAGCACGACGCCCACGACATCGTCGCCCGCGCCCTCGATCTGGGCGTCAACCTGATCGACACGGCCGAGATCTACGCATTCGGTCGATCGGAACGCATCGTCGGGCGGGCGATCGCCGGCCGGCGCGACGAGGTCTTTCTCGCCACCAAGATCCTTCCCGTCGTGCCCATCCCGCCCGTGATCGAGCAACGGGCGAGGGGCAGCGCTCGGCGGCTGAACGTCGATCACCTCGACCTGTACCAGCTCCACTGGCCCAACCCCGTCGTCCCGATCGGCCCGACGGTGGCCGGCCTGCGTCAGCTCCGGCGCTCGGGCCTGGTGCGCCACGTGGGCGTGAGCAACTTCTCGCTGGGCGGCTGGCGAGACGCCGAGGCCGCCCTCGGTGCGCCGGTGCTGAGCAATCAGGTCCAGTACAGCCTGGTGGCGCGACGCCCGGAGGCGGAGCTGTTGGGGTGGGCGCAGGCGAACGATCGCCTCGTCATCGCCTACAGCCCTCTCGGCCAGGGGTTTCTCTCGGCCCGCTACAGCAGCGAGCATCGCCCTGGTGGGCTGCGGGCCTTCGGCAGCCTGTTCCTCCCCGAGAACCTGGAGCGGGGAGCCCCGCTGCTCGCCGCCCTCCGGGACATCGCCAAGGCCCATGACGCCACCGCGGCCCAGGTGGCGCTGGCGTGGGTCATCCGGCGTCCGAACGTGGTCGCCATTCCCGGTGCCAGCAGCGTGGCTCAGCTCGAGTCCAACGTCGCCTCTGCGGACCTGGAGCTCACCGATGAAGAGGACGCCCGTCTGACCGGCGCGTCCGACGCCTTCGATCCCGTCTCCGGCCCCGCCGCTCTCCCCGGCATCGTGCAGTCGCTCATCCGGCGAGCCTGACGGCGCTGCTTTCCCGTACCGGCTGACGATCCGCCACCGTGTCGTCTTCGGAAGGCGACAGGCCCGATAGGTGCCACGGCACACTCGCACGACGCGACCGCGCTCGTGCTCATACCCCAACGCGTCGGCAAGCGCCTGGCGCGGGTACCGGGTCGAGACGCGGCGACCTCTCGCCTCGATGCTCGCCATGACCTCGCCGACGGTGAGGGGCGAGGCAGCCAGGATCAGCGCGGCCAGCGCCGCCTCGCGTAGACAACGACCCCGGACATCGGTGGTGATCACGGGACCGACGCTACCGACAGGGTGTAGCAGCACGGCGCCCGGCTCGAGAAGGGGATCGGTCGAGTTGGATCGCTGCACCCGCCTTCGACACGTTGCCCGGTTCCACGTTCTGTCGAAAGGAGGGCTTGGGGCGCGGAGCAGCGCGTCCCATTTCGACGAAAGGTGGAACCATCCGGTTGTCCCCGTCGCCGCTCTGCGGCGAGAGGTGTCCAGACCGAGCTGACGAAGGGTGCTCCGGAGAGTCTTCCCGGTCGGACGCCTGGCACAGCAGGCAGACTTACTAGGCTGTGAGAGGTCCAGAGGAGGTGGTCGGCACGGCCCGCGAGTTCGACGTGGTGGTCATCGGCGGTGGCCCGGGAGGCTATGCGACCGCCCTCTATGGCGCTGCCGCCGGGCTGTCGGTGGCCGTTGTCGAGAAGGACAAGGTGGGGGGGACGTGCCTGCACCGGGGCTGCATCCCTGCCAAGGAGTTCCTGGAGACGGCGACCGTGTTCCGGACGGTGGCGGGGGCCAAGGAGTTCGGCATCCAGGCGAGCCAGCCGACGGTCGACTTCGGCACCAGCCAGGCCCGCAAGCAGAAGGTCGTCGATCAGCTGTGGAAGGGCCTCGCCGGCCTGATGAAGCACCGCAAGATCACCACGGTGATCGGCACCGGCTCTCTGGCCGCCGGACACGTGGTGCGCGTCGATGACGGTTCCGAGCTGGTCGGGCGGCACGTCGTACTGGCCGCGGGGTCGGTCCCGAAGACGATCCCCGGCTTCGAGATCGACGGGCAGCTGGTGATGAGCTCCGACGAGATCCTCGAGCTGGAGCGCCTGCCGGCGTCGGCCGTGGTCGTCGGGGGTGGAGCGGTCGGCTGCGAGTTCGCCTCGATGATGGCCGACCTCGGGACCCAGGTGACCGTGTTGGAAGTCCTGCCGTCGCTCATACCCGGCTGCGACGCCGAGGTGTCCGGAGCCGTGGCCAGGTCCTTCAAGAAGCGAGGCATCGTCGTTCACACCGGCGTCCAGGTCCACGGGCACGAGCCCAATGGGAACGGCACGACGGTGTCCTTCGGCGACGGTCAGCAGGTGAGCGTCGACGCCGTCGTCGTGTCGGTCGGGAGACGGCCGGAGAGCCACGGGCTGGCGGAACCCGACGCCGGGGTCGAGCTGGACGAGCGCGGCTTCGTGCGGGTCGACGAGCGGATGCGCACCAGCGCCGAGGGCGTCTATGCGGTCGGGGACGTCGTTCCGACGGCACAGCTCGCCCACGTCGGCTTCGCCGAGGCGATCGTTGCCGTCAAGGACATCCTTCGCGAGCCCGTGGTGCCGGTCGACTATTCAGCCGTCCCCTGGTGCATCTACACCCACCCTGAGGTGGCGTTCGCCGGGCTCTCCGAGGCTGCTGCCCGCGAGGCCGGCTATGACGTGGTCGTGAAGAAGGACCCCTTCGGTGGCAACAGCAGGGCCAAGATCGTGGGCGAGACAGAAGGCATGGTGAAGGTCATCGCCGAGCGGGGGCCTGACGGGGGGGCCGGTCGGCTCCTGGGGGTCCACATGGTTGGGCCCTGGGTCACCGAGCAGCTCGGTCAGGGCTATCTGGCCGTGAACTGGGAGGCAACGGCCGAAGAAGCGGCGCAGTTCATCCAGCCCCACCCGACGCTGTCCGAAGCGTTCGGCGAGACCGTCCAGGCCATGACGGGGAGAGGGCTGCACGTTGGCTGACGTCACCATGCCCCAGCTCGGAGAGACGGTCACCGAGGGAACGATCACCCGCTGGCTCAAGCAGGTCGGGGACCCGATCGGCCAGGACGAGGTGCTCTTCGAGGTCTCCACGGACAAGGTCGACTCGGAGGTTCCCTCGCCTTCGGCCGGCTACCTCGCCGAGATCCTGGTCCCCGAGGGGGACACCGTGGACGTCGGGGCACGGTTGGCGGTGATCACGCCGGAGCCCCCGTCGACGGGCGGCGGTGACGGCGCCGGCGCCGCCGCAGCCACCGAGCCGAGCCCGACGGCCGAGGCGCCACCCGCACCGCCAGCACCCCAACCCGAACCCGAGCCGAAGCCTGAACCCGAGCCGGAGCCTGAGCCAGAGCCGACGCCAGCGGCGGCCGCGCCGGCCTCGCCGGCACAAGCCCCGACCGACGGCCAGGGCGGAGGCCAGGGCGGGGGCCAGGTGCTTTCTCCGGTCGTGCGTCGTCTGCTCGCCGAACACCAGCTCGATCCCTCCGAGATCCCCGGCACGGGCGCTGGCAACCGCATCACCCGGGCCGACGTCCTCGCCGTCATCGACGCCCAGAGCGGGGCCGGCGGCGCTCCAGCGCGCACCGCGGCCCCGAGCGCTCCGAAGGCCCCCGCCGCGGCCCCCACTCCACCAGCTCCGACTCCGCCGCCGCCTCTGAGTCGGCCGGCGGCCGTCACCGCACCGCAGGGCGAGCGGGACGAGGTGATCCCCTTCTCCAACATCCGGCGGCGGACGGCCGAGCACATGGTGCGGTCGAAGGCCACCTCGGCCCACACGCTGGTCTCGGTGGAGGCGGACTTCGAGGCGGTGGACCGGGTGCGACGGGCCCAGCGCGAGCGCTTCCGGGCGGAGGAGGGCATCTCGCTCACGTACCTGCCCTTCGTCGCCCGGGCGACGATCGAGGCGCTCCGGGCCTTTCCCCATCTCAACGCGTCGGTCGGTGACGACGCCCTGGTGGTCCATCACGATCTGCATCTGGGGATCGCCGTCGATCTCGACACCGAGGGCCTGATCGTGCCCGTCATCCACCATGCCGACGGCAAACGGCTCCCCGCCCTGGCACGAGAGGCGGCCGACCTCGCCAGCAGGGGGCGCGAGCGCAGGCTCGGCGCCGACGACATCGCCGGGGGCACGTTCACCATCACCAACCCGGGTCCGTTCGGCACGTTGATCACGGTGCCGATCATCAACCAGCCCCAGGTGGGCATCCTCTCCACCGACGGGGTCAAGCGGCGTCCGGTGGTGGTCACACTCCCAGACGGCAGCGAGGGCATCGCCATTCACTCGGTGGGTGTGCTCGCCCTGTCCTTCGACCACCGGGCGGTGGACGGCGCCTATGCGTCCCGGTTCCTGGCCAAGCTCCGGGAGGTCATCGAGACCCGGGACTGGGTCCAGGAGCTCTAGGCGCGGAGTCGGCGGAAGGATGCTGCGATCTCGCTGGCTGGGACGGGTACCGTACCGCGACGCGCTCGCGCTGCAGCGAGCGCTGTTCGCCAACGCCGTCGACGACTATCTGCTGCTCCTCGAGCATCCCCACGTCTACACGCTCGGCGTGAGGGCGGAGCCCGAGCACGTGCTCGTACCCCCCGAGTCGGTGGGGGCCGAGCTGGTGCGGGCAGACCGGGGAGGTGACGTCACCTATCACGGTCCGGGCCAGCTGGTCGGCTACCCGATCGTGAGCGTACCGACGGTTCCCGGAGCGACCCGATCCTACGTCCGGTCCGTCGAGCAGCTGGTCATCGACGCGCTGGCCGACGTCGGCCTGCCTGGCGCGGGTCGCCTCGGTGCGTACCCGGGAGTCTGGATCGAGCCCGACGGCGCCGAACCTCGCAAGATCGCGGCGATCGGCGTCCGCATCACCAGGGGACGGTCGATGCATGGGTTCGCCCTGAACGTCGATCCCGACCTCACCATGTTCGAGCACATCGTTCCCTGCGGCATCCCCGACAAAGCCGTGACATCGCTCGCAGCGGAGGGCGTGCACGTCGCCATGTCGACGGTGGTCGACGCGGTCATGGCTCGGGCGGCTCGCGTTTGGGGCGGGAGCGCTGACCGGTTCGAGCGTCAGGACGTGGCCTGGCGCGTCGCTCGAAGTGACCTCTCCGCCTTCACCCGCGCCGGGAGTCGTCTCCAGGTACGCCTGGCCGAGGCGGGGATCGACCCCGCGGGCGGCGTGGCGCTAGCCGAGCCAAAGCCCTCCTGGCTCAGGGCCAAGGCTGTGATGGGGCCGGAGTACCGCGACCTCAAGCGGACGATGCGCAGCCTCGATCTGGTCACGGTGTGCGAAGAGGCGGGGTGCCCCAACATCTTCGAATGCTGGGCCGAAGGTACGGCGACGTTCATGATCAACGGGGAGCGCTGTACTCGGGCGTGCGGCTTCTGCCTCGTCGACACCCGCCACCCCGCGCCGATCGATCCCGGAGAGCCCGACCGGGTGGCCGACGCCACTGCCCGACTGGGACTGACCCATGCCGTGGTCACCGCGGTGGCCCGCGACGATCTGGCCGACGGTGGCGCAGGCGCGTTCGCGGCCACCATCGAGGCCATCCGGCGCCGGTGCCCCGCAACGGCGGTCGAGGTCCTCATTCCAGACTGCAAGGGCGACGAGGCCGCTCTCAGAGCGATCTTCGAGTCCCGACCCGATGTGTTGAACCACAACCTGGAGACAGTCGCCCGCCTCCAACGGGCGGTGCGGCCGTCGGCGTCCTACGCTCGCAGCCTGGCGGTCCTGGGGCGAGCCAAGTCAGCCGGGCTGCTCACCAAGTCGGGGCTGATCCTCGGGATGGGTGAGACCGAGAGCGAGGTAGTCGGAGCCCTGTCCGATCTGGCGGCGGTGGGAGTCGACATCGTCACGTTGGGCCAGTACCTGCGGCCCACCGCCGACCATCTGCCGGTGGCCCGCTGGTGGCGTCCCGAGGAGTTCGACCGGCTCCGTCGTGCCGGGCTGTCCGTCGGCCTTCGCCACGTGGAGGCCTCACCGCTGACGCGATCGAGCTACCACGCTCGGGGCGCGGCGGCCGCCGCCACGAGCCAGCCGGCAGCGGGCTGACGGAGGTGGATCTCGGCCTCGACGGGCGCGTCGCTCTGGTCACCGCTTCGACCCGCGGGCTCGGCTTCGCCGCCGCCTCGGCACTGGTCGAGGAAGGCGCCAGCGTCCTCATCTGCGGCCGCGGCGAGGACTCCGTCGACGGGGCGCTACAGGTGCTCCGGTCGCGCGCCAGGCGCGGAGCGGAGGTTGCCGGCGTGGTGGCGGACGTGACCGATCCAGCGTCACCCGCGCTGCTGGTCGAAGAGACCGTCCAGCGCTTCGGTGGGCTCGACGTTCTGGTGGCAAACGCCGGTGGACCTCCGTCTGGCCGCGCCCTCGAGGTCGACGACGCGGCCCTCGAGGCCGCCGTCGGGGCCAACCTGCTCACCTCGGTGCGGTTGGTCCGGGCCGCCGCCGCACCGCTCCGTGCCCGGGAGAGGGGGCGCATCTGCTTCATCACGTCGTACTCCGTCAAGCAGCCCGTCCCGACCCTCGCCCTCTCCAATACGGCGAGAGTCGGTCTGTGGGCATGGGCCAAGACGGCGGCCATCGACCTGGCCGACGACGGCATCACCTTGAACCTCGCCTGCCCAGGGCCGCACGCCACCGAGCGGATGGCCGAGCTCGGAGGGGCCGGCATCCCCATGGGTGACCCCGCCGACTTCGGCAAGGTCGTGGCCTTCCTGTGCTCGGAGCCGGCCGGGTTCGTGAACGGCGCCGCTCTCGTCGTCGACGGGGGCGCGACGCTGGCGCTGTAGCCCTCCTAGGGTCAAGCCACGAAGTACTTGGCCCGCGGGTGGTGACAGACGATGGCCGAGGTGGTCTGCTCCGGGTGGAGCTGGAATCCCTCGCTCAGCTCCACCCCGATCCGCTCGACGGCGAGGAGCTCGGCGACCTTGGCGTTGTCCTCGAGATCGGGGCAGGCGGGATACCCCCACGAGTAGCGGCCGCCCCGGTACTGCTGCCGGAAGAGCCCACCCAGGCTGGGCCCGTCCTCGCCGGCGAAGCCCCACTCCTCCCGGATGCGCCGGTGCCACAGCTCGGCCAGGGCCTCGGCCATCTCCACCCCCAGGCCGTGCAGCAGCAGGTAGGCCTGGTAGTGGTCGGCGGCGAAGAGCCGGGCCGTCGCCTCCGAGACGGCCTTGCCCATGGTGACGACCTGGAAGGCGGCCCAGTCAGGGTCTCCGGACGCCGTTGAGCGGAAGAAGTCGGCGATGCAGAGCCAGGGCGCCTTCCGCTGGCGGGGGAAGGTGAAGCGGAGCCACTCCGCCCGACGGGCCTGGTCCTTCCAGATCACCAGATCGTCGCCCTCGGCGTTGGCGGCGAAGTAGCCCCACGCCACCTGGGGCACGAGGACGCCGCTCGCTCGCGCCTCGGCGAGCTGGTCCCGCAGCACCGCTCGCACCCGGGTCTTGAACTCCGCGTCCGACTCGCCCCCCTCGGGCCGGTACCCCCACTGGTTGCGGAACAGCGCCGTCTCGTTCAGGTAGGCGCCGATCTCGTCGATGGCGACCCCCTTGGCCAGCTCCGACCCGACGAACGGCGGGTCGAACACCGGGTTGTCCACCGCCACCTCGGGCGACCGGTCGGGGAGGTCGTCAGCGCTGGCTTCGGCGGGCAGCTGGCTCTTGCGCGGCGGCAGGTCTCGACCGCCCGGCTCGCGACCGAACCCCGGATCGTCCTCGCCGCTGCGCTCGAGCTCCCGCAGGCGATCCATCGTCCGCAGTCCTTCGAAGGCGTCGCGACCGTAGAACAGCCGGCCCTGGTAGACCTGACGCAGATCTCGCTCGACGTAGGTGCGGGTCAGCGCGGCACCGCCCAGCAGCACCGGGACATGTGCGAGCCCCCGACCGTTCATCTCCTCGAGGTTCTCGCGCATGATCAGCGTCGACTTCACGAGGAGGCCGCTCATGCCGATGGCGTCGGCCTTCACCTCCTCGGCCTTGGTCAGCATCTCGCCGATGGAGACCTTGATCCCGAGGTTGTGCACCTCGTAGCCGTTGTTGGTGAGGATGATGTCGACCAGGTTCTTGCCGATGTCGTGCACATCGCCCTTGACGGTGGCCAGGACCACGCGTCCCTTGCCGCCCTGGTCGGCGTGCTCCATGTGCGGCTCCAGGTAGGCGACCGCCGCCTTCATCGTCTCGGCTGACTGGAGGACGAAGGGGAGCTGCATCTCGCCCGAGGCGAACAGCTCGCCGACCGTCTTCATCCCGGCGAGGAGGCGGTCGTTGACGATGCCGAGCGCCGACCATCCGGTGCCGAGTGCCTGGTCCAGCTCGGGCTCGAGGCCATTGCGGTCACCGTCGACGATGCGCTGCTCGAGGCGGCGCTCGAGGGTCCAGCCGGTCCGGTCCTCGGCAGCCGAGGTGACGCTCGACGACACGCCCTCGAACAGCGACAGCAGCTCGGCCAGGGGGTCGTAGCCGTCGGCACGGCGGTCGTAGACGAGGTCGAGGCAGACCTGGCGCTGACGCTCGTCGATCCGGTTGAGAGGCAGGATGCGGCCGGCGTGCACGATGGCGGCATCGAGGCCGGCCTCGACGCACTCGTGCAGGAACACCGAGTTGAGCACGTGGCGGGCGGCGGCGGACAGTCCGAAGGAGACGTTGGAGAGGCCGAGGATCGTGTAGACGCCGGGCAGCTCGGACTTGATGCGGCGGATCCCCTCGATGGTCTCGATGCCGTCGCGCCTGCTCTCCTCCATGCCCGTGGAGAGCGGCAGGGCCAGCGGGTCGAACAGGAGATCGGACGGTTCCAGCCCGTAGCGGTCCACGGCGATGTCGTGGATGGCGCGCGCGGCGCGCAGCTTCCAGTCAGCGGTCCGGGCCTGGCCCTCGGTATCGATGCAGGTGCAGACGACGGCGGCCCCGTACTCGCGAGCGAGGGAGAGGAAGCGGTCGAGCCTGGTGCCCGGCGCGTCGCCGTCCTCGAGGTTCACCGAGTTGAGCACGGCTCTCCCGCCGATCCACGAGAGCCCGGTCTCCACCACCTCGGCCTCGGTCGAGTCGAGCACGATCGGCTGGCTGGCCTGGGTGGCGAGGCGGCTGGCCACCTGCTCCATGTCGGCGACACCGTCGGCGCCGGTGTAGTCGACGCAGACGTCGATCAGGTGGGCACCCTCCTTGACCTGGTCTCTGGCCATGGCGGTGGTGGTCTCCCAGTCCCCGGCCAGCATTGCCTCGCGGAACCGCTTCGAACCGTTGGCGTTCGTCCGCTCGCCCACCACCAGGAAGGAGGTCTCCTGCGAGAAGGGGACGTTGGTGTACAGCGAGGCGGCGCCGGGCTCCGGCTCGGGGGAGCGGCGGGCCGGCGTCAGCCCGCGACAGCTGTCGACCACCTGGCGGAGGTGCTCGGGAGTCGTGCCGCAGCATCCTCCGACGACCGACACACCCAGCTCGGTGATGAACCGCCGGTGGAACTCGACCAGCTGCTCGGGCGTGAGGTCGTAGTGCATGCGCCCTTCGACCACCGACGGCAGCCCGGCGTTGGGCTGGCACGAGATGGGCACGCGGGCGTGGTGCGAGAGATGGCGCAGGTGCTCGCCCATCTCGCCCGGACCAGTGGCGCAGTTCAGCCCGATGACGTCGGGCCGCATGGCGTCGAGCGCGCAGAGGGCAGCCCCGATCTCGGTACCGGGGAGCATGCGTCCCGTCAGCTCCATGGTGACCTGGACCTGGATGGGGACCTGGCGGCCGACGGCCGCCATGGCCCGACGGCAGGCGATGATGGCCGCCTTGGCCTGGAGCAGGTCGAAGACGGTCTCGATGATGAACAGGTCCACGCCGCCCTCGAGGAGCCCCCGGGCCTGCACCTCGTAGGCGTCCCGCAGCTCGGCGAGACGGATCTGGCCCAGCGAGGGGAACCTCGTCCCGGGGCCGATGCTCCCGGCGACCCAGCGGGGTCGGTCGGGCCGGGCGTAGCCGCCAGCCACGTCCCGAGCCAGGCGGGCGGCGGCCAGGTTGAGCTCGTGGGCCCGGTCGGCGATGCCGTACTCGACGAGGACAGTGGGGAAGGCGCCGAAGGTGTCGGTCTCGACCACGTCGACGCCGACCTCCAGGAACGACCTGTGGAGGTCGATCACCAGGTCGGGCCTCGTGCTGACCAGCACCTCGTTGCAGCCCTCGAGCTGGGGCCCGCCGAAGTCGTCCGGGCCCAGCCCCGCCAGCTGCAGGTTGGTGCCGGTAGCCCCGTCGAATACGACGACGCGTTCGGCCACGGCCTCGAGGTAGCTGGTCATCGCCGGCTCAGGTTACCGGGGGCCGCGCCCGACCCTCGCCGCCGCCGGGCGCCCCGCCCGCCCCCCGGTAGATTGACCCTGCCGTGAAGATCTACACCAGACGTGGCGACGACGGCACGACCGGCCTCCTCTACGGGGGCCGGGTGCGCAAGGACTCCGCCACCATCGACCTCAACGGGGCGGTGGACGAGGCCCAGGCTGCCCTGGGTGTCGCCCGGGCCGAGGCGGCGCGCGGCTCGGAGCTCGACGAGCTGCTGATCGGCCTGGAGCGGGATCTGTGGGTCCTCATGGCCGAGGTGGCCACGGCGCCCGACAACCGGTCCAAGCTGACGCCGGGCGTGAGCCTGGTGACCGCCGACATGGTCGCCGCCCTGGAGACCCGGATCGACGCGCTCGACGACCGCTACGAGATGCCGACCGAGTTCGTGGTGCCGGGACAGACGCGGGTGGCTGCGCTCCTCGACACCGCCCGCACGGTCGTGCGGCGAGCCGAGCGGCTGTCGCTCTCCGGCGTCGAGGGCTCGCAGGTGGGCCCCTACCTCAACCGCCTGTCCGACCTGTGCTGGACGATGGCCCGCTGGCAGGAGGGCGAGCACCTGCCCACTCGCCAGCAGGGCAAGAGATCCGAGCGTCACGAGGAGCCTTGATGCCGATCGCCTTCACCGCCACTCGCGAGGTCCCCGGCAATCTGGACGCCCTCGCCGTACCCGTCTACGCCGACCTGGAGCCGATTCCCGGCGCACCGGTCGAGATCGACCGCCACTTCTGCGAACAGCGCGGGTTCGAGGCCAAGGCGGGCGAGGCACTGGCGTGGCAGGGCGGCGACGGGGTCATGGTGGTGGCGGTGGGTCTGGGCGCGCCGGACGAGGTGGGGCGCGAGAGCCTGCGGAAGGCCGGGGCGGCTTTCGCCCGGACCTCCTGGCACCTGGAGACGGCCGCCTTCAGCCTCCCGGGAGCACGACCGGCGGGGCTCGAACCGGCCGAGGCCGCCGGAGCCGTGGCCGAGGGGATCGCGCTGGCCACCTACCAGTTCACCGGGTACAAGGGTCGGGCCAAGCCGAGCCTGCTCGAGCGCCTGTCGATCGTCGGCGACGACCCCACGGCCCTCGGAGCAGGCGTGGCGCGGGGCGCCCGCATCGCCGAGGCCGTCGCTCTGGCCCGCGATCTGGTCAACGAGCCGGCGGGGGCGATGACACCGAGGCGACTCGCCGACGTGGCCCAGGAGGTCGCCGACCGCCACGGTCTGTCGGTCACGGTCCTCGACGAGGTGGCGATCGCCAGCGAGGGCCTCGGCGGGCTGGCAGGGGTGGCCCAGGGTTCCGACGAGCCCCCTCGCCTGATCGAGCTCGTCTATCAGCCGTCGAGCCCGGCGTCCGGTGGGGCGGGGCAGGTTCCGACCGTCGCCCTCGTGGGCAAGGGCATCACGTTCGACTCCGGCGGGCTGTCGATCAAGACGGCCGACGGGATGATGACGATGAAGACGGACATGAGCGGGGCCGCCGCCGTGCTCGCCACCATGTCGGTCCTGGCCGATCTGGGCGTCGGGGTCAGGGTGATCGCCATCATGCCGACCACGGAGAACATGCCCGGCGGCCGAGCCGTCAAGCCCGGGGACGTCCTGAAGATCCGCAACGGCAAGACGATCGAGGTGCTCAACACCGATGCCGAGGGGCGGTTGGTGCTGGCTGACGGGCTGTCGCTGGCGGCTGAGGCAGGTCCGGACGCCATCGTCGACGTGGCGACCCTGACCGGCGCCTGTGTCGTCGCCCTCGGCCGCCAGATCGCGGGCCTCATGGGCAACGACCAGGAGCTCGTGGGCCAGGTGCGAGCGGCGTCCGAGCGGGCCGGCGAGCTGGTCTGGCACCTCCCGCTGCCGGAGGAGTACCGCAAGGGGATCGAGTCGGAGGTGGCGGACATGAAGAACATCTCGTCTCCCGCTGGTGCCGGCGGGGCCCTCACGGCCGGTCTCATCCTGGGCGAGTTCGTCGACGGGGTCCCCTGGGCGCACCTGGACATCGCCGGACCGGCGCGCTCCGACTCCGACGAGGGCTATATGCGCAAGGGAGCCACCGGCTTCGGCGTACGGACGCTCATCGAGCTGGTGTCGCGGTTCGAGGCGCCTCGTCGCCAGTCGAACACGCCCGCCTGAGGACCGGCTTCTGCCCCCACGCCCAGGCCGTCGCCTCCCTGGCCAGGGCCGCCGGGAGCTGCCATCGCCGGAGCTGCTGCTCGACCGCCTCGTAGTCCTCGCCCAGCTGACGCAGGCTGAGGGCGAGCCGGTGCGCCCGCCGACGCTGGTGCTCGGGGCCGGACGGGCCCAGCTGGGCGTCCTGCCAGCGCCGGTGGCTCTGTTGCAGTGAGGCCGGCAGGTGCTGGACCTGGCGACGGCTGAGCGGGGGGAGGCGGCGCCGGACGGCCAGGTTGTCGTCGTCCACCCGCCTGGCCAGCTCGAAGGCCACGCACCGGTCGAGGGCCCGCACGAAAGGCGAGTGGCGGCCACCTCGGGCGCCGAGACCGAGGCTACGGGCCGTCTCCGCCAGATCGAGCGAGAAACCGTCGGGCTCGGCTTCGAGGCGGAACGCGAGGCGCCGCAACAGCCAGGTCGTCGAGGGGCCCAGGACGGCGAGCCAGTAGGTCTCCACGTAGGGCGAGCGGGGATCGTGGCCGAGGCCATCGATGACGACGTCGGGCCAGGGCACGATGCCCAGGCTTCCGACCGCCCCTTCCGGTAGTGCTTGGTG
This sequence comes from Acidimicrobiales bacterium, assembly GCA_051984395.1. Taxonomy (GTDB): domain Bacteria; phylum Actinomycetota; class Acidimicrobiia; order Acidimicrobiales; family AC-9; genus AC-9. Next base: position 3,116 of record JBPYEZ010000197.1, on the reverse strand, counting down.
CCGTTTCATATACTTTCATTATTTCCCGGCAGCAACGGCGGGGTCAAGCTCGAGGCCTTTCGGCCACATGGACGTCGAGCTGCCCGAGGACCTTCAGACTCGTTGGCGGTCGTCCTCGAGAGGTCGTGACGGAAGCCGGGCCACGGCGTCGTGACGATCGCCGGGCGAGAGGAGACGTGTGGCGACCTCGCTGGTGTTCTGTATGAACAGCGCAGCATTGCCCCAGACGAATGGCAACCAGATGGGGATTCCCAGGAAATCGCTGCTCGAATAACTCCACGCGCCGGTGTGAATGCCAAGGACCTCCGCCGTCGGTCCAAACACGAATCCCACCGCATAGACCACCAGGCTCGGCCGGGTCGGGCGAAGGAGGAAAATCCCGACGCCAACTGCGAAAACCAGCACGATGAGGGCGAGGGGATGCCGCCAGAGAGCCGCAGTCGCCAGCAAGGTCGAGAAGGCGAGGATGGCACTGATCAGGGCGCGAGTGAGGTCTGCCATATGGAGACTCTAGGCCCGCGCCCCCGCCGTCAGGAAGGCCAGCGCAGTGGCGGCGTTGTCGGCCGCCAGCTGCCTGGCTCGGCGCCTCGGGGGCGAGCGATCAGGAGCGGTCGTCGAGGACGTCGAGGTCGTAGAAGGTGGGCGGCCCGTCAGCGAGCTTCATCATCTCCTGTGACAGCTGCTGGGTTTCGGGCATGCTCGAGTTCTGCATGGCCGACTCGTACGAGTCGAAGAAGACCACGTTGAAGTAGCGGTTGGGGTCCTTGCGGTCCTGGCACAACAGGTGTCGTCCGGCCGTCCGCTTCCCCGCGGTCGCCTTCTCCCAACGCTCTGAGACCTCCTGCATGGCGTCGATGTTGCCGCTCCGAAATTCGATGATCTGGACAAAGCTCATTCGTATCGCCCCCCTTTTCGTCGATCCCGCGATGGTCTCATTTTCCGGTGGGCGCGCGACGAGCAGATGGAAGGGAGCTCTGGTGCCGAGCAGCGGAGGGCCGAGGTCGTCAGCTCAGGAACGACGGCGCTTGCGACGGGTGCTGACCCCTGCCTCGAGCTCGGCCACCAGCTCCGCGGTCAGGGAGATGAGCGCCGTTCCCGGGCGGCGGCCGTAGGTGGCGGCGATGGCCTCCCGCTGGGGCAGGGTGGTCTTCGCCAGCCAGACCCGGGCCTCCTCGAGACTGGCCGTGGCCTCGTCCAAGGACCGGGTGCCGGCCCGTACTCGATTGAGCACCACCATTGCCGGCACTCGGGCATCCCGGGCCAGGTCGAGAGTGCTGTCGAGCCTGTCGAGGTCGGACCAGCTGGTTTGGGACGGCACGACCACCACGTCGGCCAGGTCGACGGCGGCTGACACGATCGGCAGCTGCCCGGGGGGCGTGTCCACCACGACCACCGGATAGCCGCTGCCGATCCCGCTCAGGCGTCGTCGGAGATCCCTCGTGGGCAGCGACACCGTGACCGCCCGCAGCCCCGATCCCTCCTCGGACGCCGTGTCCGACCAGCGCATGGCCGAGGCCTGGGGGTCGGCGTCCACGAGCAGCGAGGACCCGTGCTCTGCGGCGGCAGCTTCGGCCAGACCCACGGCAACGGTCGTCTTCCCAACTCCGCCCTTCAGGGCTGCCACGACGATCAGCACGGACGAGAGCCTACGCGGCGCGGGCCCGGCGTCTCCAGGACCCCATCATTCCGCCCAGTGGACGGCGAACAGGTGGCGAGGTCGGGAGAGGCCCTTGAGGGTTCGCAGACCCCGATCCTCCAGCTCGAACCGGCCGTCGAGCTGGTCGGCGACCGCCTCGGTGCACAGCACCTCGGCCGGCTCGGCCTCGGTCGTGACGCGGGCGGCCATGTTGATGACCGTCCCGAGCAGGTCCCCCGTCTCCTCCATCGCCTCGCCGGCGTGCAGGCCGATGCGCACGCTGGGGGCGAAGCCACTGTCCTCGCGCTGGTCCCGCAGCCGCCGCTGGACCTCGATCCCACAGCGCACGGCGTCGCCGGGAGAGCCGAACCGGGCCAGGAAGCCGTCGCCCTGGGCGCTGACCTCCACGCCGTTGTTCGTCGCATAGCAGCTGCTCAACAGGGCGCGGCAGCGCGAGCGGATCCGGCTCCACTCCTCGTCGCCGATGACCTCCGTCAGGCGGGTGGAGTCGACGACGTCGATGAACATGGCGACCACGGCCCGGCGTGCCGACGGCGTCGTGGCCGTTGGCGGGGGGCAAGACTCGACCGGTGGGCTGCTGACGGGCTGCGGCCCGACACCGGGTGGCGGGGACGGGCAGAGGGGCTGGTGGTGGGGGGCCTCGGTCCGTCGCTCGTGGACGGAGCGCACGCAGGCTGCATGTAGGCCCAACGCGACGCCCCAGCCGGCGGCGGGAAAGAAGGGCCAGAAGAAGCCGTGTCCGGTCAGGGCCCACGTGCCCACGAGCAGGCCGTTGGTCAGTCCGTAGGCCCAAGCGTGGAGCCGGAACCCGACGTTGCGCCGTGTGCTGGCGAGCCTGGACGTGGGTCGGGCGGAACCGTCCAGGTCCCAGACCAGCTCCGCCAGCTCGGCGACCGTGCGGGCCCTTACGGCGACGTCGAGGCGCCGCTCGAGCTCCGGCAGTCCGAGCTGGGCGGCGGCCGTACGCAGCTGGACCATCGCCCGCTCACGGTCCTCGAGAGAGGCGAGGCGCCCCACAGCCTCGGTGGCCACGTTGCCCAGTATCGCCGATCTTGTCCGGTTTCGGCCACAGGCTTCGCCGGGGCAGTGGCTGGAACCGCCACCGGCGGCGGTTGCCAGGTGCTAGGCCGTCTTGGCGCCGAAGAAGGTTCGCAGCAGCGGCTCGTAATGCTCCAGCGGCTCGCTCTTGTAGTCGCTGTCGAAGGCCACCTGGTCGTAGTTCGCGCAGAACTCGGTCGTGTAGTCGAAGTACGGGGACTCGCGGTAGGCGTCGCGGGCGTTCTTGTCCAGCCCGATGTGGTGCCAGAAGTAGTAGCCCTGGAACGTTCCGTGATGGGCCACCATCCAGTGGTTGGCCTGCGACACGAACGGCTCCAGAATGCCGGCGGCGATGGCGGGATGGTTGAACGGGGCCAGGGTGTCGCCGATGTCGTGCAGGAGGGCGCAGACGAGGTACTCG
>JBPYEZ010000196.1:0-4577 GCA_051984395.1 Acidimicrobiales bacterium | reverse complement strand
ACGACCTACTACGTGTCCGTCGGAGACTCGTTGGCCCAGGGCGTGCAGCCCGACAACGCGGGAAGAAGCCTGCCGACCAACCAGGGCTACGCCGACGACCTCTACAACTCGCTCCGGTCCAGCCGGCCCGGTTTGCAGCTGGTGAAGCTCGGTTGCCCGGGTGAGACAACGGAGACCTTCACGCAGGGCGGCATCTGCAAGTACTCCAACAAGCACCAGCTCGGTGAGGCCACCGCCTTCCTCCAGGCACACCAGGGTTCGGTGGCCTTCGTGACGATCGACATGGGAGCCAACGACGTCGACTCCTGCGCGCCCGGCGGCAACGTCGACGTCAACTGCGTGCTGAACGGCTTCTCCCGCATCAAGACCCAGCTGCCGCCCATCCTCCAGCAGCTGCGGACTGCGGCCGGACCCCAGGTGCGGATCGTGGGCATGAACCTCTACGACCCGTTCCTCGCTTTCGAGCTGAACGGGGGGTCGGGCCAGAGCGTGGGCAATCTCTCGCTCGGCTTCGCCGGCCAGCTGAACTCCACGTTCGCGTCGATCTACCAGGCGGCTGGTGACCCGATGGCCGACGTCGCCGCCGCCTTCGCCACGAACGACACCACGCCGACCACCCTCGCCGGCCACGGGACGGTCCCGACGAACGTGGCGAGGATCTGCCAGTGGACGTGGATGTGCGCGGCGAAGCCCGTGGGCCCCAACATCCACGCCAACGCGACGGGCTATCAGGTGATCGCCGGGGCGTTCAGGCCCCTGGTCTGAGCCCGGGACGATCCGCCGCCCCGAGCGTCTGGCTCACACCGAGACGAGTGTGCGATCCGTCTCTTCGGAGGCCTCGGGGATGCTGACCCTGGCCGGCTCGTCGACCAGCTCAGGGAAGCAGCCCAGGTCGAACTCCTTGACGAACCGGCGCAGCGGGTCAGGCAGCCGGACCGCCCTGCGGTCGACCACCCGAGGCCGGGTGCCCCACCCCTCGACGAGCGTGGCGGCCACCGTGCGACGCCGGCCGGCAGGACCTTCGCCCAGCCACGCCGAGGTCTCGGAGAACCGGAGGCCGAGCGCCCTGGCCAGCACGCACTGCGACTGGCTCCGACGCTTCCCCCTGGGGAGCTCCTCCAGGGGCCCCGCACCAAGCGCTCGTCGGCCCGTGTTCACCATCTCCAGCACCTGTTCCAGGTCGGTCATGGCTCCCTCCGCTGAGCGGGTCTTGGTTGACACCTGTGCCATACCCCGCCGGCAAGGCCATAACTACTCGAAACAGCGGCCCGGCTCAAGGGGTAAGTCCCCAAGGCGGGTGAGCTCAGCCGTCCGGAGCGGCCGAGGCCAGGTCGACCTGGACCGAGACCGGCTCACCCTCGCCGATCTCGAGCCTCTCGATCCCCCCGGCGTCACGCAGGTCTCCCTCGGCCCGACGGAGGGCGGCGACGCGATCGGGGCCGTCGCGAACCACCAGGCGGGCGACCGGAGCCCGCATCGACAGGCGGCGCTCGGTCTTGGCCCTCCGGACCTGGGACAGGACCTCGGCCGTCACGTCCAGCACGACCGGGTCCGCTCGCCCACCGGCCGATGCCCGCAGCTCCTCGGCGTCCGGCCAGGCGGCGCGATGGACCGATCCGCCTCGCCACCACGACCACACCTCCTCGGTCACGAAGGGCAGGAAGGGGGCGAACAGCCGCAGCTGGGTGGACAGCGCCAGGGCCAGAGCGGCGCGGGCCGAGCTGGCCTCCTCCTCGCCCGACCCCCCGTAGGCGCGTCCTTTGACCAGCTCGAGGTAGTCGTCGCAGAAGGTCCAGAAGAACGTCTCCACCCGGTCCAGCGCCCGGGCGTAGTCGTAGCCCTCGAAGGCTCCCGTCGCCTCCTCGACCACGTCCGCCAGTCGGGCCAGAAGGGCGGCGTCGAGCGCGTTGCTCACCGTCCCGACCCCCGCCGATCCGGCTTCGGCCGAGGCGTCCAACCGGGACAGGACGAACCTGGAGGCGTTGAGGATCTTGATGGCCAGCCGGCGGCCGACCCGCATCTGTCCTTCGTCGACCGCCGTGTCGGTGCCGGGCCGGCCGTTGGCCGCCCAGTAGCGCACGGCGTCGGCTCCGTGTTGCTGGAGCAGCGGGAGCGGGGTCACCACGTTCCCCTTTGACTTCGACATCTTCTTTCGCTCGGGATCGAGCACGAAGCCGCTGATGGCCACGTCGGACCAGGGCAGGCAGTCGTGCTCGAGGTGGGAGCGGACAACAGTGGAGAAGAGCCACGTCCGGATGATGTCGTGGGCCTGCGGGCGCAGGTCCATGGGGAACACGCGACGGAACAGGTCGGGATCGTCCTCCCACCACCCGGCGATCTGGGGCGTGAGCGAGGACGTGGCCCAGGTGTCCATGATGTCGGGGTCGGCGCAGAACCCGTCGGGCCTGCCCCGCTGCTCCGGCCGGTAGCCGTCGGGGACGTCGGTGGAGGGGTCGATCGGCAGCCGGTCCTCGGGCGGGACGAGGTGGCGGGTGAAGTCGGGCCGGCCGTCGCCGTCGATGGGGTACCAGACGGGGAAGGGCACGCCGAAGAATCGCTGCCGGCTGGTGTTCCAGTCCGAGTTGAGGCCCTCGACCCAGGATTCGAAGCGCGCCTCCATGTAGGGCGGGTGCCAACGCAGCTCCTTGCCCCTTGCCAGCAGTTCGTCGCGGAGGTCGAGCGTGGCGATGAACCATTGGCGGCTGGTGACGATCTCCAGCGGGCGCTCGCCGCGCTCGTAGAACTTCACCGCGTGGGTGATCGGGCGGGGTTCGCCGACGAGGTCGCCGGTGTCGGTGAGCAGCTCGACGATCCGCGACCGCGCTCGGCGGACGGGTAGCCCCTGCAGCTCGGCATAGTTGCGCTGGGCGACGGCGGGCTCGTCGCTCTCCCACCCGCTGGCGCCCCACGACAGGGCCTGGAGGCGGCCGTCCCGACCGACCACGGCCCGCACCGGCAACCCGAGCTCCCGCCACCACACCACGTCGGTGACGTCGCCGAAGGTGCAGATCATGGCGATGCCGGTGCCCTTGTCGGGGTCGGCGAGCGCGTGGGCGACGACCGGCACCCGCACGGCGAAGAGCGGCGTGCGGACCTCGGTTCCGAACAGGGCCTGGTAGCGGGCGTCGTCGGGATGGGCGACCACGGCCACACAGGCGGGGAGGAACTCGGGCCGGGTCGTCTCGATCTCGATCGGCGCGGCACCCGGCCGGCCGAAACGCAGGCGATGGTTGGCCCCGGCGACCTCCCGGTCCTCCAGCTCGGCCTGCGCCACGGGGGTGGCGAAATCGGTATCCCACAACGTGGGCGCCTCGGCCTGGAACGCCCGGCGTCTCGCCAGCAGGCGCAGGAAGCTGCGTTGCGACGCCCGCTGCGCCCGCTCGCCGATGGTGGTGTAGGTCAGGGACCAGTCGACCGACAAGCCGAGGAACCGCCAGAGCTCCTCGAAGACCCGCTCGTCGTCGACCGCGAGCCGTTCGCAGAGCTCGATGAAGTTGGGTCGGGAGACGGCAACGGCGTCCCGTCCCGGCTTGTCAGGCGGGACGAAGGACGGGTCATACGGCAGGGTCGGATCGCAGCGGACCCCGAAGTAGTTCTGCACCCGGCGCTCGGTCGCCAGCCCGTTGTCGTCCCAGCCGATCGGATAGAAGACCTCCATGCCCCGCATGCGCCGGTAGCGGGCCACGGTGTCGGTGTGGGTGTAGGACATCACGTGACCGATGTGCAGGGACCCGCTGACCGTCGGGGGAGGGGTGTCGATGGCGTAGATCTCGGGCCGAGACTTGCTCCGGTCGAACCGGTAGGTCCCGTCAGCCTCCCACTGGGCGGCCCACCTGGCCTCCAGGCCCTCCAGGGTCGGTTTATCGGGGACGTTCGGGCTCATCAAAGGGTTACGGTACAGGGATGTTGCGGTTGAATGACACCGCATTGGGTGCCGTCACCGAGATCGCGCCCCGCAAGCCGGGGCAGTTGTCGATGTACGTGTGCGGGCCGACGGTCTACGACGTCCCCCACATCGGCCACGGCCGCTCTGCGCTGGTCTACGACGTGCTGCGCCGGTACCTCGAATGGCGGGGCATCGAGGTCGTCCACGTCTCGAACGTGACCGACATCGACGACAACATCATCCGCCGGGGCGAGGAGGAGGGCCGTCCGGCGGACGAGGTGGCACGTCACTACGAGTCGGTCTGGTGGGAAGCCCTCGACCGGCTGGGCGTCGCTCGGCCAACCGTGGTGCCCCACGCCACCGAGTACGTCGGCGCCATGGTGGAGCTGATCGCCGAGCTGGTGGAACGGGGCGCCGCCTACGAGTCGTCCGACGGCGTCTACCTGTCGGTGGAGAGCATCGATGACTACGGGCACCTGGTTCGCCAGCCCTTGAAGTCGCTGCGGGCGGGAGCCCGGGTCGAGGTCGACGAGGCCAAGCGGTCGCCCGTCGACTTCGCCCTGTGGAAGAAGGCCAAGCCCGGCGAGCCGGCGTGGGAATCGCCGTGGGGACCGGGCCGCCCCGGTTGGCACACCGAGTGCGTGGCCATGTCGCTCGACCTCCTCGGTGAGGATTTCGATCTCCATACCGG
>JBPYEZ010000195.1:0-26044 GCA_051984395.1 Acidimicrobiales bacterium | reverse complement strand
GCTTCGGGGCGTGGCCTCGACCCGCGTGGACATCAAGCAGGCCGCGGCGCGAGCCGAGCGGGCGTTGGAGCGGGAGGCCGAACCGCTCTGCGCGCTGTTCCTTCCCGCGTCACGGTGGCCCCGATCACTGCTGGACGCGGCCTGGTTGCAATTGGTGCGCAACTCCGCCCACGATTCGATCTCGGCGTCCTCGGTCGACGACGTCGCCGCCGCCGTGCTGCAGCGCTTCGCCGGGGCCACCAGCGCGGCCGAGGGGCTCAGCGCGCGGGCCCTGGCCGAGCTGGGCGCGTCGATGGCCGACCCCGGCATGGTCGTGGTCAACACGGCCGCCCGGAGCAGGGGCGGGATCGTCGAGCTGGTCCTGCCGGGCGACGAGCACGTCGATGGGACCCAGCTGCTGGAGGCATGGCCCGCGCTCCGTCGCGACGACACGATGGGTGTCGAGGACGTGCGCGCCCTTCTCGGCCGAATGCGGGCCCAGGATCTCGGTGACGGCACCTTCGTGAACGAGGCCGAGATCGCGCACGGTGGCCGCGCCATCGAGGTCTGGCTCGACACCGACACGCGGTTGAGACCGAACCCGTCGGTGGAGCAGGTGAAGCGGGACCTCTACGCCAGCATGGGCGCCCGGCCCGAGGCTGCCGTCCGCGTCCACCTCGACCGGCGCCCGAGCCAGCGGGTGCTCGCCCGAGCCGAGGCGGTTCCCGGGCTGGGTTGGGCGGCCTGGGTTCCGCGGCCGCTGTCACACCCGGTGCAGGTGACCGACGGAGCGTGGATGACCAACGGCCTCGTCACCGTGGCCGTCGACGGCGCGAAGGGTACCTTCACCGTCGACGAGTCCCCTGACCTGGACCGGTTGGTGGACGGCGGCGACCAGGGCGATACCTACACCTGGTCGCCGCCGGCCCAGGACACCATCGTCGACCGGCCCGAGGCCGTGTCGGTCGAGGTGGCCGAGTGGGGACCGGTCCGCGGCCGGGTGCTCGTCCGGCGCAGCTACGTCTGGCCCGAACGGGTGGACGACGACCGCGGTACCCGGGTGGGCGAGCGGTCGGTGGTCGTGACAACCATCATCGAGCTGCGAGCGGGCGAGCGACTGGCCCGGGTGACGACCAGTTTCGACAACCCGTGCCGTGATCATCGGCTGCGGGCACTGTTCGGCCTTCCCGTCCCGGCGTCGACCTCCATGGCCGAGTGCGCCTTCGGGATCGTCGAGCGGGGCCTGGACACCGAGGGGGGAACCGACGAGCTCGCCGTGCCCACGTTTCCGTCTCGACGCTTCGTCACCGCCGGTGGCCTCACCGTCGTGCACGAGGGTCTGCTCGAGTACGAGCTGATCGACGTCGACGGCGGCGAAGCCCGGACGCTGGCCCTCACCCTCATGCGGGCGACCGGTGTGCTGTCCCGGCCCACGACCAGCCACCGGCGCTCACCGGCGGGACCGCCTCTAGCGGTCGAAAGCGCGCAGATGCTGGAGCCCGTGGAGTGCCGCTACGCCGTGTGCGTCGGCCCGGTCGATCCCTACGCCCTGGCCGACGACGCGCTGCTGCCGCTGCTCACGACGACGGCGCCCGGCGGGGGTGACCGGACGGCGACCGGCCAGGGCCTGGCCGTCGACGGGGCCGAGGTGTCGGCGCTGCGGCGCGAGGACGGCGCGTTGGAGCTCCGTGTCTTCAATCCCACCGACACCCCGACGACGGTCTCGGTCGCCGGACGATCCGGTCACCTGGTCGATCTCGCCGGTCGGCCCCACCGCCCCTTCGAGGGCGGCTTCGAGCTCGGCCCGCGACAGCTGGCGACTGCTCGCCTCGAGCGCTGACCGCTGCGGTCTACTCGTCCCGTTCCTCGCGCTCGCGCCGCTCGTCGCGCCGTTCCTCGCGACGCTCCTCGCGCCGGTCGGTCGCCCGCTCCCGGAGCTCGCTCGCCCGGGCCCGCAGCTCGGCGGCCGCCGGCAGCACACCTGGGATGCCGCGCCGTCGACTCCAGGACCAGCGGCCGTCCGAGGGCGGCTCAGTGCCCGTCCAGTGCAGGGCCCAGAGCTGCACCCGTCCCACGTCCTTCAAGGTGCGGGGCCGGAGCGGCTTGAAGGTCAGGTCATCGTCGTCCTGCAGTCCGGCGTGCACCTCGTCCGAGACCAGTACCGTGCCCGGAATGGCGATCTTCACGATGCGGCTGGCCAGGTTGACGACCGGCCCGTAGTAGTCACCCTCGATGGCGAGCACCGATCCGCAGGCCAGACCGACCCGCACGTCGGACAGCAGCTCGTCGTCGGCGTAGGCGTCCGCCAGCCGCAAGGCGACTCGCGCTCCCTCGGCGGCGTCGCGCACCACGAACATGACCTCGTCCCCGATCACCTTCACCACCTGTCCCCCGAGGGCGCCGACGGTGTCGAAGGCCAACGCCTCGAACCGGCTCACCACCTCGGCGAGCGCCTCGTCACTCAGCTCCTGGGAGAGCAGCGTGAAGCCGACGAGGTCGGCGAAGCCGACCGTGGTCTCGATCGTCCCCCCGCTGAGCTCGCCCCGGCTGAAGGCCAGCATCGCCCGCCGGAACGCGGCCTGGAGGTGCCGGCGCCAGGCGTACTCGAGCAGAAGGCCCATGCTCGGAAGGATGACGTCCAGGGTCCGCAGGAAGAGGTCCGCCATCTCGTCGGTGTCGAGGTCGCTGCGCGTCAACGGCGACGCCGCCACCTCGGCCTCGGCCACGCGGGCCATCGACAGGCCGATGGCTCTGGTCATCTGCAGCGCCACCTCGACGTCGGCCAGCCCCTCCTCGAGGAAGCGCTCGGCGACGGCCAGGGCCTCGACATCGGCGTCGGTGAAGTGGCGCTCCTCGTCGTGCACGTCGGTGAAGCCGAGTGCCCGCCAGAAGCGCGCCGTCAGGTCCGCCGGCATGCCCGACCGCTCGGACACCTCTGCCGCCGTGTAGAGCGGCTTCCCGGCGACGAGGAGCCGATCGACAGTGAGGAGATAGAGCTTGCCCTCGGCGGCCGCCTCGTCGATCTCCTCGGCGCTGACCCCGAGCGACGACAGGAGCGTGCGCATGCGCTCCTCCAGGCGCGAATGCTGCTCGCTCACCGGCGCCACCCGCCTGCACGCGCCAGCGCTTCCCTCGCGAGCTCGGCCTCGCCGCCAAGCTCGACCGACGACCAGCCGGGATCGAGGCCGGGAGCGGTGAGGCGGACGGCGCCCGTACCGGGGTGGGGCCGGAGCTCCCACCTCAGCATGGCCCGGCCGGCCTCCCACCCCAGCTGGAAGGACAGCGACCCTCGATGCGTGGGCGCCTCGTGCACGGCGAGAGGCCGGCCGCTCCATTCCTCGGGCAGCATCGTGCACAGCGCCAGGCCGTCGTCGGTCTCGCGTACCAACAGCTCCCGCACGAAGGACAGGAAGTCGGCGGTCGCCCAGCCGTGGTGACCGTCGCCCATGCATCCGTCGCCGAGGACCGGGTGTATGGCCTCGGGCCAGGTGAAGGTGGAACTGGCCGCCCCCACCAGCCACTCGAGGCGGTCGAGGGCGCGTCGGTCGCCGGCGGCGAGCTCCACGAAGGCCAGCTGGAGCGTCAGATAGGTGCCAAGACCCGTGTGACTGATGCCGTGGAAGAAGGCGGAGCCGATCAGGAAACGCTGGCGGACGGCCTCGACCGTTGCCGCCATGGCCGGCTCCAGCGGCGGGATCAGCCCGAGCGGCTGACACGCGACCAGCGACCCGATGATGCCGGGGTCGACCCGTCGGTGCGGCCCGGCGGGAATCACCAGGGTGCCGAGGTGGCGCGAGGTGCGCTCCATCGATGCCCAGAGGTCGGCTCGCATGGCGGCCGCCCATTCAGCGGCACGGTTGGCCCCCGCCTCGTCGCCCGCCACCCGCAGCAGGCACGACGCGTCGAGCAGTCCCCGAAGGGACCAGAAGTCGTCCCAGTAGAAGTAGTCGAACGGCCCGAGGTGCTCGGCCGACACGCCTGCGGGCATCAAGCCCCGAAGCGCTGGGTCGGATCGGCGCGAGCGGGGCTTGGTATGACGCTTGTGCTCGATCCACGTCGCCGCCCGGGCGATCATGGGGGCCAGCCTCACCACCAGCTCGTCGTCCCGGCTGAGGCGCCAGTGCTCGGCCAGCGCCCACAGCGCGGCCCCGTTGGCGTCCCACTCCTGGCGCTGGCTGAAGAAGAACCCGTCGTGGCGCTGCCGCTCCGGGTACGAGGCCAGCACCTCTGCCGACTCGGGGTGGAAGCCGTAGCGGTCCAGGGCCGCGAGCAGGTAGGCGGCGTCGCGGAACCAGAACCGGTGGTACGTGAACGGTCCGGGCCTGACGTCGCTGCCTTCGTGCGACAGCACGAGGAAGCGCCGGCAGGCGTCCACCGCGTCGGCCAGCGGCCCGGTCGGCAGCACGAGATCCATGCCCCGATCGGTGCGGGCGCGCCATTCGCATGCCGTGACCGAGCTCGACGGCAGGACAGCGGGAAGCTCGGGCACCCGTTCGGCTCGCCGGCGGGCCAGTCGACGCCGGCGCGTGCGCCGCTCGGCGACGAGAGGCAGGGCGACGCGATGTGTCGCCCCCGGCGCCAACGGGAGCACCAGCGCCAGCTGGGCCAGACCGACCTCACAACGCAGAGACAGTTGGCGCTCGGCCCGGGCTCCACCGTGCAGCACGGTGGAGGCGGAGTCGCCACCCGCGAACGTCGAGCCAGCGACTGCGCTCGGCCGGTCAGGCAGAAGGACGGCGGGTCGGCCGTCCACCATCACCGTGCGATCCTCGAGGGCGATTCTCTCCACCACCGCCAGGCCCTCGGGGTTGTACGGACGGACGGCCAGGGCGATGACGAGCGGGTCTCGAGAGCGGTTCTCGACCTCGACGACCAACAGCTCGGTCCCGATGGCGGCGTCGGTGGCGCCGGTCGTCACCGCGTAGACGCGCTGCGCGGCCTGACCACCGCGCACCTCGACCGTCGTCTCCACGACAGGGGTGCCGTCGACCAGGCGCTGGTCGGCCACGCCGTCCCGTGACGGCAGGTGCCACCCGTCCTCGGACTCGACCCACCAGTCCAACGACCATCCGTCGTACCACGGCGTCACCAGCCCGCGAGGATCCACGATGCCCTTGCGTGTCGAGCGAGGGTTGCCGACCATCGTCCACGCCCGACCGGTCACGTTGGTCAGCACGGGCAGGTGACCCCGGGGTACGAAGGCCGGTGATCCCGGGTCCAGCTGCCGCTCGAGCCACCAGGGCCAGACCCAGTCCATGCCCAGCTGGGCCGCGGCGCGCGTGCGGACAGCCCGGAAGACCGTCCGGGCACCGACCGGCAGCAGCTCGCCCGGCATCTCCACCTCGACGGTCTCGCCCAGGCGCTGGAAGGTCGACAGGTAGCGGACGATGTCGTCGGTGATGCGCAGTCGGCCCATGGCTCGACGCAACGTCCAGGTTCGGATCCCCATGGGTTGACCTCAGCCGCGAATGCCGTACAGCTCGGTCTTCGCCTCCCTCTGCATCAAGGCGATGATCGCCTCGGGCACGGTCTTGCCGTCGCGGATGACGGCGGCCACCTGCTCGGCGATGGGCATCTCGACGCCGTACCTGGTGGCCAGCTCGACGACAGGTCCCGAGGTCTTCACTCCTTCGGCGACCATGCGCATCTCGGCCACGATCTCGTCGATCGGCCGGCCCTGGCCCAGCGCCTCGCCCACGTAGCGGTTGCGGCTCTGACGGCTGATGCAGGTGGCGACCAGGTCGCCCATGCCGGCCAACCCCGAGAAGGTCAGGGGGTCGCCGCCCATGGCGATGCCGAGCCGGGTGAGCTCGGCGAGGCCTCGCGTCACCAGGGCGGCTCTGGTGTTGTCGCCGAAGCCCATGCCGTCGGTCATGCCGGCGGCGATGGCGATGACGTTCTTCAGTGCTCCGGCGATCTCACAACCGATCACGTCGGGATTGGTGTACACACGGAAGGTGCCGCTCGAGAACAGGTGCTGCAGGTCGGTGGCGATGCCTTCGTCGCCCAGGGCGACGACGCTGGCCGCGGGATGGCCGGCGAGGATCTCCCGCGCCAGGTTCGGCCCCGTGAGGACGCCCACGGGACGAGGCGAGCCGGGTGCCACCTCTGCGACGACCTCGGTCATGCGCTTGAGCGAGTCCTGCTCGATCCCCTTGGCCAGGCTGACCACGGGGGTGGCCGGTCCGAGGTAGGGCGCCAGGTCGGTAACCACGGTGCGGAAGCCGTGCGACGGCACGCCCATCACCACCACGTCGGCACCGACCACGGCTTCCTCGAGCGATGCCGTGGCACCCAGACGATCGGGAAGCTGGATGCCCGGAAGGTACGAGCCGTTCACGTGGTCGACGGCGATCTCCTTTGCCAGTTCGGGTCGCCTGGCCCAGAGGGTCGCGGTGGCATTGGCGGCGACGAGCGACGCCACGGCTGTTCCCCACGAGCCCGCCCCGATGACTGCGACCCTGGTCACCACCCAGCCCACCATAGACTGGCCGGGTGGGACGCGGGGGCGTGAGCCCATCGCCGGGGCATCGGGGTCGACCGGCGCCGGGCGATCTCCATATCGGTCCCGAGGCCGTGCTGGTGCCGGTGAAGGCGTTCGCCGAGGCCAAGCGGCGACTGGCTCCCGCCCTGCCCCCAGCAGAGCGTGCGAGCCTCGCCCGGTCGATGGCCGAGCGCGTGGTCGGCGCCGCTGGGAGCCTTCCGGTCGCCGTCGTGTGCGACGACAACGACGTCGCCGTGTGGGCCCGCCAGCGGGGCGCCCTCGTGATCTGGGAGCCCGAGCGCGGTCTGAACGGAGCCGTCGAGGCGGGGGTCGATCGCCTCGGAGCGGCCGGCGCGGCGCGGGTGACCGTTGCCCACGCCGACCTTCCGCTCGCCGCCGATCTCACCTGGGTCGGTCGCTTCGCAGGCGTGACGCTCGTCCCCGACCGTCATCGCGACGGGACCAACGTGGCGTGCGTGCCGACAGCGGTCGGCTTCAGGTTCTCGTACGGACCGGGCTCGTTCGCGCGCCACGAGTTCGAGGCGCGCCGTCTGGGCCTGCCGCTGCGAGTCGTGGACGAGCCCCTTCTGGCGTGGGACGTGGACCAGCCGGCCGATCTCGACTATCGACGCAGCCCGTCCTGAGCACCCCGTGACACCACCGTCGGAGGAGGAGTCGGACCCAGGGACCGGGTCGAACCTGGCCACCCCCGGGTGTGCGCTGGCCGTCGGGGCCCATCCCGACGACATCGAGTTCGGCTGCGGCGCCACGCTCGCCAAGTGGGCGTCGGGCGGATGTCGCATCCGCCACCTGGTCTGCACCGACGGCGCCAAGGGCTCCTGGGATCCGTCCCAGGACATCGCCGATCTCGTGCGCATCCGCCAGGAGGAGCAGCGGGCCGCGTCGAGAGCGCTCGGCGGCGAGGGGGACGTCGTCTTCCTCGGCTGGCCCGACGGCGAGCTCGAGCCCGGCCTCCGTCAACGCTGGCAGCTCTGCTCGTGGATCCGCATCATCCGGCCCGATGTCGTGCTCGGCCACGACCCCTGGAAGCGCTACCGCCTCCATCCAGACCATCGCAATGCCGGGTTCCTCCTCACCGATGCCATCGTGGCCGCGCGCGATCCGCACTTCTTCCCCGAGCAAGAGGCGCCGCCGCACCGACCGTCGGCGCTGCTGCTATGGGAGGCCGACGAGCCGGACCACCTCGAGGACGTCTCGGGTTTCGTCGAGGCCAAGCTGGAAGCCCTGCTCGCCCATCGGACCCAGTTCCGCTCGACCATGCGCATCGAAGAGTCGACGTCCGGCGAGGAGATGGTGCGTTTTCGTGATCGTGTGATCCGAGGACTCGCCGATCACGGCCGGCTCGCCGGGTTCGCAGCCGCCGAGGCCTTCAAGCTGATGAGCGAGGTCTGACGACAGGTCGAGACCCCATCCGCCGGCTTGCCCTCGAGCGGTCCTTCCAAGTCCAGGCGCCGGCGGTCCCGTCCCCGCCCCCCGCCGCCCCTGCCGAACGGGGCCCTGTCTAACGGGACGCGCTCGTCGCCTTCCTGGCGGTCGACTTGCGAGCCCGAGACCCAGCGGTGGACTTGGTGCCCTTACGTGCCGGCGCTCTCGTCGTCTTGCGAGCTCCGCCCTTTGCCGCCTTGCGGACGGGGGACTTCGCCGCCTTGCGGGCGGGGGACTTCGCCGCCTTGCGGGCCGGTGCCCGTGTCGTCTTGCGAGTGGTCTTGCGGGTCGTCTTTCTGGCCTTGGTCGCCTTGCGGGCCGGCGCCTTGGTCGCCTTGCGGGCCGGCGCCTTGCGGGTCTTGCGCGCCTTCGTGGTCTTGCGGGCGGGTGCCTTGGTCGTCTTGCGGGCGGCCTTGGTGGTCTTCCGGGCCGTGGTACGACCTGTCGCCCGCGTCTTCTTGGCCAGCGACTTCGTCGACTTGGCGGCCGTCTTGCGGGCCTTCTTGGCGGTTGCTCGCGTGCCGCTCACCCGCCGCTTGGCCGACTTTCTAGCTCTGCCCGCCGAGCCTGCGACGCGCTTCTCGGCGGCGGTAGCCGCCTTTCTGATTGCTGTCATGGAATCACCTACCGCTTCCTGGCGGCTCTCGCCGCCTTGGTCGTCTTGGTGGTCTTCTTCCTCTTCACCGGAGCCTTCTTGGCCACCGGCCTCTTCGTGGCGGGAGCCCGCTTCGAGGTTGCCTGCCTGCCCGCCCCTGCCTTCGTCGCCTTCTTGATCGGTCGGTTGGTGTTGAGGGCTTCTTTGAATGCCGATCCAGCTGCGAACCGCACGCCCTTCGATGCGTTGATTCGAACTGGTGCCCCAGTCTGCGGGTTACGGCCCATGCGTGCGTTGCGTCTCGTCGGATTGAACGTGCCGAAGCCGACCAGCGCAACCCTGTTACCCGCTCGCACCGCTTCCATAACCGTCGACGTCACCGCGTCAACGGCTCGCTCAGCCTGACGCTTCTCGAGAGCAGCAGCTGCGCCGACCGCCTCGACGAGCTGAGACTTGTTCACCGCACCTCCGGGTCTAACGACGAAGTTTCCTTGTAATGAAAAAGGTTCTTGGCCGCGAGGTCAAGTTTTTCCTTGACGCGAAGTCTTCTGCACACGCGATGGACACCGGCGCGGTGCTTCGCGAGTCTTTCGCGTCGTGGAAGCGCTGCCGGACGGCACCTACGACGTCATGATCGTCGATGTCGTGATCGATGAACCGCAACACGTGCGGGTCGACGTCGTCCTCACAGCCGGATCGCACCGCGGTGAAGTCGTCTCACTGCGCGCATCGTCGATGCAACGGGATCCGCTCGACCTCATGGGCCTTCCGGCGCGGCTCGTCGTGACAGAGGGGAGGCCCGGTCTGGAGATGGACTGACATCTAGCGGGTTCCGCCGCCCGACGGCCGTCGATCGGCGCCACCCGTGCTCGGGACTGCGGATCGGGCTCTTTCGATGGGGCAAAGAACGCCGATGGCATTATCCTGACTGGCGATGACCTGCCCATCCTGCGGGAACACGCTGCCGGAGCGGGCTCGATTCTGCCCCGGATGCGGGCAGTCGATTGTGACGCTCGGCACGCGTGGCGACGAGCGCCGGGTGGTCACGGTGGTGTTCGCCGATCTCGTCGGGTTCACGACGCTGAGCGAGGCGATGGATCCAGAGCAGGTCAAGAACCTGGTGGACCGGTGCTTCGAGCGGCTGGCCGCCGATATCAGCGCCTTCGGCGGCAGGGTGGACAAGATCGTGGGCGATGCCATCGTCGCCCTGTTCGGCGCTCCGGTCGCCCACGAGGACGATGCCGAACGGGCCGTGCGGGCGGCACTGCAGATGCAGGCGAGCGTGGTGGCGCTGTCGGGCGAGCTCCAGTCCGTCCGCCTGCGCATCGGCGTCAACACGGGTGAGGTGCTGGTTGGCGCCCTGCGGGCCGGAGGCGATTACACGGCGATGGGCGACGTGGTCAACGTGGCCAGCCGGCTGCAGACGATGGCTGATCCGGGACAGGTGCTGGTGGGCTCTGCCACCAGCACCGGCACTGCGGGCGTGGTGCGCTACGAGCCGGCGGGCAGCCTTCAGGCCCGCGGTCGCGACGAGGCGGTCGAGGCCTGGATCGCCGTTGAATGTCTCGCGCCTCCGGGGCGTCGACCGGCGCGGGTGGACGGTCCGCTGGTTGGTCGTCACGAGGAGCTGGGCCTGCTCCAGTACGCCGTCGGGGCCGCCGTCGCCCGGCATCGGGCACAGCTGATCGTCATGCTCGGCGACGCCGGCGTGGGCAAGAGCCGCCTCGCTCGCGAGCTCGCCGAATGGGCCGTCCGGGAGCACGACGCCACGGTGCTGGAGGGTCGATGCGTGCCCTATGGCGAAGCCAACGCCTGGTGGCCGATGGCGGAGATGATGCGCCAGGCGTGCGCCATCGAGCCCTCCGACTCGGCCGACGAGACGCTGGCCAAGTGCCGAGCCACGGTCGCCACGGTCGCCGATGTGGACGTCGACGGCGACGAGGCGGGGCGCATGGCGACGGCGCTCTTCTTTCTCATGGGCAACCAGGGCGCCCTGGCCGACGTCGACCCCGGTCGAACCCGCGACGAGGTGCGTCTGGCGTTGTTGACCTTTCTCGACGGGCTCGCCCGCCGTCGCCCCCTCGTGTTGGTGCTGTCAGAGCTCCATTGGGCGGACGAGCTGGTCTTCGACGCCATCGACGATCTCCTCGATCGGCTGCACCACCTCCCTCTCGTGCTCGTGGCCACGACCCGCCCGGAGATCCAGCCTCGTTGGGCTCCCCGCCCCGGCCGCCACAGCGAGGTCGTGCTGCATGTCGATCCCCTGGCCCTCGCCGAGGGCCGCCAGCTGCTCGCATCGCTGTCAGGGAACGAGCTCGAGCCGGGGCTCGGCGACGCGCTGATCGAGCGCAGCGGGGGCAACCCCTTGTTCCTGGAGGAGCTGTCGGCCCTGCTCGGCGACGCCGGCCCCACTCAGCAGGACGTGCTCGCCGGCGCCAGTGCATCGGGCGAGCTCCCTGCGACCCTCCGAGGCCTGGTGGCAGCCCGCCTCGACGTGCTCAGTCGCGAGGAGCGCGCCGTGGTGGAGGACGCCTCGGTGGTGGGCGTACGCGGTGAGCTCGAGGCCCTCGCCACCTTGGCGACGGCTCGGGGTGCATCAGGGATCGGTCCCGTCGTCGAGGAGCTTGCGGCCAAGGACGTGATCGCCACGCTCGGCGACACGTGGACGTTCCGCTCAGGATTGGCTCGCGAGGTCGCCTACGAGATCCTCACCAAGGCCGACCGGGCCCGGCGGCACTACGTCCTGGCATCCTGGCTGTCCGACAGGACACAGCAGACCGACCGCCAGCACGAGGTCGTCGAGCAGCTCGCCTACCACTACACCGAGGCGTCGGCGCTGACAGCCGAGGTGGGAGTGGTCGGCGGTGTCCCGACTGACGTGTGGCGCCCCGCGCTCGACTACACCACGATGTCGGCAGACCGCTCACGTCAGCGGGGCTTCTATCAGGCGGCGGTGGACCTCCTGTCGCGTGCCGTGGCGGTGATCCCGCGGGGCGAGGACGCAGCCCGGCGCGAGGTGCTGCTGGAGCGGGCCGATGCCAAGGCCAACCTGCGCGAGCCCAGCGCGGCGCGTGCCGACATCGACAGCGCGCTGGCTTCGGCGTCGGCGGAGGGCGACCAGCGCGCCGTGGCACGCGCGCTCACCGTGCTGGGCCACGTCGAGCAGGCCGAGGGCGCCTTCGACGCGTCGAGCGCCACCCTCGAACGGGCGACCCGCATCTGGCGCGACGTCGGTGACGACCAGGGCGAAGCCGAGGCGCTCAGCCAGCTCGGCATGACCCGCTCGCTCATGGGCGACCCCGACGGCGCCGAGGCGGCGATGACCACCGCCCTCACCATGTTCCGCTCGCTCGGGTCGCGTCGCCAGGAGGCCTGGGCCCTCTGGAACCTGGCCGAGATCGCCTACGCCCTCGGTCGGCTGACCGAGGCGGAGGAGCGCCTGGGCGAGGCCGGAAGCACCTTCATCGAGGCCGGTGACTGGGGAGGGCTGGGCTGGACCAAGGGGCTGCTCGGGTTCGTGCGCTTCTTCCAGGGCCGGCGAGAGGAAGCCGAGGCGCTGGCGACCCACATCCTCGGGGAGGTGCGCCAAGGCGGTGACCGATGGGCGCTGGCCATGGTGCAGTACCTGTTGAGCTCGGTGGCGCTGTGGGAGGGACGAACAGAGGACGCCATCCATCGGAGCCAGGAGGCGGCCGGGCTGTTCCGCGAGCTTCGCAACGGCGACGCGCTCCGGGCCGAGGGCGTCCTGATCCGAGCCCGCGCCGCCGCCGGCGACATCGATGCGGCGTTCGCGTTGGCCCGGGAGGACCTGATGAGCGCGCTGGCCAACGAAGGCTCGGACGGCTGGACCTCCTCGAAGGCCGGCCTGGTGTACGGGCTGGTGCAGGGAGCGGGGTTGGTGCTCGCCGGCACGGCGATCCACGTCGGAGACGGCGAGCAGGCGCTCTCGGTCCTGAGCGAGCTGTCGCAGCTGTCGACCGGCGCCGTCAGCGAGGTGGCCACGACCGAGGTCGACACCGCCCACGGGGCCGCCCTCGCCCAGGTCGGGCGGTTCGACGAGGCGATCGATCGGCTGGAGCAGGCGGTCGCCGCGGCCGCCGCCGCCGGCCCCCGCGCCAACGCACTGTCGCTGCTCGCCCTCTCCTATGCCGGTGGTCACCGGCCCTCGGAGGCGATCGACGCGGCCCGCACGACGGCGTCGCTCGAAGAGGCCACGTATCTCGATCGCGCCGTGGCCGACGTCGCACGAGGTTTCGCGTCGGTGCAGCTTGGTCGTCCCGACGAAGGAGAGGAGGCGTTCTGCGCCGCCCTTTCCTGCGTCGACGCCACTGGCGACCGGACCCAGCAGGCCATCGTGCGCCTCGCTCGGGCTCGCGGTCTCGAGCCGACGGACAACCCGGAGGCGCCGGTGGCCCTGGCCGAGGCGCAGGCCGCGCTCGACGCCATCGGTCTCACGGCGGGGGGATGGGACACCGCCTTCCGCGCCGCGGCTGGCGGTCCGCTCGTCGAGGCTGTTCGCGCTCAGGAGACCCGGGCCGGGTCCTGAAGGCCGAGCACCTGGTCTGCGACCTCCTCCAGCTCGTCCGCCCATCGATCGGGCTCGACGGCAGGGACGACGACCAGCTTCGAGAACCCGCGGTCGATGAAGGCCTCGAGGCGCCGGCGTAGCGCCGGGAGCCCGGCGAGGACGAGCTCGCCAGGGTCGACATCAGGTCGGCGGGTGGCCAGGGCCTGGACGAGGCGGTCGGGCAGCGGGCCCCGGGCGTAGGCGACGAGTGCGCCGAAGTGCTCCGGGTCGATCCATCGTCCTGCCTGATCCGCCGCCTCCTCCACGATTTTGCGCCCGGCGGCGGCTTCGTCGGGGGTGCAGAAGCTTGGCAGCCAGCCGTCGCCGAGCCGACCGGTGCGGCGCAGCTCGCTGGGGACCCGGCCCCCCAGCCAGACGTCGGGAGGGTGCTGCACCGGCTTGGGCCGGACGCTGAGCCGGTTGTAGGTGAAACGGGAGCCGTCGTGATCGACGGCGTCGTCGACCCACATGCGACGAATCAGGGGCAGGGCCTCGTCGAACCACGCCGCCCGCTCCTCTCGCCGCACACCGAAGGCCTGCTGCTCGTGCGGCTCGGCGATCCCCAGCCCGAAGGCGGGCAGCAGGCGGCCGCCCGAGAGGACGTCGAGGCTGGCCAGCTCCTTGGCCAGCACGGCCGGGTTGCGCCCGGGCAGCACCAGCACGCTGGTGCCGAGCTTGAGGCGTTCGGTCCGACCCGCCGCCACCGACAGGCCCACCACTGGATCGGGAGCGACGCCGGTGAGCCGCTCCGACAGCCACAGCGAGTCGAACCGGTGTCGCTCCAGGCCGTCGACCAGATCGGTGAACTGCTGGCGCCCACCGCCGCCGGCGGCGGTGCCGAGTCCGTAGCCGATGCGTACCTTCATGGACGGCCAGCCTACGAGGTGGCCTTGCAGTCGGCGGGGGCGCCCGGCCAGGATGACCTCGCGATGAGCCAGGGTGACAAGCCGATCGGAGTGGCCGGCGCACGCGGCGCGCAGGAGACGCTCGCCGCGCTCAACGAGCGCGGACAGCTGTCACGACCGATCCGGCCGGTCTCGGTCGATCGGGAGGGTCGGGTCGACCCGTCCGAGGCCGCCGGCGTGACCGTGCTCTGGCGTCCGGGGCTCACGTCTCGCCGCTGGCTGCTCGCCGCCGTCGACCATCTTCCGGATCTGGCTTGGGTCCACTCGGACGCGGTGGGGGTCGACAGCCTGCCCGTGGCCGAGCTGGCCGAGCGGGGCATCGTCCTCACCAACGGGGCCGGCAGCTTCTCCCGTCCGATGGCCGAGTGGGTCATGCTGGCCATTCTCTCGGCGGCCAAGCGCTTTCCCCGGTTCGTTCGCTTGTCCGACAGCGGCGTCTGGGATCCGAGCCCGCTCCTCGACGAGCTCGACGGCGGCGTCGTCCTGCTCCTCGGCCTCGGCTCGGTCAACGGTCTGGTGGCTCCGATGGCCGCCGCCTTCGACATGGAGGTCAGGGCCGTGGCTCGCCAGGGTCGTGCCGACGTTCCGCCCGGCGTGGCCCGCATGGTGGCGCCGGAGCACTGGCGGGACGAGCTCCCCCACGCCGACTACGTCGTGCTCGGCCTGCCCCTCACGGCGGCGACGGCCAACAGCATCGACGCCGACGCCCTGGCGGCCATGAAGCCCACTGCGTGGCTCGTGAACGTGGCCCGCGGGGCGCTGGTCGACGAGTCCGCCCTCGTGCGCGCCCTCGACAACGGGCAGATCGGAGGTGCCGTGCTGGACACCTTCGCCGAGGAGCCCCTGCCGGAGGGCCATCCACTGTGGCGACGCGAGAACGTCATCGTCGTACCCCACTTCACCTGGTCGTCACCGCGGTCCCTGCAGCGCATCGAGGAGCTCTTCGTCGCCCAGCTGGACCGGTGGCTCTCGGGGACTCCGTTGGTCAACGTCGTCGACGCCGTAGCCGGCTACTGAGCCTCCAGCCGGTCACTGGCGGCGCGACGCGTCAGTTGACCCGGCGTTCCCGCCCCTCCCAGTACGGAGCGCGGAGCTTGAACTTCTGCAGCTTGCCGGTCGCCGTGCGGGGCAGGCTCTCGCGAAGCTCGACCGATGTCGGGCACTTGAAGTGTGCCAGGTCCTGACGGCAGAACTCGATCAGCTCGGCCTCGTCGACATCCATACCGGGCCGGACCACCACGAGCGCCTTGACCGTCTCGCCCCACCGCTCGTCCGGCACACCGATCACCGCCACCTCGGCGACGGCCCGATGCTGGTAGAGGTGACCCTCGACCTCGATGGACGAGACGTTCTCGCCTCCACTGATGATCACGTCCTTCTTGCGGTCCTCGATGGTGAGATGAGGACCGTCCATGAAACCACCGTCGCCCGTGCGGAACCATCCCTCTCCGAGGACGGCCTCCGACTCGTCGGGCTGTTGCCAGTACCCCGCGAAGACATGGTTGGATCGGGCCAGGACCTCGCCCTCGTCGTCGGTGCGGACCTTCACACCCACCGCCGGTAGCCCCGCCCGGCTGAGCCGTCGGGCCCGCTCCGGCGGATCGAGGTCGTCCCACTCCAGAGGGGCCCGGTTCACGGTGAGCAACGGCGACGTCTCGGTCAGCCCGTAGATCTGGATGAACTCCCAACCGAGCTCGTCACCCACCCGCTCGATGATCTTCGACGGCGGCGGCGCGCCCGCCACCACCATTCGGACCGTGCCCGCGCCCGGAACCGGACGGCCATGCTCTCGACGGGCCACTGCTGCGTCGAGCACGGCGGCGACCACCGCCGGGGCACCGCACATCAGCGTCACGCCCTCCGACTCCACCCGAGCGAGGATCTCCTCACCGTCGACCTTGCGCAGAATGACGTGACGAGCGCCCATCCCGGTGGCCGCGTACGGCATGCCCCAACCGTTGCAGTGGAACATCGGCAGCGTGTGGAGCAGCACGTCCCGATCGGTGACCGTCGTGTGCCATCCGAAGACGACCGCGTTCAGCCAGCAGTTGCGGTGAGTGAGCTGCACACCCTTGGGTCGGGCGGTGGTGCCTGAGGTGTAGTTGATGCTGCAGTTGGCGCTCTCGTCGGGCTCCCATCGGTTCGGGCCGGCGCTGGTGTCGCTCAGCTCGGCGAAGAGCTCCCTGTCCTGCACCCCGTCGAGCACGATGCGCTCTTTCACGTCGACGTCGGCCAGAGCCTGCTCCAGCTCCGGATCGACCAACAGCACGGTGGACCCCGAATGGTCGACGATGTAGCCGACCTCCTGGGCGTTCAGCCTGAAGTTGATCGGCACGAGCACCCGCCCGAAGCCGCTCACGCCGAAGTACGAGATCAGGAACCGTCCCGAGTTGGGGCTCGCGATGGCCACCCGCTCGCCGGGCCCGACACCCATGCGGTCGAGGGCGACGGCCATCCCTTGTGCTCGCCGGTGCAGCTCGGCATAGGTCAGCCGGCCGAGCGAGCCAGACTCCCCCGGCTCGTCGACCAGGGCGACCCGGTCGGCGTGGGCGGAGGCCGCCCGCTCGAGGAAGTCGCCGACAGTAAGCGGTACCTCCATGACGCCCCCTCTCTCGACGTGGTCAGCAGGCACGTCGACGTGGTCAGCAGACGCGTCAACTTATCCCAGAGGCTCGTCAGCTGGCGCGGCCGAGCTCGAGTGCCCGCTCGAGGGCCAGCTCTCGGTGCAGGTGTCGCTGGGATCCTTCGAGCTGGCGCACCGCCGATTGCCACTGAAGGTGTTGCGACGACGACGTGGGGCGCTCGCCCAACGCCAGCTGGCGGTCGGTGACCCCCCATCGCTCCCGATAGCTCTCGACGGCCAGGGCCGCCTGGCGCCATGCGGCTCGCTCGGCGGGGGCCGATGGACGTGGACCGAGCTCGGCCACCAGGTAGGCGGGAGGAGCGATTTCTGCCGCCCGGGCCAGGGCGCGCTGTCTGCAGCTCGTCGCCTGAGCGAGGACCTCGCGACTCTCCAGGTCGGACCGTCGAGACGTCAGTCCTGCCGAGCGGCTGCGAGCGTCGGCCTCGAGCTCGAGTCGGCGGTCGCCAAGCTGGGTGTCGCGGTTTTCCCACCGCCGGACCTCGGCCTCACGGAAGGAGAGCTCGGTGCGAACGTCTCCCGCGCCATCCCTGGCTGCCCGGCGACCGATCCACCCACGCCTGTCGTCGAGATGCTCCAGTCGCGCCGCGGCCTCGGACCGGGCCGACCGGGCGGCGACGAGGCGATCGGTGGTCCGAGCCTGCTCCTGATCGAGCCGGGCCAGGGCTGCGGTGGGGTCGGGGGCCAGGGCTCGGGCGAGGCGACGATCGACGTCGTCGAGACGACCACCGAGCTGGCCGAGCCCGCCGGTCAGCTCGGGCACGGCCTGGAGCTCGGTGACGGTTGCGCGACAGCTCCGACCAACACCGTCGACGACGTAGCGACGGTCGTCGCCAGCTGCTCCACACACCGCTCGGCCCTCACCGACGACGAGGGCCCGTTCCGGCCGTGCCTTCCTGGCCTCCCGGATCGTGGTGGCGTAGGCGTGGCGCAGCTCGACCGCCGTCGCCGTGGCCGCGCTCATCGACCACGACCGCCCCAGGTCGCTCCGGACGTCGAGCACCTGGCGGTCGGCGTCCACGCCGATCACCGTCGCCCGCTCGCCGGTCACGACGCCCGCGCTCCGCCCGCCACGACCGATGAGGACGCGGTCACCCACCGCCATCTCGCGGCGACCGACCGGCAACGAGTCGCCCAGCTCGCCGGCGGCGATCAATTCCGCTCGCGCCGCCGCGTTGAGCGCATCGACCTCTCGGCGACTGGGGGCGACCATGGCCGGTTCGCGTCCGGCCTGGCGGTCGGCCCACCAGTCGGCCACGAGGCGCTGACGGAGGGCCGGTGCCGATGAAGCCACGACGACAGGACCGGCATCGGTCCCGCGGTCGACGACGTGGATCCACCCGTGGGCGGCGATCCGCTCCGCGTTGGTCGCCGCTCGCGGCGCGTCGAGGGCGATCGACCCGAGGCTCTCGCCCAGCCGGCAAAACGCTCCCGCCTCCACCGCCCGTAGCTGGCGGAGCTCGCCCAGCACGACGACCTTGGTGTGGGCCGGGTCGGCGCCGGCGAGGACTGCCCCGAGGGTTTCCACGCCCAGTCGGCCGGCGTCGTGCACGACGAGAACATCAGCGGGGACCGCCGGACGCGAGGGTCGTTCCAGCTCGGCCAGGACGTCAGCCAGCGGAGTGGTCTCGATGCCGGTGACCGACTCGAGGTCTGCGGCCTGCTCCGCGCCCGGCGCAGTGGCCGCCACGCGCAGACCCGACGACTGCCACCCGTCGCGAGCGGCATCCAGGGCGTCGGTCGCGCCGGCCCACCTGGCCCCGGTGGCGACGACGACGCCGGCCTCCGAGCGCAGCAGCTCATGTACGGCAGCCGACTGCGCCGGGGGCATCTGCGGTCGGACCGACACGGCCGACTCGAGGGCCAGCGGCTCGGCCACACCGACGCAGTCGTGACTCCGCCGCCGGGCCGAGTGCACCAGCGACCACTCGGCCGCGAGGACCTGCGGGGTCGTCCAGCGCGCCTCGTGCATCTCTCGTGCGCCCGAGCGCTCCGGAACCGGTCGGACGAGGTCCGAGCACAGCACGGCGTCGGCGAGTGCCTCGACCCTCGCCACCTCGGCGCCGTCCGGAAGCGCTGAGCAGCACGCCCGCACCACGTCGAGCCGGGCGAACGTCGACGCCGAGGCGGTGAGGCCGTCGGGCCCGACGATGCTCCTCATCCAATCCTCCGTGGCGATGCCTTGCTCTGTCGGCACCGACCGCGGCGTGCCCGTCATCGCCGCCGCCAGCTCGCGTCGACCGAGGCCGGAGGCTTCGGCGCGCGCCCGCCACTCGCCGACGAGGGTCTCGAAGCTGGCGTTCAGGTCCTTGCCGCTCCGGGTGGCGAGCTGGGCGACGCGCGCCACTCGCGGGCCCGACAAACCCTCGTCGGCCAGCCGGGCCTCGATCTCCTGGCGACGCCTCGAGAACACCCGCACCACCGAGCGGTCGATCCCTCTGATGTCGGCCATTCCGGCGCGCAGCGGTCCCCACTCCAGGCCCAGCCGCCGGCGCAACTCGTGGCGAAGCTGCGCCTGGTACAGCGCGCCTGCGGTGCGAGCGTGCGCGTACAACCCTCGGGCGTCGAACGCCGACCACCGACCATCGCTGCCGGTGACCACGTTCGCCACCACCACGTGGGTGTGGAGGTGGGGGTCAGGAGCCCGGCTGGTGCGGTGCAGGAACGCCGCCCCTATCACGCCGTCGACGGCGATGCTGTGCCGATCGTCGCCGCTGCCGCGACGAGCGGTGATGGCTTCGCGCTCGAGGTAGCCGACGGCGGCGGCCACGGCGGACTCGTGGGCGAGCCGCACCTGCTCGGCGCCGGCCGCGTCACCCAGGGCGAAGCACAGCGACACCGACTTCGGAGCGGCGAAGGTCAGGTCGAAGCCGGCGACTCGCACCCGGTCCTGAGCGGGGTTGAGCACCTCGCCGGAGGTGGGATCGGCGCCGGCCAGGACCGCTTCGAGGTCGGCGGCACCGACCGATCCCCGCAGGCCCAGGGCATCGGAGGCCCGACCCAGCCAGCAACCGTCGGGCTCCTGGCCGGCTCGGCGATGGTCCTCCCTCCCAGCGACGACGGCCTCCAGGTAGTAGCGGGCGCCGCCGCGTCCGACCTTGGCGATGCTGAGCACGACGGTGCAGCATAGACTTTCGTGATCTTTCATGTCTTACCGTGTGCCGAGGCACACCGGAACGGGGCAGCGAGGGTCCAATCGAGCGCGGGGTGACCAGGAGGGCGCCGTCGCCCTGCGCTTCAGCTAGGCGGCCAGGAGGGCGCCGTCGCCCTGGGCCTCAGCGGTAGGCGGCCAGGACGCGCTCGGCCGCCACTCGCCCGGCGTCCACCAGGTCGGGCGGATCGATGACCTCGGCGTCGGGGCCGAGGCGCAGGAGGAGCCGCTCCAGCCACGCCGTACCCGAGACGGCCATGGTCACGACCAGGCCGCCACCGGAGCGCTCCTCGACGTCGAGGGTGGGGTACGCCTCGATGATCCAACGGGCGGGGTGGGCGATGGACAGGCGGACGAGCCTGGCCTCGGGGCCTGGCGCGAAGACGTGCTCCGGCACCGTGCCCGTCGCGGCCTCAAAGCGCTCGTCGGCCAGCCGGGCAGCCTGGATGCGGTCGATTCGAAAGAGCCGGACGTCGCCCGCGAGGTGGCAGAACCCGTCCAGGTACCAGTGGCCCTCGCTGGAGAATGCCGAGTAGGGATCGACCCGGCGGGTCGTGCGCTCGTCCCGGGAGGCGGCGTAGTAGTCGATCTCGAGCTGCCGGCGCTCGGCGATGGCACGATGCACGATCTCCAGGTTGGCGGGCTCGTCGAGGTCGATGGTGATGCGGCGCCGGTCACCGAGCACGATCTCGAGCTTGGCCAGGGCCCGCGCCAGGGCGCCGTTCGGGTCAGCGCCGGGCACCGCGAGGATGGCCCGCGCCGAGGCGGCCACGGTGAAGCCCTCCGCCGCGCTCAGTCGGCGTGGACGCGCCAGGTGCTGTCCAAGGTTGGCCGACACCCACTCGTCGGACACGATGAGCTCGATCAGCTGATCGGGCGTGTAGGGCGGGAGGCCGCAGCAGGCGGCGAGCTCGAGGAGGGCCACCACCTCGCGCTCGGGGAGCTCGAACTGGGCCGCCACCTCCGAGATCGGGGCTCCGCCGCGATCGGCCAACCAGGGCAGGATGGCGAGCAGCCGCCGGAGCCGGTCACCGGCGTCGGCTCTCGCGGTCAACGGCCTGGCTCCCCGGCCGCCTCGACCTGGGTAGCTGCGCTCTCTAACCACGCCTTCAGGCGCTGGCGAAGCGGCGCCGGGCTCAGCACCACGGCGTGATCGAGGAGCCCCAGAACCCATGATCTGAATGCGTCCTCGTTGGCGACGTCCAGACGGACCACGATCGAACCGTCGCGCCGGCGCTCGAGGACGGCGCCCTCCCCCAGCTCGGCCTCGACGAGCGGAGCCTGCCACTGGTCGACCAGCACCTCGGCGACGATCACCTCGCCCTCGCCGAGTCGCCACGGCTGCTCGGGAAATGCGGTGCCGGCGTCGAAATCGGCCGGGGGCTCGAAGGCGCCCCCGGCGCCGACCACCAGGCGGCCGTCCATGCGGTCGACGCGAAAGGTCCGCAACGCCCCCCGAGCCTGGTCCTGGCCCACGAGATACCAGAACCCGGAGCGGAAGAGCAGCCCGAAGGGCTCGACCCGTCGCTCTTCACCTCGGTAGCCGAAGCGCACCGGGGCGCGGGCTCGGAGCGCCTCGTGGAGCAGCGGCAACTGCGGCAGCGACGGCAACGATGCCACGGGGCGCGGACTGTCTGCGTCGGCGACACCAAGCTTCACGAGAGCGCCGCGCCCGCTGCCCTCGTCGATGTGGACGCCGGCGACGGCCAGGTTGAGTGCGACCTGCTCGTCGTCGTCGAGCCCGAGAGGCGGCAGGTAGTAGTCCTCGGGCCGGATGCGATAGCCCCACTGCTCCTCGGCCTCCACCGGCTCCACCGCGATCGGTATCCCCTCCTCCCGGAGGGTGCGTTTGTCGCGCTCGAACGCCTGGCGGCGGGCCTCGGCGCCCTCCGGGTAGCCCGTCACGGCGTCGGCGACCTGGTGGATGGTGAGCGGCCGCTCGGTGTCGAGCAGCGTCAACACCAGGTTGGTGAGCCGCTCGAGCCGATCCCGCCTCTCCACCGGCGCCAGCGTAGGCCGGCCCGGGAGGCCGGCCAACACATCCCGAGGCCGGCGCAGCCGGGCGAGGCCGCCCGGGAGACCGGTCCACAACATCCCGAGGCCGGCTAGCTCAGGTGCCGGAAGCGCAGGGGCAGCTGGTTGGTGACGAAGGCACGGATCGGCTCGCCTCCGTGCTCGCCGACGACGACCACCGCGTAGTTGCCGCTGCGACGCACGGTCTCGTGATCGACGTCGCCGGGGGCGAAGTTCCCCTGGAACCCGACCACGCACACCGCCCGCTGCGGCTGGCTCGGCTGGTTCGGCTGGCTGGGAGGCGTCGTCGGAGGCCGGCGCAGCTGAGACAGCGCCACCCGTCGCACACCGATGAGCCGGCCCTTGTTGTGGACGGCCTTCGTCGCCGACGGGAGAGCTTGGAAGCAGGGGCTCGAGCCGGTGCCGAGACTGTTGTGGGTCGAGGCGCAGCCGCCGAGGGTGATGACACCCAGGACCAGCGCGCCGCTGACCACCGCGGCCCTCCGGAACGACGTCCTCACGTTTTCACCAGCTCCGATTGTCCCGCACGAGCCTCGCCTCGGCCCATCCGACGGTGCACCTCCAGCACCACAGCGGTCCCCCAACCGATCGGCAACGACGCCCAAAAGCTGAGAAGTCGGTACACGAGGACCGCAGCCACTGTGGTCGCCTCGGCACCCCCGTAGGCCACGAGGGCGATGGTGATGCTTCCCTCGACCACACCGAGCCCGCCCGGCGTGATGGGAAGGTTGGCTGCCAGCTGGCCGGCGCCGTACGCGAGCAGCATCCCGCGCCAGGGCACGGGCGCACCGACCACGCCGAACGCTGCGATCAGGCAGCCACAGTCGAGCACCCAGTTGGCCATCGCCCAGGACAGGGCGACCCCCCACTGGCGACGACTGGGTGTCACCGCCGTGAGCCGGTCGAAGGTGCGGTCCACCACCGCCCGGGGCGCCGGCCGGGGGTGGCCCGTGAGCCGCTTGACCAGGCCGAGGGCGCCCGTCGCCAGGGCCCGCAGGAGCCCCCGCCGCCAGGCCACGGCCACCACCACCACGATCCCGATGATCACGCCGAAGGTGGGGGCGACGACACCGAGACCCGAGTTGCTCTCCGAGCCGGCCACGACGAGGCCGATCGTCGCCAACGCGGCCAGGGTGACCGCGGCACAGGCGTTGTCGGCCACGATGGCCCAGACCGCCAGCGTCTCGTCCGCTCCTCGGCGACGGAACTGGTGGTACGAGAAGAGGCTGCCCCAGGCCACCCCGCCCGGCAGCGAGTTGGTCAACGAGTTGTAGGCCAGCGTGATGGCGGTGGAGATGGGGAGCCCCAGGTCCAGGTCGCCGCTCAGGAGGATCTGTCGCTGTAGGGCGCCGTAGGCGACGATCGAGCCGATCTCGAGGAAGATGGCCACCACCAGCCACACCCAGTCCAGGTCCTCCAGGTAGGACGTGGCACCCGCCAGCTCGCCCTTGCGCCCGAGCACCGCCCAGGCGGCGAAGCCGGCCAGCGCCAGGCCCGCGACGACCCGGATGAACGGCCAGGCCCGCTGCCATGCCGAGCGACGGCGCTTCCCGCTGTCGCGACCGTCGCCGGCCGGACCGGGCCCGGTGGGCGCTACCTCGTCGGCCACGATCGCCAGGACTGCAGCGTCAGAGAGATCACCGCGCCACCGGGCGCTCGACCGACGTACTGGTCGTACTTGCTGACGAGCAGGGCGACGGCTCGGCCTCGCTCCTCGCCGGCCCGAGCGTCCTCGGGCTCGAGCACCTTGGCGACGCCGTCAACGCGAACCCACCAGAGACGATCCCAATCCTCCTCGTAGTGGTCGACCAGGACCGACGCCGCCGGGTTGGCCCGCAGGTTGTCGAGTCGACGCAGTTGCGAGCCCCGTTTCGGCTTGTGGTCCACCGCCGAGTAGAGGTGGTCGCCCTCGACGGCAAAGCAGATGGGCACGACGTGCGGACGGCCCCTCCGGTCGGCGGTGGCGAGCCTGGCCACGCGAGCCTCCACCAGCCGCCGGCGAGCTTCCTCCTCGTTCAAGCTGGAGCTCCCTGCGGGCTCCGCCTCTGGCGTCCGTCAGACCGCAGCTGCCGGACCCAGGACCTGGTCGATGCGGGCGAGGACCCAGTCATACGAACCGCTCATGACCGGCGCCTTGCAGTAGTGGCACACCCCGGCCAGGTCGAGGTCGAGAGGCGCGCCGCAGTTCGGGCAGCGCTGCTGCATGGTGCCGCCGTCCGCCTTGGTCGTGGCGGAGCTCGACCGCTGGAACACCCAGTCCTCACTCCACTGGTCCACCGACCTGTTGCCCCGCACGCGCTTGCCCGAGGAGACGTCGACGTCGTAGTCGGCGCAGGCGGCCAGGAAGCGCACGGTGATGGTGTCCTTGGACTGATCGCTGCTGGCGCCGACGATCGTGGCGGCGCCGATCGACAGGTCCTCCAGCACGTTTCGCTTCCCCGAGCGCTGGTAGCCCTCGATCTGGACGCGATGCTGCTGCCAGATCCCGTCCGCCATGACCTGGCGGCTCATCTCCGGCTTCTGGTCCGTCCAGGCCTCCTGGACCGTGAAGAAGGCCCGCTCACAGGAGGCGGTGAAGGCGTCCCGGTCGAAGGCCGGATCGTGGGCCTGGATCGCGGCCAGACCATCGGACACGGCGTCGTGGGCAGGTGGCATGTCGGCCTCCTCGGGAGGGCTCGGGAACGTGGGACGCCCCAGGTTCTCGTCCGGGAATGGCGGCTGGACGGGCTGTGACCGCCGGCGGGCAGCGGTGAAGCCGATGAGCACGATGATGGCCACGATGATCAGGAAGAACACCACGCCTCCACCGGCGCCTCCGATGGGGAGGAAGAAGAAGCCGCCGTGCCCGAAGCCGCTCCCCCCGCCGCTGAACCCGCTGCCACCGCCGCTGGTGCCACCTCCGCCGCCGAAGCTGTGTCCACCGCCGGCGCGTGCGAGCAGCAGACCGAGGAAGACCGCCACCGGCGTCAGCCCTCGTGCTGAGCGTCCGGACCGGCGGCAGGCGGTGTCGCCGCCGTTCCGCACTGGGTGCAGAAACGGGCCCCCGGTGCCAGCTCGGTGCCACATTGCGAGCAATGGGTGACGGTCGGGGTGAGGCGGGCGCCGCACGACGAGCAGAACCGGGCGCCAGCCGGGTTCTCGACCGAGCATGACGCGCAGGTGATGGGGGCCTGCTCCGCCGGCTGTGCCGGCTGGGCTACCTGGCCACCAGCACCGACGGCCGGCTGGGTCGGTGGCGGAGCCTGGGCCGGCGTCTGCTGCGCCGCACCACCCACCGCCTGCTGGCCCACGCCCATGCCCGTGGCCAGGATGGCCCCGCCCGCCGCCGCCCCGCCCTTGGACATGCCCTCACCCGCACCGAGCAGGGCCTCGCCCGCGGCGTACTGCTGGAACCCGCCCGCCAGCTTGGAGTAGGCGGTGTCCTTGGCCAGCGACTTGAGCGTCGCCTCGTCCTGGTCGGCGAGGTTCACGTCGAAGTTGCCCATACGCACGATGGCCAGGCCGTAGGCCTTCAGGATCTCGTTCCCGCCGTCGATCACGGTCTGCTCGATGTCAGGCGTGTACGCGGACAGGCTCAGCACGGGCCACCCGTTGCCGAGGATCTGTCGGGTCACCTCGGTGCGCATCACCTTCAGCAGCTGGGCACCGACCCATGAAGTGATGGCCTCGTTGTCGGTGACGTCGACGGTCCCGGTGAGGTTGGTGACCAGGGGGACGGGGTCGGTCACCTTGAGGGAGTACTCGCCGAAGACCCGCAGCGTCACGATGGTGCCGGTCTGGGGGTCCTTCACGTCGTCGACCCGTCCACCGAAGGGCTGGCCCGGATACTCCCGGGTGCCGACGAAGAACAGCTCGGCACGGTAGGCGTTGCCTCCCGTGGCATGGTCGATGAAGGCGCCGAGGAACGGCAGCTCGTCGGCGTCGATCTGGTGCTGACCGGGGGAGATGGTCCCTATCACCTGGCCCTGGTTGAGAAACAGGGCGGTCTCGTCGACGTCGACGATGGCGCGGCTGGCGCGGCGGATGTTGTGGTCGGGCCACTTGTAGACGAGCTGTCCCTTGGCATTGTCCGGGACGGCGATGAACTCACGGCTGAACAGACCCATGTCACATCCTTCCGAGGAGGTCGCTGAGCACAGGACCCACCGCCCCAGGGTACTGTCCGGCCGCGCGTTGGGCGTCTCGGGCGTCGGGGGCGCAGGCCTCGGAGAAACTCGACCGGAGCGCACGGGGCGCCCGCCA
>JBPYEZ010000194.1:0-7188 GCA_051984395.1 Acidimicrobiales bacterium | reverse complement strand
AAGCGGCGTTCTGCAGGGCCGACCGGGTCACCTTGGCCGGGTCGATGACGCCGGCCTTGAGCAGGTCCTCGAAGTTGCCGGTGATGGCGTTGAGGCCGGTCGTGCCGCTCTCGGCCGCGACCTGCCGTACGACCACGGCACCCTCGAGCCCGGCGTTGGCGGCGATCCAACGGGTCGGCTCCTCGAGGGCCTTGCGCACGATGTCGGCGCCGGTGGCCTCGTCGCCGCTGAGGGCCTTGGCCGCGGTGTCGACGGCGGCGCGGCTGCGGATGAGAGCGGTGCCCCCTCCAGCCACGACGCCTTCCTCGATGGCCGCCCGGGTCGCCGACAGGGCGTCCTCGATGCGGTGCTTCTTCTCCTTGAGCTCCACCTCGGTGGCGGCACCCACCTTCACCACGGCGACCCCTCCGGCCAGCTTGGCCAGACGCTCCTGGAGCTTCTCCCGGTCCCAGTCGGAGTCGGTCTCCTCGATCTCCCGCTTGATCTGGGCGATGCGCCCCTTTACGTCGTCAGCCGAGCCGGCACCCTCGACGATCGTCGTGTCGTCCTTGGTCACGATGATCCGGCGGGCCTGACCCAGCAGGTCGAGGGTCGCGTTCTCCAGCTTGAGGCCGATCTCCTCGGAGATGACCTGCGCGCCGGTGAGCACCGCCATGTCCTCGAGCATGGCCTTGCGACGCTCGCCGAACCCGGGCGCCTTCACGGCGACCGAGTTGAAGGTGCCCCGGATCTTGTTCACGACCAGGGTCGCCAGAGCCTCGCCCTCGACGTCCTCGGCGATGATGAGCAGCGGCTTGCCGCCCTGCATCACCTTCTCGAGGACGGGGACGAGGTCGTGGACGGCACTGATCTTCTGGTTCGTGATCAGCAGGAGGGGGTCGTCGAGGACGGCCTCCTGGCGCTCGGGGTCGGTCACGAAGTACGGCGACAGGAAGCCCTTGTCGAACTGCATGCCCTCGGTGAAGTCCAGCTCCAGGCCGAAGGTGTTCGACTCCTCGACCGTCACCGTGCCGTCCTTGCCCACCCGGTCGATGGCGTCGGCCAGCACCTCGCCGATGGAGGTGTCGGCGGCCGAGATGGCCGCCACCTGTGCGATCTCGCTGCGGTCGTCGATCTCCTTGGCCTGGTCGAGGATGGAGTCGACCGCCGCGGCCACGGCCGTGTCGATGCCCCGCTTGAGGGCGGCGGGGCTGGCGCCGGCGGCCACGTTGCGCAGGCCCTCCCGGACCAGCGCCTGGGCCAGGACCGTCGCCGTGGTCGTTCCGTCTCCGGCCACGTCGTTGGTCTTGGTCGCGACCTCCTTGACCAGCTGGGCGCCCATGTTCTCGAAGGCGTCCTCGAGCTCCACCTCGCGGGCGATGGTGACGCCGTCGTTGGTGATGGTGGGGGCGCCGAACTTCTTCTCGACGACCACGTTCCGACCCTTGGGACCGAGGGTCACCTTGACCGAGTCGGCCAGCTTGTTGACGCCGACCTCGAGGCCCCGACGGGCGTTCTCGTCGAACTTGAGGATCTTCGGCATTACTTCTTGCCCTTCTTGGCCACCTTGGCCAGGACGTCACGGCCGGTCAGGATGAGCAGGTCCTCACCCTCGATGGTGATCTCGGTGCCGCCGTACTTGGAGTACACGACGGTCTCGCCCACGGCGACGTCGAGGGGGATGAGCTCGCCGGTGTTCTCCGCCCGACGGCCGGGCCCCACTGCCAGTACCTCGCCCTGCTGGGGCTTCTCCTTGGCGGTGTCGGGGATGACGAGGCCGGACGCCGTCGTCTCCTCCGACTCACTGGGGCGAACGACGATCCTGTCGTCGAGGGGCTGTAGGTTCATCTCCGCAGGCCTCCCTTAGGCTTTCTCTCGGAGCGGCTCGCTCTTGGAGCGGCTTCCTCCTGGAGTCTTAGCACTCTCAGTTGTCGAGTGCTAACCCTAGCGAGCGGTCCCGCAGCTGGCAACTGGGGCCGTGCGCCGGCTCAGCGGGCACCGGCCAGGCGCAGGCCCGGGTCGGCGCCCGTCTCGAGGGAGCTGGGGCCGTCGCTCTGCAGCCGCCACCAGCCGGCCGCCGCCACCATGGCGGCGTTGTCGGTGCACATCGAGCGGCTGGGGACGAAGGCGCGCAGGCCGTCGGCGATGCAGGCGTCGAGGATCCGCTCCCGCAGGACCGAGTTGGCGGCCACGCCTCCGGCGAGGCACAGCCCGCGGGCGCCGACGGCCGCCGCCGCCCGGCGGGCCTTGGCGACCAGCACGTCCACCACCGCTTCCTGGAACGAGGCGGCCACGTCGGCGACCGACGCCTCGGGGTGCTTTCGCACGTGGGTGATCACCGCCGTCTTGAGGCCGCTGAAGGAGAAGTCGAGGCTCTCGCCGGACAGGGCGCGGGGGAAGGCCATGGCGTCGCCCCGTCCCCGGGCGGCCTGGCTGTCGATGGCGGGGCCACCCGGGTAGCCGAGGCCGAGGAAGCGGGCCACCTTGTCGAAGGCCTCTCCGGCGGCGTCGTCGATCGTCTGCCCCAGCAGCCGATAGCGCCCGTGCTCCTCCATGGCCACGAGGAGCGTGTGGCCCCCGGAGACCAGCAGGACGACCAGCGGCAGCTCCAGATCCGGCTCCTCCAGGAAAGCGGCGTACAGGTGCGCCTCGAGGTGGTTGACGGCGACGAAGGGCACGTCCCACACCAGCGCCAGCGACTTGGCCGCGCTGACACCGACCAGCAGGGACCCGACCAGACCGGGGCCGACGGTCGCCGCCACCGCGGCCACCCCAGGTGCGCCGTCCCTGTCCTCGGCGCCCGTGACGTCGAGCCCCGCCTCGACCAGCGCTTCGGCGACGACCGGAGTCAGGAGATCGACGTGCGCCCGTCCGGCGATCTCGGGCACCACGCCGCCGTAGCGGGCGTGGATGTCGACCTGGCTGCTCACCACCGAGGAGAGCACCTGGCTGCCCTCGGCGACCACCGCCGCCGCCGTCTCGTCGCAGGAGGTCTCGATGCCCAGGATCCGGGCGGGCGAGCTCACCGGGTCACCACCGCTCGTCGCCCACCACCGTCGGGCCCAGTCCCGCCTCCAGGGCGTCGAGGCGGCGGGCGTAGTCGTCGGTGTCGATGTCGTCCACCCACATGACCAGGGCGTCCTCGTTGGTCTCGGCGTAGTAGTTCTTGCGGATGCCGGCCGGCTGGAAGCCGAACCGGTAGTAGAGCGCCTGGGCGACACGGTTGGCGACCCGCACCTCGAGGGTGAGGTTGCGAGCCCCTCGACGCCGGGCCAGCCAGGCCATGTTGAGCATGAGCCGGGTGCCGACCTTGTGCCGCTGCCACGCCGGGTCGACGGCGATGGTGGTCACGTGGGCGTCGGCGCCGCTGAACATCAGCCCCGAGTAGCCGACGACGACGCCCTGGGCCCGGGCGACATGGTAGGCGCGGGTCGAGCGCAGGGCGAGCTCGCTCATGAACAGGCTCAGCGACCAGGGCCGGGGATAGACCTGGGCCTCGATGCGCAGCACCGAGCGGAGGTGCCGGCGGCGCATGGGCGTGAGCTGCACGTCGGGCGCGCCGGCGGAGCGTGGCGTCGCCATCGGCGGGCGGGCGTCGTCGTCGGGCACTCGGGCAGCCACGGTCAGCTCCGCTCCGGGACCCAGGCGCCGTCACCGGCCGGGCCGGCACGGCGGCGCGAGGGCGTCGAGCCGACGTCGCCGACCGAGCCGGTTCCGGGACCGTCTGCCCGGCGCTGGTCCCAGCTGATCTCGGCGTCGGACTTGCGGAGGTAGAGGACCCGCAGGTCGCGCGGTGCCACGAACTCCTCGCGGATGGCTCGCGGATGGGCCAGCTCGACCAGCGCCGAGGCCTGGGTGTACGCGTAGCCGGCCCCCCCCAGCTCGATGTGGCTGTCCGCAGCCAGCAGGTCCGCGTAGCGGACCGCCCCGTCCCCGACCACCAGGCACTCGTCGCCACTGGCCTCCAGCTCACAGGCCAGCTCCGCGGGCGGTTGGAGGCGGTAGTCCGACAGCCGCTGGACCCCTCCCTGCACCTGGCGGTAGAGGGCGCGGTACACCTCGCCCCGGCGGGCGTCGATGACCGCAGCGATGAGCCGACGGGTGTGCCGCACCGGAAAGGCGAGCAGATCCAGGCTGGACAACCCGATCATCGGCACCCGCAAGGCCTGGGCGGTTGCCTTCGCCGCCGCCACGCCCACCCGCAGGCCGGTGAAGAGCCCGGGGCCGACGTCGACGGCCA
Organism: Acidimicrobiales bacterium; assembly: GCA_051984395.1. Classification (GTDB taxonomy): domain Bacteria; phylum Actinomycetota; class Acidimicrobiia; order Acidimicrobiales; family AC-9; genus AC-9. The sequence continues at coordinate 2,969 of JBPYEZ010000194.1, read as the reverse complement.
CGATGCCCACGTCCCGCAGCTCCACCTGGGCCTGGCGACAGACGAAGTCGACCGCAGGAGCGAGCGTCTCGGCGTGGCGGCGCCCGCGGGCCACGCCGAAGGAGGCGATCACCCCCTCCTGGCCGCCCAGCGCCACCCCCACCTGCTGCGTGGCCGTCTCGATGCCCAGGATGATCACCGGAGCGCCTCCGGGACGGCGCCGGGGTCCGGACCCGGGTCGATCACCCAGCGGTCGAGGGCGGCCGTCAGCAGTCGCAGCCGCTCCGACCACCGCCCCCCGACCGCACGCAACGTGAGCACCCGGTCGTCGTCACCGACGCCCAGCTCCAGGCACACCTCCAGGAAGTCGGGGGCCAGGGCGGCGGCGGCCACGTCGCCCCACTCGACCAGGGCCACGGCGCCCTCGTCCAGCAGCTCGGGCAGGGCCAGGTCGACGACCTCCTGGAGGTGGTCGAGGCGGTAGACGTCGGCGTGGACGAGCTTGATACGGCCCTCGTAGCTGCGCATCAGGATGAACGTCGGGCTGGTCACCTGCTCCTCGACCCCCAGGCCGCGCCCGAAGCCCTGGGCGAAGACGGTCTTGCCGCTGCCGAGCTCCCCTGCCAGCAGCAGGACGTCCCCCGGCTGCACGACACCCGCCAGGGCCGCGGCCAGCTCCCTCGTGTCGTCGGGCGACTTGGTGGCGGCGACGATCACAGGCGCGCCCCGAGGCCCTGCTTGGCCCGCACGAAGTCGGCGCGCATCTCGGCGAGGACCTCGCCTCCCCCGCCGCGCAGGGCGGCAGCGGGGTGATAGGTGGGCACGAGGCTCCCGGCGCGGAACGGGTAGGTCCGCCCCCGCAGCCGACGGATCCCCTCGGTCGTGTCGAGCAACAGCCGGGTGGCGAAGTTGCCGAGGGTCACGACGACGACCGGAGCCACCAGGTCGATCTGAGCCTCGAGGTAGGGACGGCACGACGCGATCTCGTCCGGCCGGGGATCGCGGTTGCCCGGCGGGCGGCACTTGACCACGTTGGCGATGTAGACCTGACCCCGCTCGAGCCCCAGCTCCTGACGCAGGAGCCGGTCGAGGAGCTGGCCCGAGCGACCGACGAACGGCTCGCCGGCGAGGTCCTCGTCCCGTCCTGGCCCCTCTCCGACCAGCATCAGCGCGGCATCGGGGTCCCCGACCCCGAACACCACGTTCGTGCGACCTGCAGACAGCGGGCAGCGTACGCAGACGAGTGCTTCCCGCTCGAGCTCGACGAGCGTCGCCACACCAGCATGGTAATCGCAGGGGTCGCCGGAAGCGCTGGGTATCTCGATGCGCCCGGCGTGTGCCTGCCTACCCGGCCGTGGCGGGCCGAACCGTCGAGCGCACTGCCCCGACGACGGCGCGCGCCACGAGCAGGCGCACCTCGTCCACGTGTGCCTCCACCTCGCCGAGGGCGGCGGCCACCATGGCGTCGCCGTCGACGGTGGTGTGGACCGGCTCGATGCTGCGGGCCAGGCCGTCGTGGGCCGACTGGGCCATCAGGTAGCACCCGGTCTTGCTCAGGGCGGCATTGGTCACGACCATCCCGATGGTGGTGCTCTCCATGGCGCCGAACGGTCCGCCCGAGGTGACCGGGAACGCCTCGGGTCCGGGGTCGACCCGCTCCTCGGCGGAGCCCGAGGACGGGACTACGTCGCCGAAGGCGTTCACGGCGATGATCGCCGACACGATCAGCTGCTCCCGGCGCTCGGTGGCGGTGCCGATCCCCGACGGCACCGCGGCCTCCCGCCCGCGCCATTTGCTCACCGTCGCCCCCGTGCCGGCGCCGACGCTTCCCGTCGTCACGATGCCGCCGGTCGCGGCCTCGGCCGCGGCATACCCGGCGTCGGCGTCCGGCCGCACCGAGGGATCACCGACACCGAGGTCGAAGAGCACGGCGCCGACCACGATCGGCACGCGTCCGCCCGGGGTGGCCAGGCCGATCCCCCGCTCCTCGCACCACCTGGTCACACCGTCGCACGCCGCCAGCCCGAAGGCGGACCCGCCGCTCAGCACGACGGCGTCGACATGGGGGGCCATGCGCTCGGGAGCCAGCAGCTGCCATTCCCTCGTTCCCGGCGCGCCCCCCCGGACCTCGCCTGACGCGACGGTTCCAGGGGGCAGGAGGACCACCGTGCAGCCGGTTCGCGCCTCCTCGTCGGTCCAGTGGCCGACCCTGACGCCGGCCACATCGGTGATCAAACCGGGACCTCGAAACCTTGGCGACACCTGCCCGCGAAGCGCCCGATGGCGTCGGCGAGCTCCTCCCGACGCTCCAGCATGACCATGTGCCCGCAGCCACTCAGCGTCAGCAGCTCCGCCTCCCGAAGGGCCTCGACCAGCCGTCGGGCGTACCAGGGTGGCGTCAGGGCGTCCCTCGAGCCGACGACCACCGCCGCCTGGCTGTCGACCGCCCCGAGGTGGCGGCACAGGTCGATGGTCATGACCTCGGCCAGGAGCTGGGCGACCACGGCGGCGGAGGTGTCGTCGATGATGGCTCTGGTCAGCTCGACGTGGGCTGGCCGAGGGGAGGACCCGAAGGAGGTCCGGGCGATCAGGTAGGAGAGGTCACCGGGCGGCAGCAGGCCCCGCCCGACCCCGTCCACCCGGTGCAGACGGAGGGCGAGGAGACGGGCCACCGTCCGGGCCAGCAGCTCCCAGTACGGGAGCCTGCCGAGCGGACCTCCTGACGTGGCCACGAGGCCGACCCCGGCCACCCGCTCCGACAGCACCTCCGGACGGTCGGCCAGCAGGCGGAGCACGACCATGCCCCCCATCGAGTGGCCGACGACGATCGCCTGCCGGAGGTCCATGGCCTCGAGGACCGCCAGGAGGTCGCTCCCGAGCCGGGTGAGGTCGGCGGGTTCCCGGCCGGCGCTGGACCGACCGTGGCCGCGCTGGTCGATGGCGACGACGCGGTGGGTGGCCGACAGGTCGTGGAGCTGGTAGCCCCAGAT
>JBPYEZ010000193.1:0-20930 GCA_051984395.1 Acidimicrobiales bacterium | reverse complement strand
AGCGATATCGACGTGGTCTTCGTCGACGGCGACGGTAGCGCGGGCCCGCGGGCGGCGCGGAAGGTGATGGACGTGGCGAGACGTTGCTTCCGCGTCGACGTCGACCTGCGCCCCGAGGGCCGTGACGGGCCGCTCGTCCGCTCTCTCCGCTCGTACCAGGCGTACTGGGGGCGCTGGGCCCAGGCGTGGGAGCGCCAGGCTCTGCTGAAGGCCCGTCCCGTGGCGGGGGACCCGGCGCTCGGCGACGCTTTTCGCCACGAGGCGGAGCTCGAGCTGTGGGGGCGGACCTTCGGGGCGGACGATCTGCGGGACATCAGGGCCATGAAGGCGCGCGCCGAGGAGCACGTCGCCCGACAAGGCCTCTCACACCGCGAGATCAAGCGCGGCTGGGGTGGGATCCGGGACGTCGAGTTCGCGGTCCAGCTCCTCCAGCTGGTCCACGGCCGCAACGACCCGGCTCTGCGCTCGCGCTCGACGCTTGCCGCCCTCACCGAGCTCGGAGCCGCCGGCTACGTCGATGCGGCGGACGCCCGAGCCCTGGCCGACGCCTACCGCTACCTTCGCACCGTCGAGCACCGGCTGCAGCTGGTCGAGGAGGCCCAGGTGCATTCGGTGCCGGCCGATCCGGCTGCCCGCGCCCAGCTCGCCCGGGTGCTCGGCCACCGTGACGATGCCTCGGGCACGGCCCTGGCCCGCTTCGACCGCGAGCTGAGCGATCGCCAGGCGGTGGCCCGGTCCATCCACGAGCGGCTCTTCTTCCGGCCGCTGCTGGAGGCCTTCTCCGCCGTCTCGGAGCCGCCGCTGGCGCCCATCCCGGGAGGGCGGCCGGGTGCTGGAACGGCTCCGGCGGCCTTCGGGTCCGACGACGCCGTGCGAGCCCGCCTCGCCGCCTTCGGCTTCACCGACGCGGCGCGAACGAGGGCGGCGCTGGCCGAGCTCACGAGGGGCCTCACCCGCTCGTCGCGGCTGATGCAGCAGACCCTGCCGCTGCTCCTCACCTGGTTGTCCGAGTCACCCGATCCGGATCTGGGCTTGCTCGGCCTGCGGGCCCTGGTGTCCGGTGGCCATCGTCGGGACCGGCTGGTTGCCACGTTCCGGGAGTCCCCGGAATCGGCGCGCCGGCTGTGTCTGCTCATCGGGACCGGTCGTCTGCTGCTTGAGCCGATTCGGCGCAATCCCGAGCTGGCGGCCGAGCTCGGTGACGACACCGCCCTGGCCCGTCGGAGCCGGGCCGAGCTGACCGATCTGGCGGGCGCCGTCCTGGGCTGGCGCAACGACCAGGAGCGGTGGCGTGCAGGCCTGCTTCGGCTGAAGGACACCGAGATGGCTCACATCGCTGCCCGAGACGTCCTCGGCATCGACGACGACGATGCGACGGGTGCGGCCATCAGCGACCTCGCCGAGGTGACCCTCGAAGAGGCGCTGGCATCGCTGCACCCGCCGGTACCCATGGCGATCGTGGCCATGGGCCGCTTCGGGGGGGCGGAGCTGTCCTACGCCAGCGACCTCGACGTGCTCATCGTCTTCGACGGCCGCACGACCGATGAAGTCGTGGCCGCCGAGGAGACCGCTGAGGCGCTGATTCGCACGGTCAACGGGACCACGCCGGCGGGGCGCCTGTTCACACTCGACACCGACCTCCGCCCGGAAGGTCGCCAGGGGCCACTGGCGCGCAGCATCGACGGGTACCGGACCTACTACGAGCGGTGGGCTCGCACCTGGGAGCGCCAGGCCCTCATCCGAGCCCGTCCTGTCGTGGGGGATCCCGTCGTGGCCCGCCGCTTCATGGCCGTGGTCGACGACTTCGTCTGGAAGCGACCGGCGGACGACGACGAGCAGCGGGAGATCCGCCGCATGAAGGCGCGGGTCGAGCGCGAGCGCCTGCCCGCCGGTGAAGACCCACAGTTCCACCTGAAGCTCGGAAGGGGCTCGCTCTCCGACATCGAGTGGACGGCACAGCTCCTCCAGCTCCGCCACCAGATCAGGTCGCCCGGGACGATGCCAGCGCTCGGCGCGCTGGCGGAGGCGGGGCTGCTCGCCCCCGCTGACGCCGAGGTCCTCACGACGGCGTATCGGTTCTGCGAGCGCACCCGCAACCGCCTGTACCTCGTTCGCGGCGCGCCCGGCGACGCCCTGCCGACGCAGGCCGACCAGCTCTCCCGGCTGGCCCGGAGCCTCGGCACCAGCGCCGTCGCGCTGCGGGAGGAATACAGGCGCGTGACCCGGCGGGCACGCCTGGTCGTCGAGCGACTGTTCTACGGGATCGACCACCCGGGACGGTAGGCCCGGTCGATAAGTCCGGTGTATCCCCTTTTGCCCGTTTTCGAGGAACATCGCTCTGTACGGTGGCTTACAGAAGCGGTACCCTGGCTGGGGGTGACGCTCAGGGCCGCGTCGGTCGAGCCACCAGCGCACCGGGGGGTTCTTCCGGGGTCTCGAGGGTCGCCGAGCGAAGTGAAAGAAGTGAGGCAAGGAGCCGCAATGAGCCTCTCAGCCAGCGCCACCTACGACAGCAAGAACGGAGCTGTGGGCGACCAGTACCCGATCCCCGACGGCACCAGGGCGATGCCGGGTGGTCCCGCACGGGTGCTCCTTGTGGCAGACACCGAGATCATCATTCGCGGCCTCAACGGGCTCCTCGGCGGCAGCCGCGATCGCGTCGAGTTGCTCGGTCCTGTGTCCTTCGCCGATGACATCGGCAAGGCCGCAGCCAGCCTCGGCGCAGACGTGGTCCTCGTCGACACCGACCGCAAGGGAGGAGCCGACATCGGTTTGCTTGCCCGGCTCCTCGCCGAGACCGAGGACCTTCGCGTCGTAGCGTTCACCCACAGCAACGACGAACGCCGCATGTTCGAGGCTCTCCGGGCGGGAGCAGCTGGCTACCTGCTGAAGTCGCTGGGCTCGGTCGAGCTCGTCCATCATCTCGAGCGAGCCCGTGACGGGCAGGTGGTGATCGATCCGACGCTCGCCTCCCGGCTGGCGCTTGCCATGGGCCGCTCCAGGGACCTCGGAGGCTGGCCCGGTGCCCGTCTTGGCCTGAGCCAGCGTGAGAGCGATGTCCTCGCCCTTCTGGTCGACGGTCTGGCCAACCGCGAGATCGCCGAGCGCTTGTTCGTGGGTCAGGAGACGGTGAAGACCCACCTCCACTCGCTGTACCGCAAGCTCGATGTCCGCGACCGGGCGGGCGCGGTGGGCCTGGCGCTTCGCGACGGCATCTTCAACTGATCGCGGCTCTGGCGGCGATCAGTACCTGTACGTGCTGGTGGCTGTGCACACGAGGACGTTGGGCGGGACGGGCGTGCATCCGGGCGTGGGGAGGAAGGACGATCCGGCCGGCGCGGTGATCGTGTCGACGAAGCTCCCCTGGTAGGTCAACCCCGGAACCGGGAGCACCGTCGCGCTGTCGTGTCCGATGAGCGACGTGCAGGAGTTACACGATGTCGAGCTGGTCGACAGCGGCACTGACACGCTGATCAGTGGCACCGGGCTCGACAGGGCGATGCTCGTCGTGGCGTGTTGAGCGAGCAGACCACTGCAGACCGACGTGCCGACGGTCGTCAGCGTGTCTGCGCCCGTCGGCGCGGTCGTGTCGGTGGCCGAGCAGGTGTAGACGAGCGGGAGCGACGCGGCGCCAGCCGCCTGGACCGGCAGGAACAGGGCGCTGCCGCCGAGCACACCGAGAGCGACAGCACCCAACGCCCCAGCTCGCAGCTTCATGTCCTCTCCCTCTGGTCGGTTCGGCAATGTAGGGCTCGCCGGGGGCGCGCTGTCAAGTCGCACCGGCCGCGGACGCGGGCTTCGACCCGATCTGGCTCCGCCCTCACCTCGTGCCGGTGATGAGTCGCTCGCGGTCGAACAGAGCCGATGCAAATCGCCCACCCAGGCGGACGAGGATCAACAGCCCGATGCCAAAGCCGAAAGCGACACGGGCATTGGCGGGGATGACGTTGAAGGCGATCAGCGAGGTGACCGCGACGGTCGGAAGGCTCACGAGTATCGACAGCTGTTGCGCGGTACGGGGATCCCTCGACCTGGCAGAGAGGGCGATGCCGACCCAGATGGACCACGCCGCCAGCAACGGGGTGAACACCAGCTGGGCGAGCAGATCAGGGCCACGAACGATCGCGGAGGCCAGGCCTGGGCTGGCGAAGAGCTCGACGACGGCGATGTAGAGCCCGAAGATGACATAGGCCACCGCGACGGATGGCACAAAAGCGGCGAGAGCCTTGCCCAGTAGGAGCTCGTCGCTGCGCACCGGCGTGGACAGCAGCGGCTCCAGGGTGCCTTGGAGGCGCTCGCCCACCACCGAGTAGGCGGAGAGGGCTGCCGGAACGAGCACCGGGATGGCCAGCATGTAGATGAGGGTGTGCTCGTGGTGCAGCGGTGCCGACGCCCTGGAGGAGAGGGTGAAGACCTGTATCAGCGGCTGAATGATGAAGATCAGGGGGAGGATGGCCGTCGCATAGACGATGTTGCCGTTATGCCGGTACTCGCGAAGCTCCTTGCCGAAGATGGCACGGACGCGCCTCGAGCTCATGCTCACCGGACGACGCTTTCTTCGCCCTGGTCGATCAGCTCGAGATAGACGTCCTCCAGCGAGTGATGGGACTCGCCGATGGACAGTACGTCGGCACCGGCGGCCACCAGGGTCCGCGTGACGGCTGGGGCCGCCTTGGCTGTGTCGGACACGGCCAGGACGTAGGTCGCGGCGCCGTCGGGCCGCCAGCTGTCGAGGCCAGGGACGCCGGCGAAGACCCGGTCTGGCTCGGAGAGCGGACCGAGGGTCCTAACTGTGAGCGTCTTGGCGAACATCTGGTCTCGAAGCTCGTCGGGAGGGCCCATCATGCGAGGCGTCGTGTTCAAGATGGCGACGCGGTCGCACAAGCGCTCCGCCTCCTCCAGGCGATGCGTCGTCAGGAAGATCGTGACGCCGCGCTGGCGCAGCCCGTCGATCAGCTCGTGTACGTCCCGAGCGCCGGCCGGATCGAGCCCTGACGTCGGCTCGTCGAGGAAGAGCACCAGCGGGTCGTTGAGCAGCGCCCTGGCCAGGGCCACCCGTTGGCGAAGGCCCTTCGACAGGGTGCCACAGGCGTCGTCGGCCCGCTCCGCCAGCTTGACCGCCCGCAGGGCCTCGTCGATGCGATCGTTGGCGTCCTGAACCTCGTAGAGGTCTGCGAAGCATTGGAGGTTCTCGACCACGCTGAGGCGGAGATAGAGGCCGGGCGTCTCCGGCATGATCGAGATTCGCCGGCGGATCTCCACCCCGTTCTCCGGAGTGAGGCGGAGCCCCGCCACTGTCGCCGAACCCGAGGTCGGCACGATGAGCGTGCCGAGCGTCCGCACGGTCGTCGTCTTTCCCGCCCCGTTGGGGCCGAGGAAGCCGAACACCTCGCCGTAACCGACCTCGAAGGAAACCTCGGCAAAGGCGACCCGGTCTCCGAATCGCTTCGAGAGGTTGTCTACCGATAAGGCGGGAGCGTCTCTATCAGCCATGAACCCAGGTCTCGTGGCGCGTACAGGAGGGCCCGCCCAGTATGGCGCCCACCGTCACTCCTCGGGCACCGCGCGCGGCGCATCGCCAGACAGGCGATCCCTCACCGAGGGCGCCGAGGCCGGTAGTCTCCCGGACCGGAGCTGGAAGCCGGGGGAGATCACATGAAAAGGTCACTAGCGACTGTCGCGGCAGTAGTGGCTCTGGCGACAAGCGCAGCCTGTGGCTCGTCCTCATCCAAACCAGCCTCCTCGCCGGGCACGTCGAGTGGATCCGCGTCGACGCAGTTCAGTCCGCAGGTTCAGCAGCAAATCCAACAGGTCGTGTCGACGGCCGAACAGCAGTACCACGTACCCGGGATGGTGGTGGGCGTCATCGCCGCTGGTAAGGGTTCGTGGGTTCAGGCGTCTGGTATGGCCGACACCTCCAGCGGCCAGGCCATGACTGTCAACAGCAAGTTCAAGGTGGCCAGCATCACCAAGACCTTCACCGCGACGGTCATCCTGCAGCTGGTCCAGCAGGGGAAGCTGAGTCTCACCGCCCCGATCAGCCAATGGGTCCCGAACGTGCAGAACGCTGGTTCCATCACCGTGCAGATGCTGCTCAACATGACGAGCGGCATCTACGACGAAGGCGGTCCTGGCTCGCTCCTCTCCCAGCAGATAGCGGCCAACCCGGCGCAGGTCTACACGCCCCAACAGATCGTGGCCCTGGCGGTCTCCCAGGGACCGGTCGCTCCCCCCGGCCAGACGTTCTACTACTCCGACACCAACTACCAGATCCTCGGCATGATCGCCCAAGCCGTCTCCGGCCAGCCCATCCAGAACCTGATCTCGTCCCAGATCCTCCAACCGCTCCACATGAACAACACGACCTACGCGACGTCCCCCGGGGTGCCGGCGCCGGCAACCACGGGATACACGGTCAGCGCCCAGGGCCAGGTCATGCCCACTACCCAGCCCGATCCCTCGGTTCTGGGCGCGGCGGGGGCAATCATCACCACGGTCGGCGACCTGCAGATCTGGCTCCAGGCTCTGGGTACGGGCAAACTTCTCAACCCCACCACCCAGCAACAGCGCCTCCAGTACGTGCCCACGGGCATCGTCTTCTCGCCTCTTCCGAACCTCGGTCAGTCGACCGGGCTACCGCTGCAGTACGGCCTTGGGATCGCCAACGCCGGCGGCTTCCTCGGTCACAACGGGCAGACCGTCGGTTACAACAGCGAGGCGTGGTACCTCCCTGCCCAGCAGACAACGATCGTCGTCCTGACCAACGCGGACACCTCAGCAGCGTTCGGCGGAGTGCAGGACGCCGCCGACGCGGCCTTCGTGAGCCTGGCCGGCATCGTGGCGCCCAACGGGATCACGACAGCCCCGACCACCACGCAGCCGCCCTCAGCTCGTCGCCCCGTGCGCTGAGGGGCACACCGGGAGGACCACGCCGCCGGCCATCGCGACCCTGGCCCCTGATTCGCTGGGTTCACGGAAGCCCAGGTCAGAGCCTAGATGTCGTAGTAGAGCATGAACTCCCAGGGGTGAGGCCGAAGTCGGATCTCGTCGATCTCGGTCGTCCGCTTGTACTCGACCCAGGTCTCGAGCAGGTCCGGAGTGAAGACGCCCCCGACCTGGAGGAACTTCTGGTCCGACTCGAGCGCGTCGAGCGCGGCATCGAGTGACCCGGGCACCTGGGGAACCAGAGCCAGCTCCTCGGGCGGCAGGTCGTAGAGGTCCTTGTCCACCGGGTCGGGCGGCTCGATCCGGTTCTGCACACCGTCGAGGCCGGCCATGAGCATGGCGGCGAAGGCGAGGTACGGGTTGCAGGACGGGTCGGGGGGTCGGAATTCCACCCGCTTGGCCTTCGGGCTCTTGGAGTACAGCGGGATCCGGCAGCATGCCGACCGGTTGCGCTGGGAGTAGACGAGGTTGACGGGCGCCTCGTAGCCGGGCACGAGCCGCTTGTACGAGTTGGTCGTCGGGGCGGCGAAGGCGAGGATCGCTGGAGCGTGGCGAAGGAGGCCGCCGATGTACCAGCGTCCTTCGTCCGACAGGCCGGCATAGCCGGTCTCGTCGTAGAAGAGCGGCTCGCCTCCCTTCCACAGCGACTGGTGGGTGTGCATCCCTGAGCCGTTGTCCTGGAACACCGGCTTGGGCATGAACGTGGCGGTGTAGCCGGCATCGCGGGCGACCGACTTCACGATGTACTTGTAGAGCATCAGCTTGTCGGCCATCGACAGCAGGGTGTCGAAACGCATGTCGATCTCTGCCTGGCCCGCCGTGCCCACCTCGTGGTGGTGCACCTCGACGTCGATCCCCATTCGCTGCATGGTGAGGATCATCTGCGAGCGCAGGTCCTGGAAGTGGTCCATCGGCGGTACGGGGAAGTAGCCCTCCTTGTACCGGGGCTTGAACCCGAGGTTGGGACCCTCGTCCTTGCCCGAGTTCCAGATGCCCTCGATGGAGTCCACCGAGTAGAAGCCCGACCGCTGGTCCTGGTCGAAGCGGACGTCGTTGAACACGAAGAACTCGGCCTCCGGACCGAAGTAGGCGGTGTCGGCGATGCCGGTCGAGATCAGGTAGTCCTCTGCCTTCTTGGCCACGTACCGTGGGTCGCGCGTGTAGCTCTCGCCGGTCACCGGATCGTTGACGAAGCAGTTGATGTTGAGCGTCCGGTGCTCGCGGAAGGGGTCCACGACCGCGGTGCTGGAGTCGGGGAGCAGGATCATGTCCGACTCCTGGATCTCCTGGAAGCCCCGGATCGAGGAGCCGTCGAAGCCGTAGCCCTCCTCGAAGCCGTCCTCGGTGAGCTGGCCGACGGGCACGGAGAAATGCTGGGTCAGCCCGGGGAGATCGCAGAACCGGAAGTCCACGATCTCGATCTCCTCGTCCTGGGCGAGGCGCAGCACCTCGGCCGGCGTGCGTTCCTGCACTGGTCCTCCTGTGTCGTCGGGCCGGTCTCCCGGCCAGCTGTCTGTGGCTCGGCGTGATGCCGTTGCTGAGCGCCGGGCAAAAGCCTCTCGGCCCGGCATTTCCCGCCTGTTGCCCCAGTGTGAACATGCTGTGAACCGGGCGTCCAGAGCGGCTGGCGCCTGCGAGACTAGTGCGCGTCGGTCGAGGCGAGCCCGAGGGCAGCCATCCGGAGGACAGCGATGCAGAGCCAAGAGGAGTACGTGCTGAGGATGGTCGAGGAGCGGGGTGTCCGCTTCGTCCAGCTCTGGTTCACCGACGTCCTGGGGACGCCCAAGACGTTCAGCATCACTCCCGCCGAGCTGGAGAACGCCCTGGAGGAGGGCATGACCTTCGACGGCTCCTCGATCGACGGGTTCAGCCGGGTCCAGGAGAGCGACGTGCTGGCCCGGCCCGACCCCAAGACCTTCCAGATCCTGCCCTGGCGCACCGACGAAGGGTCGGTGGCCAGGGTCTTCTGCGACATCTCCAACCTCGACGGCTCCCCCTTCGAGGGATGTCCCCGTCACGTGCTGCGCCGCTGCCTGGAGCGGGCCCGGGAGCGGGGGTTCTCCTTCTACGCCGCCCCCGAGCTCGAGTACTTCTACTTCGCCGACGCCGACCCGTCCCACGCCCCCCGCCCCCTCGACACGGGCTCATACTTCGAGCTCACGGTGGCGGACCTGGCGGGCGACCTGCGCAAGCGAACCGTGCTGACCCTCGAGGACATGGGAATTCCGGTCGAGTACGCCCAGCACGAGGACGCTCCGAGCCAGCACGAGATCGACCTTCGCTACACCGACGCCCTCACCATGGCGGACACGGTCATGACCGTGCGTCTGGTCGTCAAGGAGATCGCCCAGGAGCGCGCCGTGCACGCCAGCTTCATGCCCAAGCCCATGGCCGGCGTGCAGGGGTCGGGGATGCACACCCACTTCTCGCTGTTCGAGGGCGACGTCAACGCCTTCCACGACCCCGGGGACGAGCACGGTCTGTCCAAGGTGGCCAAGGGGTTCATCGCCGGGCTGCTGCGGCACGCGGCGGAGATCACCGCCGTCACCAATCAGTGGGTCAACTCCTACAAGCGCCTGGTACGCGGCTACGAGGCCCCGGTCCACCTCTCCTGGGCCCGCAACAACCGATCGGCGTTGGTACGCGTCCCGGTGATCAAACGGGGCAAGGTCGACTCCACCCGGATCGAGTACCGGGCACCCGATCCCGCGTGCAACCCCTACCTGGCGTTCGCAGTGGTCCTGGCGGCAGGGCTGAAGGGCATCGAGGAGGGCTACGAGCTGCCTCCGGAGGCCGCCACCAACCTCTACGCCATGACGCCCGAGGAGCTGGCGTCCGAGGGCATCCGCTCCCTTCCTGCCAGCCTGGCCGACGCCGTCGCCACCATGGAGGGCTCCGAGCTCGTGGCCGAGACCCTCGGCGAGCACGTGTTCGAATGGTTCATCCGGAACAAGCGGGCCGAGTGGGCCGACTACAAGACGCAGGTGAGCCAGTTCGAGCTGGACCGCTACCTGCCCCAGCTGTAGGAGCGAGCGGAACCGGTGGAGCCCCTCCTCCTCTTCCCGGACCCGGCCCCCGCCAACCTGGTCCAGGCGCTCGAGCTGGCCGGCTACCGGTGGCGCGCCGCGTCCCTGGCCGAGCAGGCCACGGCGAGCGAGCCGGTCGAGGGGTGGGCGGGCGCCGTGATCTCGGTGGACGAGGATGCCGCCGCCGGCTTCGCCCTGTGCCGGGCGCTCCGCAAGCGGGAACCTCCTCTCGAGCCCATCCTGGTCCTGGTCAGCGGCCAGCAGATGGCCGACCTCCCGCTGAAAGAGGGCATCTTCGACGACTTCTGTCTGACCCCGTTTCGTCCCGCCGAGCTGGGCGCGCGCCTCGAGCACCTGCTCGTGCGCACGGGACGCGGGGCGCAACCCGAGGTGGTCGAGCACGGGCCACTGGCGCTCAACCTGGAGACCTACCAGGCCGCCGTCGAGGGTCGACCGCTCGATCTCACCTACATGGAGTACGAGCTGCTGCGGTTCCTGGCCACCCACCCGGGCAAGGTCTTCACCCGGGAGATCCTGCTCAGCCGGGTGTGGGGCTACGAGTACTTCGGTGGGGCGCGGACCGTGGACGTCCACGTCCGCCGCTTGCGGGCGAAGCTGGGCGAGGAGCACGCCAACCTCATCCAGACCGTCCGCTCCGTCGGCTATCGCTTCGGACAACCGCGCTGGGTTTTCTGACCCGACCGGCCCCGCCGCTCAGCGCCGGCAATCCGGCCCGCCGGTGGGCCAGTCCTGGGGCAGCCCGTCGGCGATCCAGGCCGCCGCGGCCACTGCCGCGAAGACGGCGTCGGAGCCGTTGACCGGAGCACCCTCGCTGGGCGCGATCTCGACGCGGACCGCCGGCATGTCGCGCGCCGCCAAGATCCCGAACGAGCGGATGGTCAGGTCGAGCGGACGGCCCTCGTCGTCGACGGCCAGGCCTTCGGACCGCACCCAGCTCAGCGCCATGTGGGCAGCACCGGTGCAGTAGGAACCCAGCACCACCTCATCGAGGGGCAGCCCGCACGACACCCGCACGTCGACGCTGCCGTCCGGCGCTATCGACGCCTCGGCAGCCGACCCGGACGCCAGCGCAACCCGCGCGCTCGAACCGGGCGCGGAACAGTCGTCCGCTCGTTCCCGAGAGAGCACCGCCAGCAGGACGGCCGCCTCCACCCAGCCCGCACCTCGGATGGCGCCCGATGTCGGCGGGCCGGCGACATCCACCTCCTCGACGACGATCCTGGGCGCGACCGAGCGGACGGCCTCGGCCACGCCAGGGGTACGCACGATCCGCATCACCCCCGCGCCGTCCGGCCCGACACCCGCGGCCACCGGAGGGCGCTTGGGACCCAGTCGGACGGTGTCCTCGCGCGAGAGGAGGACCCGCACCGGACGCCCGTGCTCGTCGGCCAGCCGGCGGGCGGCCTCGGGGGCCGGCGACGCCAGCTTGGCGCCGAAGGCGCCGCCGTTGGCCAGGGGCGAGGCCGGCTCGCCTCCGGGGCGGCACCACGAGGCGTCCGTCTCGAGATAGGCGGGCTCCACCCAGGCGGTGCGCAGGGTCTGGTGCCATCGGCCGGGCGGCACCTCGAGCGGGTGCCCGAGCTCGACGGTGCTGCGCCGACCCTGGATCTTTCCGGCCGCGGCCCGGGCTTCCCGCAGCGTCTCTGCCACGACCCACCCGCCATCGGCGCCCGGCACGGCCACCAGCGCGTCCAGGGGCGCAGTGTCGTCGGCGAAGCCACCCTCGCCGAGCGGCACGGACGGGCCCACCGTCTGGAGCGTCCCGCCCTCGAGGGCGGCCCGGTGGGCGGCCGCGGCGAGGTCCCGACCGGCAGTGGCGCCGGTCGTGCCGGCCGGGCGGCTCCCGACCAGGTGGGCCGCGTCGAGGATGGTCCGCCACCCGGTGCACCGACAGAGGTGGGCAGCCAGGGCGCGCTCGACGGCCGGCTCCTCGATCGACCCCTCGGCCCGCGCCTGCAGTCCCGCCAGTCGCATGACGATGCCCGGCGTGCAGAATCCGCACTGGCTGGCCCCGGTGGCGGAGAACGCCTCGGCCCAGCTCTGCCGGCACGCCGGGTCGAGGCCGTCCAGGGTGGTCACACTGCGGCCGGCCACGCGGCGAGCCGGGGTGACGCAAGCGACCCGGGGCGCCCCGTCGACCCAGACCGTGCAGCACCCGCATTGGCCCTGCGGGCTGCAGCCGTCCTTGGCCGTGCGCAGGCCCAGCCGGTCCCGAAGCACCTCGAGCAGTGAGGACCCGTCGTCGGCGACCTCGACCGGGCGACCGTCAACGACCAGGCTGACCGACATCGCTACTGCTTCGACAGCGACCCCGAGGGTCGCGGGTCAGCTGAAAGAGGACCCACACCCGCAGGTGCGGGTGGCGTTGGGGTTCGTGATGTGAAAGCCGGCGCCCTGGAGGCCGTCCTTGTAGTCGAGGGTGGCGCCGGCGAGCTGCTCGGCGCTGGCCGGGTCGACGACCACCTTCACCGGGCCGAAGCTGCGGACGATGTCGTCACCCTCCAGCTCGGAGTCGAAGAACATCTCGTAGCTGAAGCCCGAGCAACCGCCGGGCCGCACGGCGACCCGCAGGGCGAGCTCGGGGTTCCCCTCCTGGGCGAGCAGGTCCGAAACCTTCGTCGTCGCCTGGTCGGTCAGCGTGATGGGGCTGGGCCGCCGGCCGATGCTCACTGACGTCATGCTCACGGATCGCGCCTCCTCGAACTCTTGCTGAAAGGTTACCGGACGACGAGCTCTACCCGGCAGGGGTCCCGATCGGCCAGGGTGGCGAAACTGGCGACCGAGGCCCCGCCCACCCGCTCGACGATGCCCTCCACGATGCCCCGGTGCAGGCAGCAGACGAGCTCCGGATGGGCCTCCGCCAGCTCGCGGTACGGGCAACGGGTGAACGAGACCGTCGCCGCGGACTCGGCGCAGTCGGTGGTCGGGTCGAAGCCCAGCTCGGCCAGCTCGGCCACGAGGGCGGCGACGCACGGGCTCTTCCCCGAGGCTCCGCTGCTCCCCACCTCCCCGTTGGCGTCGCCGACGGTCTCGGCCTCGTGGCGTCCCCACGACCGGCCGACCTCGGCGACGTCGTCGTCCCTCGGGCCCAGCTCGGCCGCCAGCTGGGCGAGCAGATCCGCCAGCACCGGGTACGCCGGCGGCTCGAGACCGAGTGAGGGAGCGTCGGCGGTGAGCATGTACCGGTGCTGAGGTCGGCCCACGCTCCCCTGGCTGGCCGACTCGACCTGGAGCAGGCCGACCTCCCGCAATCGCTCGAGGTGCGGTCGGACGGTGTTCGGGTGGAGGTCGAGGACCTCGGCGATGTCGGAGGTGGACAGCGGGACCGACGAGGACGCCACCTCCTTGTAGATGGCATAGCGCGTCCTGTCGCCCAGGGCTCTGAACACCGCCAGGCGGGCCGCCGGCGCCTTCGGCACCCTGGGCGGGGCGCCATCGCCGCCCTCCGCCGGTTCAGCTGACAGAGGACGCCGGGACCGCAACGCAGGTGCCGGTCGTGCCCCGATCTTCGCCACGTGCGAATACTACTGGTCGAGACCGGTAGAATTCACGCGTGCCCCCCACGGCTGTCTCCCCTCCCCCCCACGACGGCGTCATCGACGCTCTCCGCGGCGTCATCGACCCCGAGCTCGGCGACAACGTCGTGGACCTCGGCATGGTCCGCGGGGTGCACGTGGCCGAGAGCGGCGCCGTCGAGGTGGAGCTGGCCCTGACGATCGCCGGCTGTCCCCTGCGCACCCAGCTGCGCGGTGACATCGAGGCGCGGGTCGGCGGCATCCCGGGGGTGGACTCGGTGCAGGTCCGCATGGCGGAGATGACCGGTGAGGAGCGCAGCCGGGTGATGGCGCGGGCCCGATGGAAGGCGCGTGAGCAGCCGGCGGAGACCGAGATCCCCGCCAGCGCCCGGGTGGTGGCCGTGGCGTCGGGGAAGGGCGGGGTAGGCAAATCGTCGGTCACCGTGAACCTCGCCGCCGCCTTGGCGGCGCGGGGCCTCACGGTGGGGCTGCTGGACGCCGACATCTGGGGCTTCTCGATCCCCCGCATGCTCGGTGTCGACGCACGCATCGAGGCCGAGGGGACGACCGAGGCGTGGTCGATGATCCCGGTCACCAAGCCTGTCGGCTCGGGGCAGCTGAAGGTGGTGTCGATGGGCTTTCTGGCCCAGGGCGAGGACGAGGCGATCATGTGGCGGGGACTGCTGCTCAACCGGGCCCTCCAGCACTTCATCGAGAACGTCCGCTGGGGCGGGCTCGACTACCTCCTCGTCGACATGCCGCCGGGAACCGGCGACATCCAGATGGGCCTCGCTCGCATGCTGCCGCGCACCGAGCTCATCATCGTGACCACGCCGGCCCTGGCCGCGGCCAAGGTCGCCACCCGGGCCGCCGACATGGCCCGCAAGGGCTACCTGCGCGTGGCCGGCGTGATCGAGAACATGACAGCCTTCGTCTGCGAGCACGGCCGGTCCTACCCGCTGTTCGGAGCGGGCGGAGGCCAGCGCGTGGCGGAGGAGATCGGCGCTCCCCTCATCGGCTCCGTGCCGCTCGACCCCGAGGTGGCCGCGGGAGGCGACAGCGGGCGCCCGGTGGCCCTGGACGGCGAGGGGCCGACCGCAGAGGCATTCGCCACCATCGCCGGTCGAGTGGCCGACGAGATCCTCCCGCTGGTCGAGATGTCGGGCTGTACGGCTCGCATGCTCGATCACGTCGAAGCCGCCCTCGACGGCTGACCTCGTCGGGTCGCATCGCCGGTCGGCCCCGTGGCTCGGACAGGGCCGCCCGAGCGGTCGGTCAGCTGTCGATCGATGCGGCCTGGTGCGGCACGGGAAGGGTCACCGCGAAGCAGGCCCCACCGTCCGCGCCCGGCTCGTACCAGACCCGGCCGCCCATGACCTCGACCAGGCCCCGTACCAGCGAGAGACCGAGGCCGGTCCCCCTCGCCCGATCGCGTTCGCGCAGGCCCAGGATCTGGAGCCGGTTGAACAGTCTCGGGATCATGGTGGCGGCGACACCGCCGCCGCGGTCCACCACCGCCACCTCGACCTCGGCAGGATCGGCGCGACGGAGCTCGACGGTGACCGGCGGAGCGCCGTGGACCAGGGCGTTCTCGACCAGGTTGGCCATGACCTGTTCCAGTCGCCGCGGGTCGGCCAGCACGGCCGTGCCCGCCGGCACCTGCACCTCGACCGAGGGGCGAGGATCGTTCGAGACCAGATCGACCGAATGAAGCGCCACGTCGACGACCCGGGCCAGGTCGACCGGTCGGGGCGCCAGCAGCAGCGAGCTGGCTTCCAGCCGGCTCACGTCGTAGAGGTCGTCGGCCAGACGGGCGATGCGCTCGGCGTGCCGGCGGATCGACTCGCCCGTGCGCTGGATGTGGTCGGGCCCGAGCTCCCGACCATGGGCCTCGAGGGTGGACCCCAGGCCCAGGATCGTGCTGAGCGGGGTCCGCAGGTCGTGGGTGACGAGGGCGAGGAACTCGTTCTTCTCCGCCTCCAGGTCGTGCGCGGTGGTGGTGTCGCGCACCACCCCCTGGAAGCCCACGAGCTCGGCGTCGTGATAGCGGGGCACGGTGCGAACCTCGAGGACCCGCCGGACGCCGTCGGCCCGCACGATCGTGAGCTCGATCACCTCGGCGCCCTCGAGCGGCTCGGTGACAAGCGCGTCGAGCTTCGAGCTCGGGTCCAGGGGGACGACGATGTCGGTCAGCGGGGTGCCCACCAACCCGGCCGTCGGGCGACCGAGGATGATCCCCAGGGCGGGATTGGCGTACTGGATCCGCCCGTCGAGATCGACCTCCCACATGCCGCTGAAGGAGTGCTCGACGACGTTCTCGTAGCGCGCCCTGCTCTCCTTCTGCTCCTCGACGACCGCCGCCCAGTAACCCTGGGCCAGCGCGTCGGTCAGCCGATCCATCGCCGGCAGGACGCGGGTCAGCAGCAGCGACAGCGCCAGACCCCAGTGACGGCCGCGCTCCTCGGCCAGCTCGACCGAGGTCTGGACGACGAGGTCTCGCGAGATCCGCAGCACCACGAGGAGCTGGGGGAGCGGCGAGCCGGCCCAGGCGGCGCTCGCTCCGACCTCCTGGAGGTCGCCGACCAGCGCCTCGTCGACCTCGGCCCCCTGTCCGGTGACGGCGAGGATCGCCTCGAAGCGAGCCCGGGCCTGATCGACGAAGCGCGCCTGCTCGGACAGCGACCAGCCTCGGGACTCCGGGAACACGGTCGAGAAGATCTCGAACGCCCTCCTGGCCATCTCCTCGGAACGCCCGTCGAGAGCATCGAGCAGCGTCTGGGGATCGACGCTGTCGAGTGCGGCGTCGAGGATGTTGCCTGATCCGTTCTCGGCATTGCGCGCGAGGAAGGCCTTGAGGTCGACCAGGGCGAACTCGGGCCCGCCGGCCCCCGTGCCCAGCGCCGCGAGGTACCCGGTGTCGACCAACGCCTCGACCGAGGCGGTCGGGAGCTCGAGATATTCCGCGGCCTTGGCCAGCGAGACCGGCCGCCGGCTTCCGGTGTCTCGGTCGGGCATGACTCAGTTCTAGTTCGACGCGGGCTGAGAATCACCTACCGATCCGGCCGTCAGGCCAGGCCACGTTCATCGCCGCGTCCACGAGGAGCTACCCTCGGGGCCCAATGGGGAGCAGCAAGCTCGACCCGGATGATCCCGGGTCGAGAGCAGGGGAGCTGGGGAACGACACCCGGCGCGGTCGACCAGCTCAGCGCGGGCGGAGCACAGCTCCGCCCAGCGAGCGGCGCGCCGGTCGGGATGTGCCCCCAGCCCGAGGTGACGGGTCACCGCCGAGGGACGTCCCCCCGCGTCGGGACGCAGCTTCCCCGCGGAAGCCAGTCCCTCCGCCGCCGCCGGCCAGGATGCCCGGCCAAGCAGGTCGGTTGGCGAGCGAGGCGCCGTTCGACGTCGAGGCGCTCGATGACGCCAACGGCGCCAACGCGGTCCCGCCACCCAAAGCGGCGAATGCGGGCAAAGGGCCCAATGCGCCCGACAAGATCGCCGACCGGGGGGCGCGCGGCGGGCGTCGCCCAGCCGGGGCCGCGCCGAGGGCTGCCGAAGCCGGGGCAGCGGCAGCCGGGGCAGCTGCAGCCGGAGCCGCGCCGAGGGCAGCTGCAGCCGGAGCCGCGCCGAGGGAAGCGGCAGCCGGAGCCGCGCCGAGGGAAGCGGCAGCCGGGGCCGCGCCGAGGGCGGCGGCAGGAGGGGCAGCAGGGGCGGCGGGGGCGGCGTTGGCAACGGCGCCCGAACCGGTCAGCTGGCGGGAGCGGCTCCTCCCCAAGACCGTTCGGGGCATGGTCTCCCTGATCGTGGCCGCCTCGGTGGGAGCTGCTTTGAGCGGCACGATCCTGTACGCGTACTACCAGTACCGTCAGAACCAGACCGAGCAACGGGTGGGCTCGTTCGTCGACGGGTTCGACCAGCGCTTCAAGACCGCCGTGGGCACCATCCAGGCCGATCAGGCGAACGCCCAGTCGGCGATCCAGCGCTCTCTCGGACCGATACAGAGCGTGCAGTCACAGGGCGGCGCCCTCGCCAACCTGCTGAAGCAGACGCAGGCCTCGGTGTGGTTCGTGCACACCGTCGACGCCAACGGCGCGCCCTCGGTGGGATCGGCCTTCGCCGTGTCCTCGAGCAACGGCAAGACTTTGCTGCTCACCTCCTACAACACGGTCCAGGCGGCGGCGCACCAGCCTGCTCCCACGATCTATGTGCGAAAGGGCGACACGGACACTCCGGCGACGCTGTCGTCGTGGCAGCCGGCCAAGGACCTCGCCCTGCTCACGCTCAACAAGGACAACGTGAAGACGGTCAACTTCGCCAGCGGTGACTCGCCGGTGAAGGTCGGCGACCGGATCTACGCCGTCTCCGGCCTCGGCGCGTCGGGCGGCTCGATCACCGGGGGGACCGTGGCCGACGCCTCCTCCAACGTGATCCAGAGCGACGCCGCCGTCGGCAACTCCTTCCAGGGTGGTCCCCTCATCAACGCCCAGGGCGACGTCGTGGGAGTCGCGTCACGCTCGTACAGCCCGCTCGGCTTCAGCTCGGACGGGGTCTACTTCGGTGTTCCCATCCAGTCCGCGTGCGAGCAGGTCCTCAGCTGCCCCGGCGGTTCTCCCTCCTCCGCCGGCCCCAAGCCCTGACAGCTCGGACCCGCTGTGCAGCGGGGCCGGACCTACGGCCTCGGTAGCAGCACGGTCGTCGTGGTGGTGCCGCCGCGGGGCGGTGGTCCGGTCGTCGTCGTGGTCCCCGGTGGCGATGGCGCCGTGGTGGTCGTCGGTTCCTGGGCCTGGGGCGTCCCGGGCTGCTCGATGTAGGGGCCACCCTGCCCGGTCTGGTCCGGAGTCTGCTGTGACCCCTGCGAGACCCCCTGAGACTGCGGCGGGGCGATCAGCGGCGGCGGTTGGCTGAAGTCGGTGACCGGCACCCCTTGGAGGGCCTGGATCATGAAGTCGTGCCAGGCCTGGGCGGGGATGGTCCCCCCGTAGACCTCGGAGACGCCGTTGATCCCGGTCAGCGACGTGGTCTCGGAGTCGGAGTTGCCCATCCAGACGGCCGTGGACAGCGTCGGGGTGTAGCCCACGAACCAGGCGTCGTGGAAGCCCTCGGTGGTGCCTGTCTTGCCCGCCGCCGGCCGTCCGAGGACGGCGTTGGGATTGCCGGTGCCCTGCGAGATGACGCCCTTGAGGATGTCGGTCACGTTGTCGGCGACCGGCCGGCTGACGACTTGCTCTCCGCTCGGGTGCGAGTTGTCGAGCAGCACCCTTCCGGTCGAGTCGGTCACCTTGATGACCGGCGACGGCTCCATCCTGAGGCCGTGGTTGTCGAACGTGCCGTAGGCCGACGCCATGTCGAGCGGCGAGACGCCGATCACGCCGAGGGTGTAGGAGAGGCCGTACTGCTGGGGGTTGTAGAGGGCGCTGGTGACCCCCATGCGCTTGGCCATCTCGGCCACGTCGCGCACGCCGGTGTCGCGGATGATCTGGGCGTAGACCGTGTTGATGGACGCCCAGGTGGCGCTGGCGATGCTCGCCGGGCCACCGCCCTGTCCCTCGGCGTTGTGGATCGTGCAGCCCGGACCGGAGCAGTTGGGCAGCTGGAAGACGTCGGGCGCGGGATAGGTGCGGCTGGGGAGGAACCCCTTGGAGAGGGCCGTGGCCAGGGTGAACACCTTGAACGCCGAGCCTGGCTGGCGGCCGCCGCCGCCGCCGACCACTGCCCCGCCGCCCCAGCAGGTCGGGGTGACCTGCTCCTGGATCGTGGGCGGCGGTCGGGCTGGGCACCCGCCGAGGCCCAGGTTGATCTGCGAGGCACCGAAGTCGCGCCCACCCACGATGGCCTTGACGTAGCCGGTGGTGGGCTCGACCGACACCAGCGACATGTCGACGGGTGGCTTCGTCCCGTTCAGCTTGTTCGCCACCGTGTTCTCGGCCGCGCTCTGGACAGCCGGGTCGAGCGTCGTCTGGACCCGGAGGCCCCCGTGGAAGACCTCACCCGGCCCCAGCTTGGCCAGGAGGTAGCGGCGTACGTAGTCCTCGAAATAGGGATAGGCGATCTGCGGCTGCTCCGGCGGGTAGAAGACGGTGGCCGGCACGCCGTTCTTGGCCTGCGCCGCCGGAGTCACGTGCTCGGCGATGGCGGCGGCATACTCGTCGGGGGTCAGGTAATGCTGGTCCCGCATCAGGCCAAGGACGGTCACGCGACGCTGTTCGGCCAGCTCCGGGCTGGAGAGAGGGTCGTAGTAGCTGGGGGCGGGAATGAGGCCCGACAGCATGGCCGCCTCGGACGCGTCGAGCTGGCTCACGGGCTTTCGAAAATACGCCTCGGACGCGGCGCCGACGCCGTACGCCCCTTCACCGAAGTAGATGGTCGAGAGGTAGCGGAAGAGGATCTCGTGCTTGGGGAGCTGCCTGCTCACCTGGGCCGACAGGATCGCCTCCTGGAGCTTGCGCAGGATCGTCCGCTGTCCACTCGTGTAGGCGTTCTTGGCGTACTGCTGGGTGATCGTGGACCCGCCCTGGACGGTGCCCCGGAGGTTGGCCATCACGGCGCGCATGAGCGAGGTCGGCGAGAGCGCTCCCTCGCCGTAGAAGTTGCGGTCCTCGGACGCGATCACGGCGTGGTCCAGCACGGGCGGGACGTCCTGCTCGGAGACGGGGATGTTCTCGCCGAAGGCGTGGAACTGCCCGAACTCGTGGCCGCTGGCATCGAGAAGGTGGCTCACCTCGGACGCGCCGGGCTTGGTGGCAGGAAGGGCCGCAGGGAGGGGCAGATAGAGGAACGAAGCGAGCACCGTGCCACCCACAGCGAGCGGAACGATCACCACTGAGAGCCCCAGCACGGCCAGCGGACGCAGTAGCCGTCTCATTTGTGGCCCCTATGGTGGCACGGCCAGCCAGCCGCCAGAACAAGCCCCCCGGTAGGCTCCGCCGGGTGCGGCCTCCATCGGTGGACTCGCTGGCCAGGAGCCTCGCCGACACCGGCCTGCCGCATCCGCTGCTGGTCGACGTGGCCCGGGAGGCAATCGCGGCCCGCGACCCCGGCTCGGCTGCCGCCCGAGCTGCGTCGCTCTCCCGCACCCTCCTGGGGCCGGTGATCAACGCCACCGGTGTGCTGCTGCACACCAACCTGGGCCGGGCGCCGCTGGGGCCGACGACGGAGACGACTGCCGCCAGGGGCGTCAACCTCGAGCTCGATCTGGAGACGGGCCGGCGCGGATCGCGCCAGTCCCACACGGCCACATTGTTGGCGCGCGCTGTTGGCGGCGAGGCCGCCCTCGTCGTCAACAACGGAGCCGCCGGCGTTGCGCTGGTGCTGACCGCGCTGGCTCGGGACCGCGCCGTGGTGGTCAGCCGGGGCGAGCTGGTGGAGATCGGGGGCGGCTTTCGCATCCCCGAGGTCATGGCCACCTCGGGTGCCCGCCTGGTCGAGG
>JBPYEZ010000192.1:0-12358 GCA_051984395.1 Acidimicrobiales bacterium | reverse complement strand
GACGCCGGCGGCGGCGGCTGCCAGTACCCGGGTCTACATCGGCCAGCCCGGCGACACGCTGTGGAGCATCGCCCGCCATCTGCAGCCCGACCGGGATCCCCGCCCGCTCGTGGACCAGCTGTCCACTCAGGTTCCGGGGGGCTCTCTCCAGGCCGGACAGCGCCTCGTCCTGCCCTGATCCGGCGTCCGGCCGCGATGACGGCCGGACACACGAGGACACCGGAGACACGACGCGTCGGTGCAATGGGAGCGATAGCGTCCGCGCTCATGCGCTGTCCGACGTGCTCGAGCTTCGAGGACCGGGTGGTGGACTCCCGATTGGCTGACGACGGCGGGGCCATACGCCGCCGGCGGGAGTGCGCGACCTGCGGGCGTCGGTTCACCACCTTCGAGCGCATCGAGGAAGCGGCGCTGATGGTCGTCAAACGATCGGGCGACCGGGAGCCGTTCGAGCGGTCCAAGGTCGTCGTGGGTGTGCGGGCAGCCACCAAGAACCGGCCCGTGAGCGACGAGGCCCTGGATGCCCTGGCCGGCGAGGTCGAGGAGGCCATGCGGCTGCTCGGTCCGGAGCCGACCAGCCAGCAGATCGGCGTTGCCGTCCTCGACCGGCTCCGCCGTCTGGACGAGGTGGCCTACCTGCGCTTTGCCAGCGTGTACAAGGGCTTCGAGGATGTGGGTGACTTCGAGCGGGAGGTCGGCTTGCTGAGCAAGGCGACCGAGCCCAAACGGCGAGTGTGACGAGGAGGTGAGCCGGTGCGAGTCGGCGTGCTGACGGGCGGCGGCGACTGCCCGGGGCTCAACGCGGTGATCCGGGCCGTGGTTCGCAAGGGCGAGGTGGCCTACGGAGACGGCTTCGTCGGCCTCGCCGACGGCTGGCGAGGAGCGATCGAGGGACGGACGGTCCCGCTGGACGTGGAGCGGTGCCGAGGCATCCTTCCCCGAGGAGGAACGATCCTCGGTACCTCCCGCACCAACCCCTACAAGGTCGACGGCGGTGTGGCGGGGGTGCGCGAGACCGTGGCCCACCATTCCCTCGACGCCCTGATCGCCATCGGCGGCGAGGACACCCTCGGGGTGGCCCATCGGCTCTCGGGGGAGGGTCTGTCGGTGGTCGGCGTGCCCAAGACGATCGACAACGACCTGTCGGCGACGGAGGTGACCTTCGGCTTTCACACCGCCGTGCAGATCGCCACCGACGCCATCGACCGCCTCCACACGACGGCGGAGTCCCACGACCGGGTCATCGTGTGCGAGGTGATGGGCCGACACGCCGGATGGATCGCGACGTACGCCGGCATCGCCGGCGGCGCGGCCGAGATCCTGGTTCCCGAGAGGCCCTTCGACATCGACGCCGTGTGCGAGAGCCTCAAGCGGCGCCACCAGAAGGGTCGGTTCGCGTCCATCGTGGTGGTCGCCGAGGGGGCGAAGCCCGAGGCGGGCACGCTGCAGCTGGCATCGTCCTCGGTCGACCACTTCGGTCACGAGCGCCTGGGGGGAATCGGCAACCTCCTCGCCGAGGAGATCGAGCGGCGCACCGGGTTCGAGTCCCGGGTGACGATCCTCGGCCACGTGCAGCGGGGCGGCACGCCAACGGCCTACGACCGGGTCCTGGCGACGCGCTTCGGGGTGGCGGCCATCGATGCCGTCCATGCGGGCGCCTTCGACACGATGGTCGCTCTCCGATCGAACGACATCGTCCGCGTGCCGCTGCACGACGCCCTGGTCGAGCTCAAGACCGTCGACGAGCAGCTGGTCCGGGACGTGGCTGAGGTCTTCTTCGAGTGACGCCAGGCCCGCTCTCAGCCCGGGGCATCGAGAGGGGCCGTCCCGGTGCCGGCCTCGACGAGGAGCGCCCGTAGGCGAGCGGCCAGCGCAGGCGCGGCGGCCAGCGTCATCGACGCCGATGGTGGTCCACCCTCGAGGTCACCGACCCAGGCGCCCGACTCGCCGGCGACGAGGGCACCCGCGGCCCAGTCCCAGGGCTGGAGACCCGCCTCGAAGAAGGCGTCGAGGCGCCCGGCGGCGACCCAGCACAGGTCGAGGGCGGCGGCGCCCGCCCGGCGGATGTCGCGCACCACGGGCAGCACCCGGGTGAGGATCTCGGCCTGGCGGGCCCGCAGGGCGGCGTCGTAGTTGAAGCCCGTGCCCACCAGGGCGTCGGCCAGCGTGGGCGGCGCATCGAGCCGGAGTCGCGTCCGGCCGTCCGACGGCGGCCCAGCCCGCCGTTCGCTGGTCGCGGAGCCGACGTCGCCGGGGCCCGAGAGCCAGGCTCCGACGCCTTTGATGGCGAGGAAGCTCTCGGCGTGCGAGGGGTCGTGGACGACGCCCGCGGCGACCTGACCGTCGACCTCGGCCGCGATCGAGACGGCGAAGGCGGGCACGGCGTACAGGTAGTTGGTCGTCCCGTCGAGCGGGTCGACGATCCACCGGACTCCCGTGCTGCCCTCCCGTCGCGCCCCTTCCTCGCCGAGGATGGCGTCGCGCGGCCGGTGACGATGGAGGAACCCGGCGATGTGGGACTCGCTAGCGAGGTCCATCTCGGTGACCATGTCGGTGCGGGAGGACTTGGTGCGGACGCTCGTGCGGGCCCGATGGAGGCCGTCGAGAAGAAGATCGCCCGCCGATCGGGCCACGTTGACGGCGATCTGGAGAAGCTCGTCGAGGTCCGCCACGTGAACGGTCTATCGCGGGTGGGCGTCATGTGCGGCGGGGCGATCACGGCGGCGCCCGCTCGTGGCGCGGCCTGCCCGGCGTGAGGCCGGGGGCGCAGGTGCTCGATGGCCGGCGATACCCTGGCTCCGATGCGCGACGGGTTTGTCGACCTCCGCTCGGATACCGTGACCCGACCCACCCCCGAGATGCGCCGCGCCATGGCCGACGCCGACGTGGGCGACGACGTGTACCGGGAGGACCCGACGGTCAACGCGCTGGAGGAAGCGTTCGCGGCGCGCGTCGGCAAGCAGTCGGCCCTGTTCGTCCCCTCGGGGACCATGGGCAATCAGGTGGCACTGCGGGTGCTTGCCGAGCCCGGCACGGTCGTCGTAGCCGGCCGCCGCCAGCACGTCGTCGTGCACGAGCACGGCGGCGGCGCCCGCAACGCCGGCATCCAGTTCCACACCGTGAGCGACGACGACGGCCCGCTGTCAGAGGACGACGTGGCTTGGGCGCACCAGGCCGCCGAGCATCACCAGCCCGGGGTCAGCATGGTCGCGGTCGAGAACACCCACATGCACGCCGGCGGACGTCCCTGGTCGCTCGAGGCGCTCGGGGCGGTGGCGCAGGCGGCGCCACGCCTCCCGGTGCACATGGACGGAGCCCGATTGTTCAACGCCGAGGTGGCGACGGGCATCCCGGCGGCGGCGTACGCCGCGCGCGTGACGACCGTGATGTGCTGCCTGTCGAAGGGCCTCTGCGCGCCGGTCGGCTCGATGCTCGCCGGCAGCGAGGATCTCATGGGTGCGGCCCGGGCGGAACGCGCCCGCCTCGGTGGCGGTATGCGCCAGGCCGGCATCATCGCCGCTGCCGGCCTGGTGGCGTTGGACCGCATGATCGAGCGGCTGGCCGACGACCACCGACGGGCGGCGCGACTCGCGGCGGCCGTGGTCGAGCGCTGGCCGGACGCTGGATGCGACGTGTCCCGCATTCTCACCAACATCGTGATCTTCCGCCACGATCGACCGGCGCTGCTGCTCGACCACCTTCGTTCCGAGGGCGTGCTCGCCGGCACCGTCGCCCCGCGGACGGTGCGACTGATGACTCACCACGACGTCGACGACGAAGGGATCGATCGCGCCACCAAGGCGCTGTCGAGCGCGCCCTAGCCGGCGCCGCAGCTCCGTTGTTCGATTCCGGCCTGGTGGCCGTGACAGGTCCCTGACCGGCTCGCCTCTGGCTACGCTCGCCGGATGGCCGAGTTGGTCCGTGAGGCACCGACGAGCGTGCTCGCGTGCTACGCCCACCCAGATGATCCCGAGGTCTCGTGCGGCGGCACGCTGGCTCGTTGGAGCGCGGCCGGCTCCGAGGTGCACACGGTCGTGTGCACGAGCGGCGACAAGGGCTCGTCGGACCCCGCCACCGACCCGGTCGAGCTCGCGTCCCGCCGGGTGGAAGAGGTGGCGGCGGCGGCCAGGCTCGTCGGCCTGACCGGTCACCACCTTCTCGGTCATCCCGACGGCGAGCTCGAGAACGGGACGCAACTGCGGCGCGAGCTGGTCGCCATGGTTCGGAAGGTGCGTCCCCAGGTGGTCGTGTGTCCGGATCCACAGGCGGTCATGTTCGGCCAGGACTACTACAACCACCTGGACCACCGGGTCGTGGGCTGGACCGCGCTCGATGCCGTGGCCCCGGCAGCTGCCCTGCCGCTCTACTTCCCCGAGACCGGGCCGCCGCACCAGGTCGAGGTGGTGTATCTCTCGGGCACGCTCGAGCCGGACGTGTGGGTCGACGTCTCGGCCACCTTGGACGTCAAGCTCGACGCGGTGCTCTGCCACCGCAGCCAGCTGAGCGAGACGGGAGAGTGGCTGCGCGCCGTCATCCGGGAACGGGCGGAGGAGAGCGGTCGCCAGGCCGGTGTGCCCTACGCCGAAGGATTCCGTCGGCTGCGCCTGACCGGCTGACTGCTCGACGGTCGGACCGCGGGCCCGCGATCAGGCCAGGGAGTCGCTTCGTGGCGCCGAGGCGCAGTCAGGACAGCGTCCGCGAAAGACCACCTCGACCTCGTCCACCCGGTACCCGTGTCGGTCCGACCCCGTGAGCCGCAAACCTCCGGTGCCCTCCGGGCGCACGTCGAAGATGGCGCCACAACCGGTGCAGACCAGGTGATGGTGGCGGACGTGGGCATTGGGGTCGTAGCGGGTGACCCCCGTACCCGCCCGGACCTCCCTCACCTCGCCCATGGCGACGAGCTCGTTCAGCGTGTTGTACACGGTGGCCAGCGAGATCTCCGGGAGGCGGTGGCGGGCGGCGGCGAACACCTCGTCGGCCGACAGGTGGACGTGATCGCCGTGGAGGACCTCGGCCACCGTCCGCCGCTGGGGTGTGATGCGCCACTGGCGCACCCGAAGGCGCTCGAGCAGCGACACACCCTGTGACATAAGCCCACTTTACCGGCGGTCGATTCTCGGGGGTGGTGACGGCGCCACTCCCCGGCGGCACACCGATGTCCCGTCCCTCCCGGCACCGGCAGGGCTCCGGAGGGCAGAATGCTTCGGTGCGTGAGTGGCTGGTTGCCGGTGGACTGGTCGAGAGCCACGACGGCCTCCTCCTGGTCCAGAACCGGCGGCGTGACGGCTCACTGGACTGGTCGCCGCCCGGTGGCGTGATCGACGTGAGCGGCGGGGAATCGGTCCGGGGCGGTCTCACCCGGGAGGTGGACGAGGAGACGGGCCTCCTCGTCGACGAGTGGGCCGGACCCGTGTACCTGGTCGAGGCGCTGGCCGAGAGCCTGGGCTGGCTGTTGCGCGTCGAGGTGCACCTGGCCGTGTCGTACTCAGGGGAGCTGGCCGTCAACGACCCCGACGGGATCGTGGTCGACGCCCGGTTCGTACCTTGGGATGCTGCCGAGCCGCTGCTCGAGGGCTGTCGCCCCTGGGTGGCCGAACCGCTCGTGGCGTGGTTGGCGGAGCGGCGGCCGGCTGAAGAGGTCCCGGCGGGGCCCCGGCGCCGAGAGAGCTCGTACCGCTACCGCCTCGAGGGCGACGACGTCCGTCGCCTCGACGTGGTCCGGCTCTGACCGGTCCGGTGGCCGAACGGCCCGAATCCTCCCACCTCGACATCCTGCATCTCGACATGGACGCGTTCTACGCAGCCGTCGAGGTCCTCGACGATCCCGCTCTGGCGGGCCGACCCGTCATCGTCGGCGGGTCGGGATCGCGCGGCGTGGTCGCGTCCTGCTCCTACGAGGCCCGGGCCTACGGGATCCGCTCGGCGATGCCGTCGGTGCAAGCCAGCCGTCTGTGTCCGCAGGCGCTCTTCCTGCCCGGGCGCTTCGACCTCTACGCCGCAGTCAGCCATCGGCTGCACGAGGTGCTGACCTCGTTCACGCCCTTGGTCGAGGGCATCGGGCTCGACGAGGCGTTCCTGGACGTGCAGGGGGCCCACCGGCTGTTCGGATCCGGCACCGAGATCGCCCATGCCGTGCGCGGGCGGGTGCACGACGAGCTCGGCCTGTGGTCGTCGGTCGGGGTGGCCCGCTCGAAGCTGCTGGCCAAGCTGGCGTCCAGGGCGGCGAAGCCTGTCGCCACCCCGGACGGGCCCCGGGCTGGTGCCGGGGTCGTCGCCGTCGGGCTCGACGCCGAGCTCGCCTTCCTCCACCCGCTGCCGGTGTCAGCCTTGTGGGGCGTGGGGCCCGTGACGGGCGCCCGGCTCAGCCGCCTCGGGGTGTCGACGGTGGGCGACCTGGCGGCCGTCCCCGTCGAGACACTCGTCATCACCGTCGGTCAGGCCCTGGGTCGCCAGCTGCACGAGCTCTCCTGGGCTCGTGACCGCCGGCCGGTCGAGCCGGATCGCGACGTCAAGTCGATCGGGCACGAGGAGACCTACGCTCACGACGACCACGACGTGACGAGCCTGCGCCGTCAGGTCGTACGCATGTCGGACGCGGTGGCTGCCCGACTGCGAAGCGGTGACAGGGCGGGCCGGACGGTGACGTTGAAGGTGCGCTTTGGCGACATGTCGACGATCACCCGCTCGCACAGCTTGGCGGACCCGGTCGACCAGGCGTCGGTCATCGCCAGGGTGGCGTCCGAGCTGCTCGACGCCGTGGACGTGGGCCCCGGGGTGCGCCTGCTGGGGGTGAGCGTGTCGGGGCTGACCGCCCGGTCGGACGGAGGGGCCCGACAGCTCAGCTTCGGTGACCTTGGCGAGGGGCCCGGCGATCGGGACAGCGCCGCGTCAGGAGCCCTCGATGCGGTCCGAGCTCGGTTCGGTAGCGAGGCCGTCGGGCCCGCCTCGCTCGCCGGCCCGGACGGGGTCGATGTCAAGCGGAGGGGCGACACCCAGTGGGGTCCCCGGTCTTGACGGGCCGGGTCCGACTAGTCCGGTGGGCCCGCGGTGCAGCACACGAGCCTGGGCCGATTCCCCCGGCGGGGCGTCCATGGGAGCAGTGGTGCCAGAACGCGTTGTTGTAGCGGAGCCGCTGCGCGAAGATTGAAGGCGAGAAGACACCGACGTCGAGGGGTGGCAAGGGGGCGGTTGTGCCGCTTTCCGAAGAAGAGCAGCGGATCCTTCACGAGATCGAGCGCAACTTCTACGAGCACGATCCGGATTTCGCTGCTCGGGTGCGGCGGGAGACCGTGTACCGCCATGCGGGCCGCAACTGCAAGTGGTCGGCGCTCGCCTTCCTCGGTGGCCTGGCGATCCTGGTGGTGTGGTTCTCGACGTCGCTGCTGCTCGGGCTCCTGGGCTTCTTCATCATGCTGTTCTCGGCCATCTACTTCGAGCGCAACCTGCGCAACATGGGCCGGGCGGGCTGGCAACAGGTGACCAAGTCGGTGCGGGCCCAGGGGCTGTCGGAGACGCTGGGAGACACCCAGCGTCGTCTCCGCGAGCGCTTCAAGCGCAGCGACTGACCGTCGCACCAGACCCGGTGTGCCATTGGGAGTGACCGGCTAGGAGCGCGATGCCTCGGTGGGACGCCTTCGACGGGGACCCGTCCCGGCTCCATCACCGCCCCGACGGCGCTGCCACGCGCGCTCGCCCAGTCGGCGATCGGGATCGGCGCCGTCTTGTCTGCCGTCCCGTCCGTTGATCCGGATCAGCTGACGCGGATCGAGTCGCCAGCGCAGCCGTTGCCACCGGGTTGCCCGCTTCCACACCGTCCCCTCGATCACCGCCGCGGCCACGACAGACCTGTTGACGACCTCGGCGTCCGGCGGGCCGGCGGCATAGCTGGCGACGCTGGCATCTCGCGCCAGGGACGAGAGCTCGGGAGCCACCTCCGTGGGAGTGCCGGGGGATCGGGCCGTTCGGCGGGCGTGCTCCTGCATGGTCTCCGACCGTCGGCGTCCGGATCCCACGAGGGCGAGGGAGTCGGCGGCTTCGGACCACGCGACCATGACCCGCTCGGCACCCTGGGCGGCGGCGCGACGCCGAAGGCGTCGTCGTCTGGCCAGCAGCGGGATGCCGACGCCCCACGCCAGGACCAGGGCGACGACGATCGCTGCCGCGGTGACGCCGGCGACCGGGAAGTGGGCGGCGTGATGAGCCGTGGGACCAGCGTGCACGACGTTGGGGGGAGGCTTCACTGGAACGGGGGGTGCAGGCGTGGGAGGCGTGGGAGCCGCCGGTGTGCCGGCGGCGCTCTGGGCGGGCGTGTCGACGGGCCCGGCCTGGGCGGCTGCCACGCCGGTGTAGGCCTCGGCGCCAGGCTCACCCCGTCCGGGTGTCGGCTCGAAGCTGACCCACCCGTACCGGCCGAGCAGGACCTCGGGCCAGGCGTGGGCGTTCAGGGCCCGGACATGGTAGAAGCCGTCGGACTCCAGCTGTCCCGGCGTGAAGCCCACGGCGACCCGCGTCGGCAGCCCGAGCGACCGCGCCATCACCGCGAACGTGCCGGCGAACTGCTCGCAGTAACCCTGCCGCGCCGAGAGGAAGCGCAGCATGGCGTTGTCGTCGTGACCGGGCGGGACGTTCAGGCTGTACCGGAAGTTGTCCCGGAACCAGTTCTGGAGGGCGAGCGCCTTGGTGTAATCGGAGCTCGCGCCTCGCACGATCTGCGCCGCGGTCTGGCGGATCGAGTCCGGGATCCCGTTCGGGAGCAGGAGGTAGTGGGAGATGTCGGTGCCGGCGGGCGGCGGTCCGTCCTGGGCCAGCTCGGAGGCGTCGAGATGCGGTATGTCCGAGGTCACCTGATAGGTCAGCCCGTCCGGGGTGGCCGACGGGGTGATGATGCTGCCCGACTCGGGGTTGTAGCTCGCACCCGGGAGCCCGACCAGGCGGCTCGGACGGTAGGCGGCCGGCGCCCACACGCTGGCCAGGTTGGAGATGCTGAAGGCCTGCTTCACGCCCGGCGCCACGCCGGCAGGCGCAGCTGCGGCTGACGAGGGCAGCTCGACGTCGGCCGTCCGGTAGGACTGGTTGGCCGACCAGATGGCGCCGTCGAAGGTGTCGAGCGACGTGAGGCGCCAGTAGGTCCGGGTCGGCGAGGTGACGGTGAACAGCTCGACGTCGGCCGGCTTCACGAGCTGGGAGCGGATGTCGACCAGCGGGCTGATGGTGGTGCGCTGGCTGGCTCCGGGTTGCGTGATGTGACGGAGGTCGAGAGCCGCGGCCGAGCGGGCGCCCGGCAGGTTGGGCCCCACGACCAGGGCGGCGACGACGGCGACGACGCCGAGGGTGGCGCCGCCGCGCAGCAGTGGGGTCAGTCCCCGGCCGGCCCGGCTCGTGAGCCAGGGCATGGCGGACGCCTGCCGGCTGCTCTCGGCGACGAGCACGAAGCCGATGAGAGCGGCGAGGTAGATGGCCACGGCCAGCGTGCGCCCCCGGGAGGTGCCCAGCGCGGCGGTGTAGATGAAGAGGGCGAGGGACGGCACGACGGCCTCGAACGTCGAGCGATGACGGAATGCCGCCCAGTCGGCCAGCACGGCCAGGATGCCGACGATCAACACCGAGCCCAGGAGGAAGCCGGTCGTCACCGGGGCCGGGGTGGTGAGCTCCTGCAGCTGCTGACGGGCCTGACCGAGCTGGGCGCTGATCTGGTGGAAGGTGGTGGCCGAGGGCAGGCCGGCGACGGTGGTGTGGGGGAGCGCGACCCAGGTCGTCACGAGCAGTATGCCGGCCGCGGAGAGGAGCAGGGCGGCAGTGGTGCCGAGGCCGAGCCGGCGCCAGAGCCAGGCCAGGGCATGGGCGGCGATGGCGGCTCCGACCACCGGACCGAGGTAGGAGGTGCTGTTGAACAGCCGGCCCATGCCTGCCGCGGTGACCACGGTGAGGACGGTGAGGGCCACGGTGGTCGGGATCGTCTCCATCGCCGAGGCGCGGATCGTTCCGGTGGACGACGGCGCCGGTCCCGGCGGCGGCCGCGGGCTACTGCGACGCGGCGCGGTCAACGCCACCGGCCGAGCGTCCCGGCCAAGGGACGGTCACGTCCGAGCGCCTCGGACCAGGCGGTGGCGAACGGCCGTCCCCCGGTCACCCTGATCGGCATGACGGGACCGGGCATGGGCCGGCGCCTCACCCCGCGGGTCGCGGACGCGTCCGGGACGGTCTCGTCGACGAGGACCACCATCACGGTCGGGAAGGTGCCGCGGAGCCTGGCGATGCGTTCCAGATCCGTGTCGGTGGCCATGCCCGTCGTCACCACCACGAGCACGCCTCCGCCCGCCGCCCGGCTGAGAACCGCCAGCTCGTTCACCAGGCTTCCGGACGACGTCATGCGGACTTCCGCCAGCCGCTCGAGGACGGCTTCCGCGTGGGCGCGGCCGGCGGCGAACCCCGTGTCGGTGCCGTCGGTCGCCAGGAGCCGTACGAGGGCGTGCCCGGGCGAGACCGAGCTCACGACGCTGGCGGCGGCCGACACGGCGACCTCGAGCGAGTCGGGAGTGTGGACGGGCTTGCGCAGGTCGAGCAGCACGCTCGCCCGCCCCTGCCAGGGCATCTCCTCCTGGCGGATCATGAGGTCGTCGAGCCGGGCGGTGGACGGCCAGTGGACACGGCGCAGGTCGTCGCCGACCTGATAGGCCCGCAGGGCGTAGAAGTCCTCGCCCCGGCGACTGAGGAAGGAGCGATGGTCCGCACCGGCGCGCGGGTCGTCTCCCTGGGTGTGCGGGGGCGGGGGGATCCGGTCGATCCTCGGGTACACGACGAGGCGGGTCGCCGGTGCTCCTATCAACGACAGTGACGCCAGGCGGAACGGGTCGCCCAGCTGCAGGGCCAACGGGCCGAGCCCGAAGATGCCCCGCTGGTCAGTGGGGACGCGGTAGGCGGCGCGGCCGGAGTCGCCGGCTCCGAGCGGCGGCACGAGGAAGCGGGCGACCCGCTTGCCGCCGTCGAAGGGATCCGAGGCCACCAGGGTGGGTGAGCGGCGCCACGCCGCGTTGCGGACGGCGAGCTGGACGAGGCTGGTGCCTCCGGCGTGGACGCGCGCCGGGTGGAGCGTGCGGACCACCTCGAGCTGGCAGCGCAGGACGCGGACGTAGATCACGGCGCCGATCAGCAGCGTGATGCCTGCAGCTCCGAGCACGTACAGCTCGACCATGCCCACCAACCGGCCGGCGAGCATCGACGCCACCGACCCGGCTCCGAGCAGCCAGCCTCGGCGAGTGGGCACGTCGCGAGGCCCTGTGGCCTAACCCTGAGCAGCCCGGCCGGTGGGCACGGGCACCGACGCCAGGATCTCCTCGAGCGCGTCGTCGGATCCGAGACCGCCCACCGAGGCGTCCGGGGCCAGCGCCAGACGGTGGCTCAGCACGGGTCGGGCGAGCGACTTCACGTCGTCGGGTGTGACGTAGTCCCTTCCCTCGGCGGCGGCCCACGCCCGGGCCGCCCGCTGGAGCGCCAGGGCGGCGCGCGGCGACATGCCAAGGGCGAGGCTCGGATGGGAGCGGGTGGCGGCGGCGAGGTCGACGATGTAGCCCTTGAGGGCTGGAGCGACGAAGACCGAGTGGGCCTGCGCGACCATGTCGGCCACGTCGTTCTCGTCGGCGACCGCGCTGAGGTGGCTCATGAGGTTCCCGGTGCCATGGGCGTCGAGCATGGTGATCTCGGCGTGCCGGCCGGGGTAGCCCATGTGGGCCCGCATGAGAAAACGGTCGACCTGGCTCTCGGGTAGGGGATAGGTGCCCTCGTGCTCGATCGGGTTCTGGGTCGCGATCACCATGAACGGGGCGGGCAGCCGGTAGGTGTTGGCGTCCACGGTGACCTGGTGCTCCTCCATGGCCTCGAGGAGGGCCGACTGGGTCTTCGGGGATGCCCGGTTGATCTCGTCGCCCAGCACGATGTTGGCGAACACCCCACCGGGGCGGAAGTCGAAGGTGCCCTTGGCCCGGTTGTAGACGTTGACGCCCGTGACGTCGGAGGGCAGGAGGTCCGGCGTGAACTGGATCCGCTGCCACCGGAGGTCGAGCGAGGTGGCGAGGGCCTTGGCCAGGCTCGTCTTGCCGACCCCTGGTACGTCCTCGATGAGCAGGTGGCCCTCTGCGACGAGACACACCAGGGCCAGGCGGACGGCGTCGTCCTTTCCCTGGATGACCCGCTCGACGTTGTCCACGATGCCTTCGAAGCAACCGATGAAGTCGAAGGCTCGGCGCGCCGCGGTCCGCTCGGTCGCCATGCCCTAGCCCAACCTGCGCCGTGTCATCGCGGCCTGAGCCTACTAATGGTCGAGGCCCCCTCGTCGGCGGGATCGACGGTTACCGTGGGC
>JBPYEZ010000191.1:0-4130 GCA_051984395.1 Acidimicrobiales bacterium | reverse complement strand
GCCGTGCTCGGCGCCCTGGCCGACCGTCTGATCCCTGCCTTCCTGCGTCGCAGGCGAGCGAAGCAGGTCAAGCAGGCCCAGAAGGCCCAGCAGGCCCAGAAGGTGCGCTAGGGAGCCCGCTCGTGCGGGTCATCGGCAACATCCTGTGGTTGATCCTGGGCGGGTTGGTGCTGGCACTCAGCTACGCCCTGGCCGGCCTGCTCTGCTTCGTCCTCATCATCACCATTCCCTTCGGGATCCAGGCCTTCAAGCTCGCCGGCTTCACGCTGTGGCCGTTCGGCTCGGCCCTGGTGAGGATCCCAGGCGTCGTCCCGTCGGCCGTCGGCAACGTGATCTGGTTCATCCTCTTCGGCTGGTGGCTCGCCCTCTCGCACGTGATCGCGGGCATCGTGTGCGCGATCACGATCATCGGCATCCCCTTCGCCGTCGCTCACTTCAAGCTCGCCGGCGCCGCCCTCTTCCCGTTCGGCCGCACCGTGGTGTCGTTGCACGAGGCGAGGGCGATGGAGGGTGCCTACGTGGTGCAGCCCTGGGGCACGAGGTAGGAGATCCAACCGCCCGTGCGCTAGACAGTGCGGGGGGGGACTGGACACGGGAGGAAGGGTGAACCCCAACCCGGCGCCGGCACTCGACGAGATCGACCTTTCTGACCTGGCCTTCTGGGCCCGGCCGCTCGACGAGCGGGAAGCGGCGTTCGCTGCGCTTCGCCGTCACCGACCGATCGCCCACTTCGACGACCCGGAGCCCCCTCCCGGTATCTCGGTCCCCATTCCGCTGGACGGCTCGGGCTATTACGCCGTCACCCGCCACGCGGACGTGGTGGAGGCCAGTCGCGAGCCGGCGTCGTTCTGCTCGGGTCAGGGGGCGACGAGCATCTTCGACATGCCGACCGAGTTCCTCGAGTTCTTCGGCTCGATGATCAATCTCGACGATCCACGCCACGCCCGGCTGCGGCGGATCGTCTCGGCCGCGTTCACGCCTCGGATGATCAAGCAGATCGGTGACGAGGTGCAGCGGTCCGCGTCACGCATCGTCGATGACGTGATCGACAAGGGGGAGTGCGACTTCGTGACCGAGGTGGCGGCGAAGCTGCCGCTTCGGATCATCTGCAACATGATGGGCGTCCCTGAGCCCGACCACGATCTCGTCTTCCGCCACTCGAACGTCATCCTCGGTGGCATGGATCCCGAGTACGTGCCCGAGGGCAGCGATGTCGTGATGGCCCTGCTCACCGCGGGCCAGGAGCTCACCCAACTGATGGAGGATCTCGCCCGCCAGCGCGCCGAGCGCCCCGGCGACGATGTCACCTCGGCCCTGGTCACGGCCAACGTCGACGGCGAGCAGCTGACCCACCAGGAGCTGGCCTCGTTCTTCATCCTGCTCGTGGTGGCGGGCAACGAGACGACCCGCAACGCCATCAGTCACGGGATGAGGCTGCTCACCGACCATCCCGATCAGCGCGCCGCCTGGGCCGCCGACTTCGAGGCGCTGGCGCCGACGGCGGTCGAGGAGATCGTCCGCATCGCCTCGCCCGTGATCTTCATGCGCCGGACAGCCACCAGGGACGTGACTCTCGGCGGTGTGGATCTTCCGGCCGGCGCCAAGGTGCTGCTCACCTACTGGTCGGCCAATCGCGACGAGGCGGTGTTCGACGACCCCCAGCGCTTCGACATCCGCCGTGATCCCAATCCCCACGTCGGCTTCGGCGGCCCCGGTCCGCATTTCTGCCTGGGAGCGCACCTGGCCCGCCAGGAGATCACGATGATGTTCCGCGAGCTCCTCGGCCGGGTGCCCGGGATTCACACGACCGGCGAACCCGAGCGGCTGCTGTCGAACTTCATCAACGGCATCAAGCACCTGCCCGTCGCCGCCGCCTGAGCGTCGCGATGGCTCGTGGGCCGGGGAACCGGGGCGCGGGCCGACGGGTGCCACGTGAACGCCGCCGGCAACAGTTCAGCCGAGGGCTTCGGGGTCGACACCGAGCTCCGCCGGCAGCGCTGAGCGGCCCGAGGCGTTGACCCGCACGACGCGACGCTCGCTTCGCCTGACCCAGCCCAGGGCGACGAAGCGCTGCAGCAGCGCGGCGCCGAGCCATCCGCTGAGGTGCGGGCGCTGCTCGCTCCAGTCCACGCAGTAGCGGACGAGCGGACGGCGCGTCGGCGGATCGAGGGCGACCGCGAGCCGGCCAAGCACCTCGCGTCCATGCCCCGTGAGCACGAAGCGCTTCGCTCGTCCGGCCCCGAGCACCGGGTCGCCAGGCCCATCGGCCCTGGTCTCGACCCGCACCACGCCGCTGTCGACCAAGGCGTCGCAGAGCGCGACGCCCAAGCGACCGGCGAGGTGGTCGTAACACGTGCGGGCCTGGCGGATCGCCTCGGCGTGGGTCGCCTGACGCAGCGAGCGGACCGGCTGGGTGGGGCTGATGCGGGCGAGCGCCTCGACGGCCTCGGCGACCTGGGGGCTTCCCAGGCGGTAGTAGCGATGTCGGCCGGAGGTCTCCACGGTGATCAGCCCTCCGTCGACCAGGCGGGCCAGATGACCGGAGACGGTCGACGGGGCGACCTGCGCCTCGGCTGCCAGGGTGCTCGCGGCCAGAGCCCGTCCGCCAGCGAGGGCCAGCAGCACGGAGGCCCTGGCGGGCTCGCCCATGAGGGCGGCGGCCGCGGCGATGTCGGCGTCTCCCGGCACGACACCGAGCCTATGTGCGTGATACTTCGGCGCAGACCGAAGCGTCGAGTGGTCAACCTGGGTGCATGACGCTCCTCGCTTCGCGCGTCGATCACCGTGCCGCAACCAGCGTCCCGACGCCCACCGGACAGGTCGCGCTCTGGTCGCTGGTGGCGATCTGCGCTGCCTACTTCATGGTCATTCTCGACACCACGGTGGTCAACGTCGCCCTGCCGGCGCTGTCGCAGGGCCTGCACACCACGACGACTGAGCTCGAGTGGGTGGTGGACGCCTACAGCCTCGTGTTCGCCGCTCTGTTGCTGTCGACCGGGGCGCTCGGGGACCGGCGGGGCGCCAAGAGCGTGTTCCAGGCCGGCGTGAGCATCTTCACCGTGGCTTCACTCGCCTGTGGCCTCGCGCCCTCCACCGGGGTCCTGGTCGGAGCCCGCTGTGTCCAGGGGCTCGGGGCCGCGCTGGCGGTGCCGGCCTCGTTGGCGCTGTTGCAGAGCACCTTCACCGACCAGGCGGCACGGCGTCGGGCGCTGGGGATGTGGGGTGGCGTGGCAGGTGTCGCCGCAGGCGCCGGTCCCGTGGTCGGTGGCGCGCTGGTGTCCGGTCTCGGGTGGCGCTCGGTGTTCTTCCTGAACGTGCCCATCGGAGCGGCGGGACTGGTGCTGGCCTGGCGGGTCCTGCCGTCGTCAGATGCGCGCCCCCACGGCGGCGACCCGGTGGGGCAGCTGGCCGGCATCGCCGCCCTGGCCGGGGTCACCGTGGCTCTCATCGAGGCAGGCCACGGGGGATGGGGGTCGCCAGTCGTGCGAGTTGGTTTCGCCGTCTTCGTGGTGGCAGGAGCGGCGTTCATCGCCATCGAGCACCGGGCGCGGTCGCCGATGCTCCCGCTGGCGCTTTTCTCGTCATCGGGCTTCTCTGGCGCCACCTTCGTCGGGCTGCTCATCAACCTCGGCTTCTACGGCGAGCTGTTCGTGATGAGCCTCTACCTGCAGCGGGTCCACCACCTGACCCCGCTCGTGACGGGGTTGGCGCTGCTGCCGCAGATGGCGATGGCGATCGTGGGCTCGATCACGTCGGGTCGGGTCATGGCCCGTACCAGTCCCCGCCGGCCCATGCTCGCAGGCCTGTGCCTGGGAGGAGCCGGACTGCTCGTCCTGGCGACGGTCGTCGGCACCCACGGCGCCTACGCCCTGCTGCTCGTGCCGTTCGTCGCCGCCGGTCTCGGCATGTCGTTCACCATGCCGGCAGCCACCGCCGCGGTGATGGAGGCGGCGCCGCCCGAGCGGGGTGGGCTGGCGTCGGGCACGATCAACACCGCCCGTCAGGTCGGCGGAGTGATCGGCGTGGCCCTGCTCGGCACCCTCGTGGCCGGCCGCGCCGCCTTCGTACCTGGGCTGCGGGTCGGCCTGGTGATCGCCGCCGCTGCCTTCCTGCTCGGCGCCGTGGTCACG
>JBPYEZ010000190.1:0-9134 GCA_051984395.1 Acidimicrobiales bacterium | reverse complement strand
ACACCGCGTGACGTCTGGCCAGATCGTCGACCAGCTCGCTCTGCGTGAGCTGTCGTACCGCTACGCGAGGGCGGTCGATCAGCGGGATGTCGGATCCTTCGCCGAGCTGTTCACCGATGATGCCGAGCTCAGTGTCCACCGGACGCTCGATGCCGACGCGCCATCGCGAGTCGTGCGAGGCCGGGAGGAGCTCAGCGAGATCCCGCAGTTGGTCGCTCGATATCGGCGGACCTATCACTTCGTCGGGAACACGCTGCACGAGATCGGCGATGACTCGGCGACCGGAGAGGTGTACTGCGTGGCACACCATCTGATCGACGACGCTGAGGCCGTCAGCGCCCACGTCATGCTCATCCGGTACCTGGACGACTACCGGCGGTGCGCCGATGGCTGCTGGAGAATCAGTGCACGTCGCGTCTTCGTGGACTGGACCGAGGTTCATGCGACCGGATGAGCGGGGGATTTGTCGACCTCCCCGGCGGGCAGCCTTATTGTATACGCTCGGGGCGAAGAGGAGCCGAGGAGAGCGGAGCGAGCTCTCGGCCAAGGTGGAGGTTGACCGCTGAGCGTCGTGGAGAACATCAACTGGGACCCGTTCGACGTCGACATCGACACGGATCCCTACGAGATCTGGCGCAGGATGCGTGACCACGCTCCGGTGTACAGGAACGAGCGCTACGACTTCTGGGCCCTGAGCCGCTTCGAGGACGTCCAGGCCGCCCACCACGACGTGGGGACGTACATCTCGGGTCGGGGCACGGTGCTCGAGCTGATGGGCGCCGACATGCGCGAGGCCGGTCCGATGATGATCTTCATGGACCCGCCCGAGCACGACCGGCTTCGCCAGCTCGTCTCCCGGGCGTTCACACCGCGGCGGGTGGCGGCGCTCGAGGAGCGGGTCCGGGAGATATGCCGGGAGTATCTGGACCCACAGGTGGGGGGAGGAGGCTTCGACTACCTCCGGGACTTCGGTGCCCAGCTGCCGTCACGGATCATCTCCCACCTGCTGGGCGTTCCGCAGGCAGACCGCCCGGCGGTGCTGGAGCTGATCGACACCGTGTTCCACATCGAGCCGGGCGTCGGGATGGTCAACGACGTCTCGCTGACCGCACAGATCGAGCTCAACCAGTATCTCCATGGCCAGCTCGAGGAGCGCCGCCGCCGGCCCAGCGACGATCTCCTCACCGGCCTCGTACAGGCCGAGATACGCGACGAGACCGGCGCAGCCCGGCGGCTGACCGACGAGGAGAGCGCCAGCTTCGCCAATCTGCTCGTGAGCGCCGGCACCGAGACCGTGGCCCGACTGCTCGGGTGGGCGGCCGTCGTGCTGGCCGAGCACCCGGAGCAGCGGGCCGAGCTGGCCGACGATCCCTCTCTCATCCCCAGGGCCGTCGAGGAGCTGCTCCGCTACGAGGCCCCGTCGCCCGTCCAGGGGAGGTGGACCACGCGGGACGTGGAGCTCCACGACCAGGTCGTCCCGGCCCAGTCGAAGGTGCTGCTCCTGACCGGATCGGCCGGTCGCGACGAGCGCAAGTACGCCGATGCAGACCGGTTCGACATCCATCGCCAGATCGACGGGCACGTGGCGTTCGGCTTCGGGGTCCACTTCTGCGTGGGCGCCGCCCTGGCCCGCCTCGAAGGGCGTGTCGCGCTGGAGGAGACGATCGCCCGCTTCCCTCGGTGGGAGGTCGATCACGGCAGTGCCGAGCGTCTCCACACCAGCACGGTCCGGGGCTACAAGCGGGTGCCCATCCTGGTCTGAGGCTACGAGGAGGAGCTCGTCGTCGACGGCCGAGGCCCGATCAGGGGCGAGCTCCGGTTGGAGCGCCAGGTCGGACGGAAGTAGCCGCGAAAGTGCAGGGTGCCACCCCGAAGCTCCCGGATGGTCAGGAAGTCGCCCTTGTAGCCCCTGTGGTCATGGGGCGCGAAGGTGATGTTGGTCCCCGGTCCGCCGTTGGTGCACGGCAGCCACTTGACCCGCTCGAGGCCGTCCTTTACGTCCCTGGGGGTGGGGATGAGGGCGCTGGCGATGCCGTGGACGGCGGCGCGGGCCGAGTCGTAGGCCAGTGCGACGACGACGTTGCCCGACGTCCGCCCGAAGCGGGCGCCGAACCGCTCGCGCATGGCCTCGTAGTTGGGGTTCGCCCCGTCCTCGCCCAGCTGGTCGACCCCGTGCCAACCCTCGAGCCCCTCTGCCCAGGCGTTCGAGTTCGAGTAGAACATGAAGGCCGTTCCCATCATCCTCGGCGGGTCCCAGTCGATGGCCCTGAACGCCCGGGCGAAGTGGAAGGTGCTGTAGCCGTACCCGAGATAGATGACGGCTTGGGCGCCGAGGCGTCGCATCGTCGCAAGATGGCGCTCGAGATCACGGGGGTTGGGCCCCAGCACGACCTCCTTCACGATCTCCAATCCCTCGTCTTGCGCTGCGGCGCGGAAGAAGTCGGCGTAATCCGACCCCGAAGAGCCCCGCTCCCAGAAGAAGCCGACCTCGGTGTGGCCCTGCTGGGCGCACCAGCCGGCGCACATCCGTCCCTCGATCGGGATGTCGCCATTGGCCACCGTGAAGCAGAACTCGCCCGAGAAGCGGACGGCCCCGGTCCAGCCGATGCAGGCGACGCCGGTGTCGTTGATGGTGTCCCTGAGGGCGACCGAGTTGTCGGAGATCAGGGGTCCGATCACGACCACGCAGCCCTCCTCGACGAGGCGGCGGTAGCCGGCGATGACCTTGCGGTAGTTCTCGCGGGGCAGCCCGCGGGCGTCGACGGTGAAGATCTCCACCGGTCGGTCGTACACCCCCTCGTTGAGCGCATCCTCGATGGCGAGAATCGTCGGATCGATCCAGTCGGCGAGGAGCTGCCCCAGGTCCATGTCGATCAGAATGCCGATCTTGACCGGCTCGAACGGGTCGCCCTGAGTCTGCAGGCCGCGGGTGGGGGGAT
This sequence comes from Acidimicrobiales bacterium, assembly GCA_051984395.1. Taxonomy (GTDB): domain Bacteria; phylum Actinomycetota; class Acidimicrobiia; order Acidimicrobiales; family AC-9; genus AC-9. Next base: position 6,195 of record JBPYEZ010000190.1, on the reverse strand, counting down.
AGATGACGATGGACTCGACGGCCTTCTCGCCCATCCTCCCGCCGCCCTGGTACCACCGCTCGTTCTTCCAGCCCCCCAGCCTGGCCGTGTCCACCCCCGAGTGGACGGTCGACACGGCCCGGTCCTCCTTGGCGATGCCTCGGTCGACCGGGGCGGGGAACATCCGCTCGGCGTACCGAACCTCGCGCTCGTGGCCGGCGCCGTCGTCTGCCATGTCCGCTCCCTTCTGTATACAGTATCTAGCCTTCACCGCCGAGCCTGAGCTGCGCAAGCACCAGGGCCGCTGGCGAGCATGGGTGCGACGAGTAGAGGGGTCAAGTGTCCGACCCGGTGTGGATCAGCGACGAGCAGCACACGATCAACGTGCTCCTGGACCGTCGCCTCGAAGACGACCCGGACGGGGAGTACCTCGACGTCTGCGGGACCAAGCTGACGGCCGCGACGGTGGGGTCGACCGCGAACCGGCTCGGCAATGCCCTGAGGGAGCTCGGGATCACCAAGGGAGAGCGCGTCGCCACGCTCGTCGACAACTCGCCCGAGGCCTTGCTGGCGTGGTGGGGAGCGGTGCGGGTCGGGGCCGTCTGCGTGCCCATCAACACGGCCTACAAGGGCTACTACCTTCGGCATCAGCTCCAGGACTCGGGCTCGCGGGTGTTGGTCGTCGAGCGGGACCTCGTCGAGCGCGCCGCCCGGGTGGCAGGCGAGGTCGAGGGGCTCGAGCATGTCGTGGTGGTGGACCCGGCCGACGTCGGTGACGTCGGGACCGACCTCCCGGCGATGCCCGGGGCCAGGGTCCACCGGTGGACCGATCTGCTCGAGGCACCAGCCGACGCGCCGGGAGTCGACTGCCGGCCGTCCGACCTCGGAACCTTCATCTACACCGGAGGGACGACGGGGCCGTCGAAGGGCTGCATGCTCAGTCACAACTACCACGCCGCCCTGGCGCGCCAGATCGGCTTCTGCTGGAGGCGCACGCCCGACGACGTCGTGTGGACGCCGCTGCCCCTGTTCCACTTCAACGCGTTGACGACTGCGGTGCTCGGTGCCCTTCTCTTCGGAGGGCGGTCGGCCATCTACCGACGGTTCTCGGTGTCTGCGTTCTGGCCCGAGATGAACCGCGTGGGAGCCACCATCACCTCGAGCTTGGGGACGATGGCCTACCTTCTCGCCCACGACGTCGACAGGCCCGAGATGCCGCGCTCAGGGGGCCCCGAGGCGAACCGGACCCTTCGGTTGCTGGCCGCCGTCCCGCTCCCCGTCGAGGTCGACTCGGTGCTTCGGGAGCGTTTCGGCATCCAGACCTTCAGCGGCGCCTATGGCGTGACGGAGGCGAGCCTGGTCTCCTGGCAGCCGCCGGGCACGGCCAACCGTCCCAATGCTGCGGGGGTTGTCAATGACGAGTACTTCGACACCCGGATCTTCGACGATGACGACCGCGAGGTCCCTCGAGGTGTCGACGGAGAGATCGTCCTGCGCCCGAAGCGTCCCCACGTCATGTTCGAGGGCTATTGGGGGAGGCCGGAGGCGACCGTCGAGACCAGCAGGAACTGGTGGTACCACACCGGCGACATGGGCCGCGTCGACGACGACGGCTACCTGTACTTCGTCGACCGCAAGGCCGACTACCTGCGGCGGCGAGGCGAGAACATCTCGAGCTTCGAGATCGAGCGGGTCCTGATGTCGCATGGTGGTCTTGCCGACGTCGCCGTGCACGCCGTGCGCAGCGAGCTGACCGAGGACGATCTGAAGGTCACGGCCATCGTCAAGGAGGACAGCGCGATCACCGAGGAGGAGCTGTTCCGCTGGTGCCTCGACGAGCTGCCGTACTTCGCCCTGCCCCGGTACATCGAGTTCCGGGAGCTGCTTCCGCGCAGCCCGGTCGGTCGCGTGCTCAAGCGCGAGCTGCGATCCGAGGGAGTGACCGAGACGACCTGGGACGTCGAACAGGCGGGAGTCTCCTACCAGAAGCGGTAACCCTCGGGGCCGATCCCGCCGATTGGGCGAGTATCCCCCAGGCTACGTAGCCACTAGAGCCATCTCCGAATTCCTACGTATTTGCCCCCACTAGATCTACGTAGCGCGAGTGCGATAGATTTAGATCGGGTCCTCGCCCAGGAAAAGCAGTTCGATCAGGGAAAAAAGGCGCAAATTCGCACAAGGGCGGTTCGGCGGGGACGGACCTCCGTTGACGGAGGAAGCTATGGCAATCGTTGAAGCGGGGCGGGCGGCCGTGCAGGCGGTGACGACCGTGCCAGAGGAACTGGCCAAGGATTTTCTGAGCATCTATCGATCCGCGTTTTTACCGCTCGATCGCCTCGCTCCGGCCCGACAATCGCTCACCGATGATGACTTCATGCGCGAGATGCGGGATGAACGCGTGCTGAAGTTCGTGTGCCGCGACGGAAACGACATAACGGTCGCATTGGGGTTCATGGCTACCGATCTCGCCGCCGTGCCCTGGATCAGCGCCGCCTACTATGAGTCACGATTTCCGGATCACTACAAGCGCGGCGCTATATACTATTTCGGATCGCTCCTGGTACGACCAGGTCGACAGGGAGGTCCGTGGGCGACGGTGATCCTGAGCGAGATGTCGAAGCGCATCATGGACGATCATGCGATTGCCGCCTTCGACTGCTGCGCGTACAACGTCAGCGTCCTACGGCTACCGGAGCTCATCGCAACCGTCGGTCAACGGCTGGGCAGAGTGGAAACGCTCGAGCTCGAGCCTCAGCAACACTTCGCCTACCTCTTCTTGGACTTGTGACACTCATCAGTCGGCCTCTTCATCAGGATTCATTGCGTCCCCCCGTTCGGCTGAGGCGCACCATTACGGTGACTTCGGCGACCGGTTCCGGTCCCACCAGGGTTGCGGCGTTCGACGCGGCACTCCGCAACGCGGGCATCGCCAACTTCAATCTGGTGCAGCTCTCTTCGGTCGTCCCTCCCGGCTCGTCGATAAGAGACCTCGAGGGAGCACCCGCAACGGTCAAGGGAGAATGGGGCGACCGGCTGTATGTCGTGATGGCGGACGGATACGCCGAGCAACCGGGCGAAGAGGCTTGGGCCGGTATCGGCTGGATCCAGCAGGAGCACACGCGCAAAGGCCTGTTCGTCGAGGACTCGTCCCGCACCGAGGACGACCTTCATTGGAAGATAACGGGCACATTGGAAGAGATGTCGCAGCGTCGCCGGGAGCAGTTCGAGCTCATGAGCCATCATCATCGCGGGGCGGTCTCTTCCGGTGACCCGGTCTGCGCCCTGGTGGTAGCCGTGTTCGAGCCGCAGGCCTGGATGGGCGAATGGTCGCCTCCACCGGAGTTCGAGGTTCGGTCGAGGGCGGAGCCCATCGAGCGCCGAGCACAGCCGAGACTGCCAGCAGGTGGCGGGCTCACGCGGCGGCGGCGGCGCCGGTGGCGGCGGGGTGGGGGACAACACTCCCGCCGTTGAACGACCGGCCTGACCCGGGGCGTTCGGAAGTCTGCCGCTGAAGCTGGGCGTGACAGAATCCGGGGATGGGCGACACGAAGGGTCCCGATTGACGGCACCGCTGTCATCGTTGCGTGTCGTGGAGTGCTCGATGCTCGGGCCGGGCGCCATCACCACTCCTCTGGCGGACCTGGGGGCCGACGTCGTGAAGGTCGAGCCGCCGCAGGGTGACTACGTGCGAGAGATGACCTGGCCCATCGTGGACGGGGTCTCGCTGATGCACCTGCAGGTCAACCGGGGCAAGCGCAGCGTCGTCCTCGACCTGCGCACCGAGGCGGGGCGGCGCGTCTTCCTCGACCTGGTACGGGGCGCAGATGCGGTCGTGGAGGCCATGCGGCCGGGCGGGCTGGCCCGCCGGGGCCTGGGCTTCGAGCAACTGAGCGAGGTGAACCCGCGCATCGTCTTCTGCACGATCTCCGGCTACGGCATGACCGGCCCGTACCGTGATCTGCCCAGCCACGGGATCGCCTACGACACCTGGGCCGGTGTCGTCACGCCGGAGCGCACCCCCGAGGGGTACCCCGGGATCCCCGAGCACGTCTCGATCGGGATCAACGCCGGACCGCTGTACGGCGCCCTCGCCATACTCGCCGGCGTGACCAACGCTCGGGCAACGGGCCAGGGCAGCCAGCTGGAGGTGGCCCAATCGGACGCCGCTGCGGCCATGGACTGGCTTCGCAGCTCCACCTGGCGGGCCTACGAACGGCCGGAGACCGAGGTCACGGGCAACAAGGCCGACGATTACGAGCGCCGCCCCCCGGGCACGGCCGGCATGCGCGAGGGGGTCCGCTATCAGATCTACGAGTCGGCCGACGGGTTCGTGATGCTGATGGCGTCCGAGCAGGCTTTCTGGAAGTCGTTCTGTGAGGGGGTCGGTCGTCCCGATCTGTTCGAGCGGTGGCCCGGTTCGAAGCTCGCCGACCACGCCAAGGGCAATCTGGAGCTGCGGGCCATCCTCGCCGAGCTGTTCGCGGCGCGGAGCACCGAGGCGTGGATCGCCTTCGCCGGGACCCACAACGTCCCCATCGCGCCGGTCAACTCGCCGAAGTCTCTCGCCGAGGATCCCCAGTTCCGGGAGCGGATGTCGTGGCTCCCAGCCTCCGACCTGGGCGCGGACCTGCTGCCGAATCCCATCAAGCTCGTGGGTCAGACGCTGCCCAGTCCCACCAGCGCGCCGGCGCTCGGCCAGCACACCGATGAGGTCCTGGCCTCGGTGCTCGGCTACGACGAGACCCGCGTGGCCGAGCTTCGCGCCGCGGGCGCTCTCGGCTAGGGCCTGCCGCGGGGCACGACCAGGGTACGAGCCGCCCAGGTCGGTAGCGGCGAATCAGCGCCGCGGTGACGCGGGCGCGGTCCTGAGGCTCTGGAAGTACTCCAGGTCGCTGTCGTCGGGAGGGCGGCCGACCCGCGTCGTCGTGTCGACGTCGGGCGCCTCGGCCCGTAGTGCGGAGACGTTCCACCGCTCTGGCGGTCGGGCGACGCCGGGGTCGAACTGGAAATGGCGCAGCGCGTTCTGGTGGGTGATCTTGGCGATCTGGTCGTCGCCCAGCGGCCGGAGCAGTGGCTCGAGCGTCTCTGGACCCCGTGGCCAGCTGCTGTCCGAATGCGGATAGTCCGATTCCCAGCAGACGTTGTCGATGTTGAACTCGTCGATGAGCTCGATCCCCACCCTGTCGTCGATGAAGCAGCACAGGACCCGCTCGCGGAAGACCTCGGCGGGACCATAGCCCGACGGGAAGCGGTGCCTGGTCCAGCCTGCGTGGCGCTCCTGGGTGTGCTCGGCTCGCTGGAGGAAGTACGGGATCCAGCCGATGTCGCCCTCGGTCAGTGAAAAGCGCAGGTTGGGGAACCGCCACCAGAAGTCGGCCCACATGAGATCCCCGAGCGAGTAGATCGACATGGCTGACGACAGGGTCATGGCCACGCTGGGTGGAGCGTCGGTCGAGGTCGCCGCGCTACGCGACGACGAGCCGACGTGCAGGCACAGAACGGTGCCGACGTCGGAGCAGGCGGCGAAGAGCGGGTCCCAGTACCCGCTGTGAATCGAGGGAAGCTTGAGGGCGGCGGGGTTCTCCGAGTAGGTGACCGCATGACAGCCCTTGTCGGCCAGCCGGCGCACCTCCCTCGCCGCCAACTCGACGTCGAAGAGCGGAAGGATCCCGCACGGGATGAAGCGGTCCGGATAGGCGGCGCACCACTCGTCGACGTGCCAGTCGTTGTAGGCCTTGATCATGATCTCGTTGACATGGCGGTCCGGGCCCTCGTTGAGCACCTGACCGGAGAACCCGGTCCAGTTCGGGAAGTTCAGGCCCGCCAGCTGCCCGCCGGCCGCCATATCCCGAACCCGTTCGTCCACGTCGTAACAACCGGGACGCATCTCCTCGTAGCGCTGGGGGTTGACGTTGTACATGTCCGGTGGTTTGCCCGCCACGGCGTTCAGACCCAGGTTGCGGCCCGGCTTCTCTCCGTACCACCACTGCTGGAAGCCGCGCTCGTCGGTGACGACTCGAGGCGCGCGATGGCGGTACTTCGCCGGGACGTGAGCGTCGAACATGTCTGCCGGCTCGGCGATGTGGTCGTCGACGCTGACGAGGATCATGTCTTCGGCGCGCACTCGGGGCCTCCAGAGATGATGATTGCACTCGTTGCTACCGGGTAGCCTCGTATTCTATATACCTTCCGGGCGAGGGCTTCCGAGTTGACGAT
>JBPYEZ010000189.1:0-3692 GCA_051984395.1 Acidimicrobiales bacterium | reverse complement strand
GGGGATCCCCGCGCCCAGACGGGGCTGCTCGTAGCCGAGCACCCCGTAAGCAGCCGGCAGCGGACCCATCATCTGCAGCATGGATTCGAGGAGGTTGGCGTCGACGACCTGACCGACCCCGGAGTGAAGGGCGACCATCGTTGCGAACGCGCCCACCAGCGCGGTCGCCTCGTCGGTGAGAGCTACAGGAGGCAGCAGCGGCGCGCCGCCAGGCTCGCCGTTGATGGCTGCGAAGCCCGACATCGCCTCGGCCAGAGTGGCGAAGCCGGGACGGCTGGCGTAGGGGCCTTCCTGTCCGAACCCGGTGATGCGTGTGATGACGAGGCGTGGGTTGCGCGCTAGCAGCAGGTCTGGCCCGAGGCGCAGCCGCTCGAGGGTGCCGGGCCGGAAGTTCTCGATCAGCACGTTGGCATCGTCGCAGAGGCCCAACATGGCCTCGCGGCCCTCGGGCGACCGGAGGTCGAGGGTAACGCACCGCTTGTTTCGTCCCTCGAGCTTCCACCACAGCGACACGCCGTCCCTCGTGTCGCGCCAGCCCAGATCGCGAGCCGGGTCGCCGCCGTCGGGCCGCTCCACCTTGATCACGTCGGCACCGAAGTCGGCCAGGTACCGCGCGCAGCCCGGTGCGGCTATCAGACCCGAGCAGTCGATGACCCGGATGTCGGCGAGGGGCCCGTCACCCATCCGGTCGACACTACCGGCGGTCCCGCCGATGGCCCGGATTGACGCCGCGTCAGGAAATGAGCGAGGTTCTATGGTCGGTCCCCGCTCCGGCTGAGGCTGGTCCAAGAGAATCCGAGAGAGGAAGGCATCGTGGGCAGACTCGACGGAAAGGTAGCGCTGATCTCAGGCGCGGCCCGGGGCCAGGGCGAGGCCGAGGCCCGTCTCTTCGTCGCCGAGGGAGCCAAGGTCGTGCTCGGCGACATTCTGGACGATCTGGGGGAGAAGCTCGCCCTCGATCTCGGAGACCCCGCCGCCTACGTGCATCTCGATGTCACCCGACCCGAGGACTGGGACGCCGCCGTGCAGACGGCGACGACGAGTTTCGGAAAACTGGACGTGCTGATCAACAACGCCGGGATCCTCCGGTTCGGCTCCATCGAGAAGACCACCTTCGAGCAGTACCGGCAGGTCATAGCGGTCAATCAGTTCGGGTGCTTCCTCGGCATGAAGGCGGCCATCCCTGCCCTCAAGGCAGCGGGCGGCGGCGCCATCGTGAACATCTCGTCGACCCAGGGCCTGGAGGGCATGGCGGGTGCGGTGGCCTATTCGGCCAGCAAGTTCGCCGTGAGGGGAATGACCAAGTCGGCCGCGCTCGAGCTCGGACGCTTCGGGATCAGGGTCAACTCGGTCCATCCGGGTGGAATCGACACGCCCATGCTTGCGCTGGACCAGGTGGACCCCGAGAACAAGAACGCCGGATATCGACGTCAGCCGATCGCCCGCATCGGCCAGCCCGAGGAGGTGGCCCGGCTCGTGGCGTTCCTGGCCTCGGACGAGGCCTCGTACTCGACCGGCTCTGAGTTCCTCGTCGAGGGCGGCATGACGGCGGGGCTGTACCTCCACGGCTTCGAGTGACGCCGCCCGCCCTCTAGGGCTGTCGGGGCGACAGGCAGGAGGGCGCTCGTGGGCTGGCCGCTTGGGGTAGTCGACGTCGTCTTTCGCCCCCTTCCGACGGTGGAGGCTGCTGCAAGGGCCGAGGCTCTCGGCTTCGCTCACCTCGATGTGCCCTGGGACTGCGTCGGGCGGCTGGCCCTCCCGGTAGGCGACCGATACTCCTTCCCCTGGCCCGAGCCTGGATGCTCGTGTGGCGCCCCGCCCGAGGGCCGGGGGATGTGGGAGCGGGCCGTGGACGCGTTCCGCGCTGCTCCGGGATCCCGGGTCGAGCCGTGGCCCGGGTCGATCGTCGACAGTGTCGAGAAGGTGAAGGCGTTCCTCGCCGAGGTCCCGGGGTTGCGGGTCCTCCTCGACACTGGTCACGTCGCCTGCTGGGGTGAGGATCCCGTGGAGCTGGTTCCCTGGGCCGATCACGTGCAGCTGCGCCAGGCCCGAAGGGGCGTGGCGCAGACCTCGGATGGCGACGTCGACTTCGGCCGTCTCGTGCAGCACCTCCGCGCGAACGATTATCAGGGCCGACTGAGTGTCGAGTACTTCGACCTCCCCGAGCTGGGTTGGCCCCTCGAGGACCCGGTCGGGCATGCCATCTCGCTGGCCGAGAAGGTCCGACCACTCCTATGAGCAGCCCCTCCGATAGGGTGCCCCCTGCCATAGTGAGGGGAGAGCGCATGAGACGCGTCACGATCCTGGACCCGACCGCACCTCCGCCCGACGATCACCCCGATCCCGGCCCTGACGCCGGCCCGGTGAGCGGTCGCGTGGTGGGCATACGGTTCGACCGCACGTGGCGGTCGTTTCGGTGGGTGATGGACGAGTGGGCCACGTCGTTCCGCGCCGCCGGCGCCGAGGTGCGGACCTGGTGCGCCGGCAGCCGCATCGGGGAGGGTGGTGAGCGAACGACGGCCGAGCTGCAAGCGTTCGCCGACGCGGTAGACCTGGCGGTGCTCGGCCTCGGCAACTGAGGATCGTGCACCTCCTGGACGGTCCACGACACCGCGGTGGTGGCCGACAGGGGGAAGACGGCGGTCGCCGTCGTTACCGAGGAGTTTGAGGCGCTGACCCACACCATGGCGACCAACGCGGGCCGCTCGGGGCTGCGGGTGCAGGTCCTTCCCTACCCGCTGGACACCAGGCCTGAGAAGGAGGTGCGGCACATTGCCCGACAGCACTATCGACCGCTCCTGCGGGCCCTCGGGGTGCCAGGTTGACTGGTTGAGCAGTCCGAGGCTGGATGTCGACGAGGATCCCGCCGCCTTCACCAAGCTGGCCACGGATGCGGGTTGGGGAGACGGCCTGCCGCTCATCCCTCCTCGCGAGGAGCTGGTGCGTGGACACGTCGCCGCGTCCGGACGATGGCCGGACGACCTGCTGGGTGATGTCCCGCCGAGACGGGGCCGCTGCACGGTGGAGAAGCTCGCCGTCAACGCCGTCATGGCGGGCGCGCCCGCCGAGGCCATGTCCCTTCTCTGCGCCGCTGTCGAGGCCATGGTCGATCCGGCGTTCGATCTGTTCTCGCTCAACACGACGACCAGCTGCGTCGTGCCGGGCGTGTTCGTCAACGGGCCGTCCCGCCACCGCCTCGGCATCCCGCACGGCCCGGGTTGCTTCGGGGGCGCGGCTGGTCCGGGTCCGACCATCGGGCGGGCCCTCAGGCTGGTGATGCGCAACGTCGGAGGCCAGGTCGTCGGCATGTCATCCAAGAGCGTGTTCGGCCAGCCCGGACGAGTCTCCGGCATCGTCGTGGGGGAGTGGGAAGAACGCTCACCCTGGCCCCCGCTGGCCGAGCGGCGGGGGGTCGCCGGCGATGCCGTCACTGTCCACGGCTGCATCGGGACCATGGACGTAGCCGACATCCTGGCTGACAGCGGCGCCGTGCTGGCGGAGATGATCGGCAAGTCCATCGCCTATCCGGCGACGAACGCCTTCATCAGCCCGTGGGGCGCAGAGGTGATGATCGCCCTGGCTCCTCCGTGGGCCAACCTGATCGCCGCCGACTTCGCCGACCTCGTCGACGCTGCCCGTGAGCTGTGGACCTATGCCGCTCTGCCGGTGTCCTGGTGGCCGCCGCTCTATCA
>JBPYEZ010000188.1:0-8017 GCA_051984395.1 Acidimicrobiales bacterium | reverse complement strand
TCGGTGATGTCCGCCGGGTGGAGGCGGCTCTCTGCTTTCCGCTGTTTCGGCGCGACGACATCCGGTGGCAGCTCGACCTCGCCGGTGGCGCGTTGATGGATGCCGGCTGTTACCCGGTCCACATCGTCCGCACCCTGTCCGGCGGCGAGCCCACGGTCACCCGCGCCACGACCCGACTGCGCTCTCCCGGGGTCGATCGGTTCGTGGAAGCGGAGCTGTCGTTCGACACCGGCACGAGCGGGCGGGTGACGGCGTCCATGTGGTCGTCGAGCATCCTCAGGTCCAGCGCGACCGTCATCGGAGAGCGTGGCAGGATGCACGTCCTCAACCCGATCGGCCCCCAGGTCTTCAACCTGCTGACCGTCAAGGACGAGACTGGGACCCACCGCCGAAGAGTCCGTGGCGGCTCGACCTACTCGTACCAACTGGAGGCCTTCGTCGCCGCCGTTCGGCGATCCGTCCCTTCGCTCACACCGCCGGTGGACAGCATCGCCAACATGCGGGTGATCGACGACATCTACCGGGCGGCCGGGTTGGAACCCCGGCGGGGAGCGACGGACTAGCCGAGATCGGGTCCGTAGCCGACCGACTGGGTCGGCGGCGTCCCGCCCGTCACGGCAGCTGTGCTGCCGACTGATCCGGCACCGGCTGTGGACCGGGACCGTAGTCGTAGGTGATGTCGAGGGGCTGCTGCGGCAGGCTGGGCGCCGGCGTCGCCTGGTCCGTGGTCGACGCCGGCCGGGCCGAGGTCGTTGGCGCCACGACCCGCGTGCTCGCCGCCGGCGGCACGGAGGTACTGCTGGCCGGAGACGGCGAGGATGGCATCGATGCGACTCCGGCCCACACGAGCACGGCGACGAGTCCCAGGCTGAGCCGAAGGCCCCACGACGATTGCCAGACCGAACCCAGCGCCTCGGCCCACTTCGTCGGCGCTTGCTCGTTCTGCTCTTCGGCTCGGTCACCCCGCACGGCCATCTCCCCCCCGGGGAACAGCGCTATCGGCTATTCATCCGGTTTTGTCGGAACCTCACTGGCTACGAGAACCAGCTTGGCCCCTGGCCACCACGAAGCGAAATGGGTAGAAGGGTCCATTTTGGTACCCCCCACGGACTAGTCCGGTGTGGATCCGTCCCGCTCCGAAGACCGGCTCGGACCCCGGCTGTCCTCGATCCCCGACCGCCCCGGCGGCGGGGATCACCCCCGCCCTGACCGCCGCCGTGGCCCCTTGGGCATGAGCGTTCGCAGCCACTCGCTGACGGCGTCTGCCACCTCGGCGTCCCGTCGCCGCAGGCCGTGGTCCCCGCCGTCGACCCAGACGTGGGTGACGGGACCGGGGATGGCGGCGGTCGACGCCTTCAGCTCGTCGGGGCTGGCGAAGGTGTCCCGAGTGCCCGAGACGAACAGGCAGGGCACGTCGATGACCGGGAAGTGCTCGTCCCGGAGACGCTCGGGCCGGCCCGGTGGGTGGAGGGGGTAGCTCACCAGCACGAGGGCGGCGGCGGGCTGGCCCTCGGCCACCGCCATCGAGCACATCCTGCCGCCCAGCGATCGTCCACCGAGGGCGATCCGCTCGGGACCGACTCCGGCGCGCTCGGCGAGGCCTGCCGCCGCGTCGCGGATGGTGGCCTGTAGCACCCGAGGCGGGTCGGGACTGCGTCGGCCGGCCAGACGATAGGGAAAGTCCACCCGCTCGACCATCAGGCCCAGCGCCGAGGCGGCGCCGTCGATCGCTACGAGCGCGGGCTGGTCACGTCCGGCGCTGGCACCGGGTGTCAGGATGACCCCGGCTGGAGCGCTGCTGATCGGCATCGTGCAGGAGAGGCTGCGCTTCGGAGCTGGCGTCGCTCAGGGTACCTGCACCAGATCCTCGAGCGACCGCTGGAGACCGGAGAGCTCCTCGAGCGCCGCCTGCCGCTCGTCCTCCAGACGAACCAGCTCCCGCTGCGCTTCGGATATCGGGCCCTCGGCCCGTTGCCAGATGGCACGTGCGCGTTCGGCCGCCCGGGCCCTGCCCTCCTCGATGTGCTGTTCGGCCTGTCGCCTGACCGCCTGGGTCGAAGGAGTCGCTTGCTCCAGACGTCGCCTGGCCGCGGTGGCGATCTCGTCCGCTCTGGTCCGGGCAGCCTGGCGCAGCCGAGCGATGTCGCGTTCGGCGAGCTCCTTGTCGGTGCGGGCCTCGTCCTGGACCGCGCTCCGGAGCTCGTCGGCCGCCTCGTGGGCCAGGTCCAGCATCTGCTGGACGCGCGCCGTCAGCGACTGCACCGACTGGGGAGCCTCCCCAGCGCGATCCTCGAGCTCCGCCAGCCGATCCTCCAGGGCCGCGGCCCGACGATCTGCCTCGGTGAGCTTGTCATCGGTGCCGTCCATGTGGGCCTGGGCCTCGCGTGCCCAGCGCTCGCACGCCTCCAGGATGGAGTCCACCTGATCCCGGTCGTAGCCCCGCATCACCACGGCGAAGCGGGATCGTTCGAAGGTGTCTTCGTTCATCGCTCTCCGTCGTCCTCGTGAGTATCGCCCAGCAGCTCGCGCCCGGTCGGACAGCGCCGATGCGTCGGAGAAGATTGCTGCGAACCACGCACCGTGAGCCCGCCGCGCCTACCCCCCACCGTAGCTGCCGCCGGGCTCGTGGCCGTGAGGTTTGCTCGACGGGCCGGATGGGAAAAACTCATAGCCCGATGCGGAGTTTGCGTGGGCCCCGAAGCGGCCCCGGCGCGTCGGTCTGGGGGGGTAGTCGGGTAGTCACGGGCCCGACTGCCCCGTGCCCCTCGTGCTTGAGATGTGACGCGAACGAATAGTTCTTTGAGCGTCGCTGTGCTCAGCCCGTGCCGGCCGATCCGGCGTCGGTGACGAGCTCGCCGCCGAGCATGGAGATCGAGCCTGCGCCGAGCAGGGCCATGGTGCGCCGCACGTCGGCGTCGAGGAGACGGAGCACGTGGGCGACGCCCCGCTCGCCGGCGGCGGCCAGACCATAGAGATAGGCGCGCCCGGCCATGCAGGCGCCGGCCCCGAGGCACACGGCCTTGACGATGTCGCTCCCGCGGCGAACTCCGCCGTCGCAGATGACCTCGAGCCGGTCGGCCACCGCATCGGCGACGGGAGCGACGAGCTCGAGCGTGGCCGGCGCGTCGTCGAGCTGGCGGCCGCCATGGTTCGAGAGCGCGACGGCCTCGACGCCGGCGTCGGCGGCGATGCGGGCGTCCTCGACGGTCTGGATGCCCTTGACGACGATCGGGCCCGTCCAGCATGTCCGCAGCCACTCGACGTCGTCCCAGCACAGGCCGGGATCGAACTGGGAGTTGATGTAGTCGGCCAGTGATGCAGCCGACGCTCCGTCGCCGACGTCGCGTCCGACGACGTTGGCGAACCGGATGGGCTCGCTGCGCAGCAGTCCCCAGGTCCAGGCGGGGTGGATGGCGCCGTCGACGATGGTGTCGGGCCCCGCCTTGGGAGGGAGCGTGAACCCCCGCCTCACGTCGCGCTCGCGTCGTCCGAGCACGGCGGTGTCGACGGTGAGCACGATGGCCTCGTAGCGCGCCTCGGCAGCGCGGTCGAGCATCTCCTTGACGAGACCGCGATCGCGCCAGGCGTAGACCTGGAACCACTTGGGGCCCCGACCGGCTGCTCCGACCTCCTCGATCGATCGGGTGCTGAGGGTGGAGAGTGTGTAGGGAACACCAGCGGCGGCCGCGGCGCGAGCCACCGCCAGCTCTCCGGCCGGGTCGGCAATTCGGGTGAACCCGGTCGGAGCGAGCACGAGCGGGATCGGGATGGGCCGGCCGAGCAGCGTCGTGGACGGGTCCACGGTGGCGACGTTGCGCAGCACGCGCGGCCGGAAGGTGATCCTGCTGAAGGCTCGGCGGTTGGCGGCCAGGGTGCGCTCGTCCTCTGCGCCGCCGTCGATGTAGTCGAAGACCCCTGCAGGGAGGCGGCGTCGGGCCACCCTCCTGAGATCGTCCACGCACGCGGCGCGGTCGAGCCGTCGCTGCACGCGGTCCCGGTCCATGGAGCGGAACCTCAGCACCGACCGGAGGCTTTCGAGCATCGTGGCGCGATCTTACGAACCGCCACGCCTCGGCGCGAGGGCGAGCATCGGGCCTCCCCGTCCGGCCGGTGGTACTGAAGGAGTTGGCCGATCGGGCGGAGAAGCCTGGGCGACATGGCCTCCCGGGGGATGACCCGCAGGCAGCTGCTCGCGGCCGGCGCCGGTGGGCTGGTGGTGGCGACGGGCGTGGTCGGGCTCCCAGCCCGGGCAGCCTTGGGGTCGCCGCGACGTCCTGGCGACGTCCCGGATCCCCGCCGTCCGCTGGGTACACCTGATCCCCGCATACCCATCGACCACGTCGTCGTGGTCATGATGGAGAACCACTCGTTCGACAACTACCTCGGGATGCTGCCGAGAAGCGGCCGGGCGGGCTCGGACGGCTTCTGCTTCGACCACTTGGGCCGGCCCCGCAACACCAACCCCGTCCCGGGCGGGGTGATCCGCTCCTTCCGGATGCCGAGCGAGTGCCAGATGGAGTTTGAGCCCAACCAGTCGTGGAACGCGACGCACCAGGCGGTCGCAGGCGGAGCCATGACGGGCTTCGCCCGCGCATCGGGTGACGTGGCCATGGGCTACTGGGACGAGCGTGACATTCCCTTCTACTACTCACTCGCTCGGACGTTCCCGCTGGCCAACCGGTGGTTCGCCTCGTGCCCCGCCCAGACCTACCCCAACCGCCGCTTCCTGTTCGCCGGTACCGCCTACGGGCTCGTCCGCACCGTCACACCGGGGCCCAATGACCCGCCACCGCCCAACGGGACCGTCTTCGACCGGCTGAACGCCTACGGTCTGAGCTGGACCAACTACTTCACGGACCTGCCGCAGACCGCGATCATCCCTTCGGTCGTGAAGACCAATCCGACTCACCTGGCCCCTGTGTCGCAGTTCTACGCCGACGCAGCCACCGGGCGCCTCCCCGCTTTTTCCCTCGTCGATCCCGACTTCGGGGCGCTCGACGTCGTGGGCGGACAGGTTCCGGGGCAACCGGTGCCTCAGAGGGTGCGGGCCCAGGGCCAGGACGAGGAGAACCCACAGAACGTCCGCTTCGGTGAGGCGTTCGTCGCCGGCGTCGTCAACGCCGTCATGGGCTCACCGGCGTGGCCGCGCACCCTGTTGGTGTGGCTGTACGACGAGCACGGCGGTTACTACGACCACGTACCGCCACCAGCAGCTGTTCCGCCCGATCGGATCCCGCCCGACCTCCAGCCGGAGGACGCTCCTGGCGGCTACGACATCTACGGTGTGCGCGTCCCTGCCGTCGTCGTCTCACCATGGGCTCGGCCCGGGTACATCTCGCCCGTCGTCCACGACCACACCTCGATCCTGCGGCTGGTGGAGACCATGTGGAACCTGCCCGCCCTCACCTACCGGGACGCCAACGCCGGCGACCTGCTCGACTTCCTCGACTTCCGGCGGCCGCACTTCGCCGAGCCGCCCGTGCTCGCCGGGCCGGCCGACCCAGTGTCCGCCGACCGCTCCTGCACGACCGACGACCCCAGGCAGCCGGTGGAGCCGAGGTAGCGGCCCTGGGCGCTCGGTGGGCGGCGGACGGTTGACAAGTTCGCTCGGTCCATCCACGCTGACCTAGCGGTACGGGCGCGGACATCGGGCTCGCCCGTTCCGGGGGGGAGGACATCGGTGGCACGGCGGGATGGCCTGTTGGCGCGCGTTTCACGTGGTCAGCGGCTGCTTGCCGCGGGTGCCCTGGTGCTGGCGGTCGTCGGCGCCTCGTGCGGTGGAGGAGGTGGCTCGTCGGGCTCCGGGTCTTCCGGGTCGGGCTCCGACCAGGCGTCCTCATCGGTCAAAGGCGGCCCCGAGGAGAGCAGCGCGGGGTCGAAGCCCTCCTACAACCCGACGGGTCCGCTCGTCGCCGACTCTGGCTTCCGTCCCGACGCCAACGGCTTCTCGTTCGCCAACTACGGCAACAGCGGCCCTCCGAACAGCATCACCAACCTCACCCCGGCCGACATGCGGCGGGCCTTCGGCGACGCCGTCTGCGCCAACATGTCCGGCGGCACCTGCAACCTGACGCCGCCCGCCCAGCAGTGGATGGATGCGACCAACAGCGGCATGGCGGGCGGCCACTGCTACGGGTTGGCCGTCTCCAGCGTGAACCTGTTCAAGTCCAACCCGCCGCCGTCCCGGTACGGGGCCAACACCACGCCTGCTCTCGACGCCAACAACCAGGAGCTGCAGCGGGAGCTCGCCTTCTCCATGGCCGCCCAGGGCTTTCCGCTCGTGCGGGCAGCCGAGGTCCATGGGACGCCCAACGAGATCCTGGACAAGACCATGGCCGCGCTCAACTCGGAACGGGACCCGAACCAGAAGGTCGTGTACTCCCTCGGAATCTTCAGGAGAACGGCTCCCTACGCTGGGCACGCGGTGACGCCATACGCCGTGGAGGACAGGGGCAACGGTCAGTTCGCCATCCTGATCTATGACAACAACTATCCAAAGACCACTCAGGCCATCATGGTCGACCGCAACGCCAACTCCTGGTCCTACAACGGCTCGCCGAACCCGAACGAGCCCGCCGGCCAGTACGAGGGCGACGCCAACACGGTCGCCCCGAACGGCCAGCGGGGCACACTCGAGCTGGACCCCGCTGACATCTCGGCCCAGCAGCCGTGCCCGTTCTGCAACCAGAACGGGGCGGCCGCCCCATCGGGGCCGACGGTCGGCACCCTGGGCGGGACGGGCGGAGCCCAGTACAACGAGATCTACCTCGAGAGCAACAGCCCCGGCGACCGCGGCCACCTGCTCCTGACCGACGACCAGGGGCGGCGAACGGGTTACGTGAACGGTCAGTTCCTCAGCGAGATCCCGGGTGTGGTCGTCGACGCGACCCTGGCTGACCAGGACTGGCTGGCCGAGGAGGAGCCGAGCTACGTGGTCCCGACCGGACAGAAGGTCACCCTCACCGTCGATGGCTCCACGCTGAAGCATCCCGACACCGAGAACGTCACGGTGGTGGGTCCCGGCACCAACGTGGCGGTCGACGACATCAAGCTCTCCCCGGGCCAGCGGGACAGCCTGGTGCTGGCGACCAACGGCGAGAGCATCTCCTACAAGAGCGGCGGGAACGAGATCCCGAACATCCAGCTCGGCGTCGACGGCGACAACGCCGACTACTCGTTCTCCGTCAAGGGCGCCGATCTTGGCAACGGCGGCCAGGTCAACGCGGCCGTCGACACCGCCGGCGGCAAGCTCACGTTCGACACCGAGGGCGCCAGCCACGGGTCCGCCTACAGCCTCACCGTCAATCGCCAGGACGCACAGGGCGAGCAGACCTTCAAGCACAACGGCGTCGCCTTGGCGCCCGGCGACCATGCCACCCTCGACTACGGCGCGTTCCAGGCCAACGGGGAGAGCCTCAACCTCGTCGTCGACCGCAACGGCACCCAGGAGCAGCAGACGCTGACCAACGAGCCTTGACGGATCAGTCGCCCGGGCGTCCTACCTGCCGAGCCGGGCGGCCAGTCGGGTCATGACGTTGCCGTATCCCCGCAGCTCGGCCGGCTGTCCCGGCGTCCCGCTCGGTGCGGGCGGGGTGTCCGGCACGCCGATGGCAGTTGCCAGGAGGGGCGAGGAGTCGGTGCGGAAGTAGCGCGACACCAGACCGTCGTAGAAGGTGAGGCCGGTGCCCCCGCCGCCGAGGGCGAAGGCGTTGAGCGACAGCCGCCCCGACGACACGCCGGCTTCCAGCTGAGCGGCCCGGTACCCCCGGGCGCCGAGCCTGCCGAACAGGGACTCGAGACCAGCGGCGTGGAAGACGGTATAGGCCGAGTCCCCGCCGAGCGGCTGGCCGAGACACAGCCCGGCGCCGGCGGCGCGGGCGTCGGCGACGCGCACTCGTCCCTCGAACCCGCTGTGGTTGGTGTAGCGGTAGCCGCCGGCCTCGGCGTCCTCCACGTCGTGGACGTTCACGAGGTGCTCGATCAGGGCACCGGACGGTGCCGAGTCGAAGGGGACGGC
>JBPYEZ010000187.1:0-4939 GCA_051984395.1 Acidimicrobiales bacterium | reverse complement strand
CTGTTGCCCGACGAGGTGGTCCCCGATCACGGACGGCAGCTCGGGTTCTGGGGCGGCGAGGCCGGGATCGACGGGCGAACGGCCCGAGCCCTGGCTCGCGTGCAGGGTCTGTTGGGGCCGGAGGCCGTGGTCACCGCGGTGCTCGTCGGCGGCCGCAGTCCCACCGAGCAGGTCCGGCTGGTGCCATGGGGCGAGCCGATCCCCCCCGGGCGCATAGAGCCACCGTGGCCCGGAAGAGTCCCGCCTCCGGCTCCCGCCGTCGTGCACCGCCGGTCGCTGGTCGCCGAGGTGGTGGACGGCGACGGCCGCGCCGTCGAGGTGACGGGGCGGGGCGCGGTGAGCGCTGACCCGGCGCGGTTGTCGGTGGCCGGTGGACCATGGACCGAGGTGGCGGCCTGGGCGGGACCCTGGCCGGCGGACGAGCGATGGTGGGACCCGGCCGCCCATCGTCGCCGGGCCCGGCTCCAGGTGGTGCTGGCCGACGGCAGCGCCCACCTGTTGGCACTGGAGACCGGCTGCTGGGGCGTCGAGGCGACCTACGACTGAGTCAGGAACGCTGCGGTGGTGGGATGCCGCTCGGCGCCGTGACCGCGCTCGCCGGCGCCGAGCTCTGTACCACCGCCGGCGCCGCGCTCTTGCTGCCGCTCTCCTTGACGATGGGCTGGGCCAGCAGGAACAGGCTCGTCATGGTGTAGGCGACCATGGCGAAGATCCAGGGCCACTCCGACCGCTCGGCCTGGACCCGGGTGCGGGCCACGCCCGCGAGATGGCGGTGGGCGATGAACACGGCGGCGATGTGCACGGCGATGATGAGCGCCACCTGGAGGTACCAGATCACCCCCGAGGGCACGGGCTGCTTGTGGACGACGTACGAGTCGTTGAACGGCGCTGGAAGCCACTGGTTGTGGCCCGTCGGATTACCCGCCAGCGGGATGAGGAGCTGGCCGTTCACGAGCAGGTACTGGAAGTTGTGCGCCACCAGGTAGCCGAACGAGATCGGCAGCAGTGAGGGCAGCAGCTGGCCGATCGTGTCCCGCACGGACAGGTCGAGGCGGCCCACGTCCCGTACCCCGCGTGCGAAGAGGCCGAAGACCGTCCACGCCAGGCCGACCAGCACGGCGAACGCGACCATGGCCACGAAGATGTAGCCGGCCGAGCCGACCGTGAAGCCGTGGGGTAGCTGGCCCTGGAAGCGCTTCCACGCCGGGATGGCGAGTAGCCCGTCGAAGGTCACCGACATGAGCATCAGGAAGACGAACGTGATCCTGCTGACCGACGGCTCGAACGGCTGGTCCACGCCACCGAGGAAGCCTCGTCGTCCCGGCCTTCCGAAGCGCCAGTAGCCCAAGCGCCCCCAGGTGGCCCAGAGCACCGAGAACATCTCGCCCCGCTCCAGCCACGCCTCGGACCCGAAGAGCAGGCCGCACACGGCGCTGATCAAGGCGTAGACGACCAGTGAGACCGCGGTGACGATCGGCCTGGTGGCCCACCCGTTGTAGATGAGCTCCCCGCTGGCGACGAGGAAGAAGATCAGCGTGGCCGGCCAGAACCCCAGCCACCGAGGCCATGAGAGCGCAGGTCCACCGATCAGGCGCTGGCGGAGCTCGGGGCGGTCCACCAAGCGGGCGATCGTTGCGAACGGGTTGATCCAGGGGGTCCAGTCGCCGAGCACCCCGCAGGAGATGGGCACGGCGATCCAGATGATCAGCCAGAACGTCGTGGGGAGGATGTTCTCGGCGATCTCCTGTGAGCCGTAGATGCCGGAGTAGATGAGGAAGGCGAGGAGCAGCAGGCCGAGCCCGCGGAGCAGCGGCCGGTGCGGAACGATGTACCCGCCGTCTCCGGTCGTCGGCCCGTCGGCCGGAGCCACCTCGCGCTGGACGACGAGCAGGAACGACGCGAAGACCACGGCGGCCCCGCCCAGGACGAACAGGTACAGGGGAACCGGCAGGTCGTACCGGGCCCCGAAGGCATGGGCGAGGATCAGGGGAGGGGAGAGCATGATCAGCGGGTCGAGGATACGTTACGGAGCAGCAGCGTCGGTGTTCGCAGAATGCCTTGGTAGTCGAGCGGGCGGCCCGTTCAGTTCCCGGGGCGCTCGGTCGCGTTGGGGTGGCGACCCCCGCGTTCCTGCGACATGGCGATCAGGTCGCCACGCGCCCGGGCCACGCGCGAGCGGATCGTACCCGTCGGGCATCCGCACACAGCGGCGGCCTCGGCGTAGGACAGCTGATGGAGCTGAGTAAGGACGAAAGCGGTTCGCCGGTCTGGCTCGAGGCGGGCGAGCAGGTCGCGCACGCCCACGTCCTCAGAGGCGTCGGGGCCGACGAGAGCTGCCTCGACCCGTCCACGGCGAAGCCTGGCATCCCGTCCCCGCTGCCTCGTTCGCCGCCGCAGCTCGTCGAGGCACGTGTGTCTGGCGATCGAGAGGAGCCACGTGCGCGCAGACGAGTCACCCCGAAACCGCCCGAGCGACCGCACCGACCGGACGAACGTCTCCTGCGTGAGATCGTCGGCGCTCCGTTCATCGACGAGGGCGGCACACAGTCGACGGACCTGGTCGTAGGTCGCACCGATGAACGCCTCCAGCGCACCGGCCTCACCCAGCCGGGCTGCGTGGGCCAGGCGGCTCAGCTCGTCCACGACCGACACGCTAAACCCCGACACCTGCCGGGAACCAAGCGGGGTGACCGGGCGACTAACGAGAACGTGGAGTGCGATGCGGCCAGGGAGGCGATCTCGGCCCTGCTCGACGGCGAGGTGCCCGGCGTCAGCGCCGCCGAGGTCGACCGTCACGTGGAGGCGTGCCCCCCCTGCAATTCCTGGCGGGAAGCGGCGCACGAGGTGACCCGTCACGCGCGCGTCGAGCTGATGAGACCCGGGCCCCGACGTCCTGACGAGGTGCTCGCCGCGGTGCGATCCGCCGGTCGCCTCCCTAGGCGGCCGAGCACGGCCACGCTGGCGCGCCTCGGCCTGCTCGCCATCGCCGCCGTTCAGCTCGCCATCACCGTACCGATCCTGGTGCTCGGGCAGGACCACGCCGCTCCGGGACACATCGCCCGTGAGATGGGGTCCTTCGATGCGGCTCTCGCAGTTGGGTTCGTGATCGCCGCCTGGCGCCCCGGACGTGCCCTCGGGATGCGGACCTTGATCGGAGCGGCCGCGTTCCTCCTCACCCTCACGGCGATGATCGACCTCGCCAGGGGGGCGACGGACGTCCTCGACGAGGCGCCCCACCTGCTCGCCCTGGCCGGTTGGCTCCTCGTGCGCCATCTCGCGGCGGTCAGCGCACCAACCGTGGAGGACCCGAGCTCACAGATCCTCTCGTGGATGCGGTCGCACTTCGCTCGCCGCGCCCGACCCGCTCAGCTCGTCGCTGCTCAGCGCCTCGACGATCAACACCCTCCGACAGCGGCGCACGATGACCACCGCGCCGTCGGCTGAGGTCGATGCTCCTGGCTGACGCCGACCAGGTTTCGCCGCCTGTTCGCTTCCATCAGCTCCTGACCTCCTGGCAGGTGACGGACTGGTTCGGCGGTCTCGCCCTGGCGCTGCAGCTGACGGCGGCACTCTGGTACCTCGGCGCGGTCGCTCGCCTGCGTCGGCGCGGCCGCCGCTGGTCGCGATGGCGGACCGTCGCCTTCATCGGTGGTGTCCTCACACTGACGATTGCGATCGTCTCGGGGTTGGCCTCCTACGACGATCAGGTCTTCACGGTCCACGTCAGCCAGCATCTGCTGCTGATGATGGTCGCTCCGCCCCTGTTGGCCCTGGGCGCACCCGCCACGCTGGCGATGCAGGCGGCGAAGCGTCCACTGCAGGCGCGCATCGTCACCGTCCTCCGGCACCCGGTCCTTCGTGTCCTCACGCTGCCGCTGGTCGCCGCTGTCCTCTACTACGTCTCGATGTACGTGGATCTCCTCACGGCGTTCTACCCGTTCTCCCTTCGGCACCCCCTGGTGCACAACGCCAGTCATGTGGTGTTGTTCGGGCTGGGGTGTCTCTTCTGGTGGCCCATTCTGGCCGTCGACCAGCTGCCCCACCGACCCGCCTTTCCGGCGCGGATCATCGCCGTCTTCGTGGGCATGCCCTTCGAGGTGTTCCTGGGGCTGGCGGTGATGAACCTTTCTCGTCCGATCGCCCCCGAGCACACGCTCGCCGATACCCACGCTGGTGGCGCCGTGTTCTGGGGCGCCAGCATGCTGATCACTCTCGGTGCCGCGCTGGTGATCCTCGCCCAGTGGATGCGTCAGGAGGAACGACGGGGGGCTCGGGAGGGCGGCCAGCCCAGCGCCGCCGAGGCCCGGCGCCTGGAGATGTGGGAGGCCGCCTGGGCCCGGAAGGCAGCGCGGCGGTAACTACCGCCGCAGCCGCCTGACCACCAAGAGCAGCCCGGCGATCACGACGAGGACGATGGCAACCGCGATCGCCGCTCGCACCCCACCGCTGAGCCCGCTCGAGCCCGGCAGCAGGACCAGGGCGAAGTCGCCGAGCTGGTCGGAGTCGGCGGAGTGGAAGCCGGCGCCTGGGATCTGGGTCGGCAGTGGTGTCCAGCGGCCGGCGCTGAAGCGGTCGACCATCGTCCTGCCGCTGGCGCCGGTGCCGCGCAGGAAGACGGTGACGTGCCCACCCGGTCGCACACCGACCGGCGCTCCGCCCGGAGCCGTGATCGCCATCCGGTAGGAGTTGCCGTCGAGCGCGCCGTTGGGAAGCGGCGCCGCCGGCGGAACCGGGGTGATGGTGATGGTCAGGCTCTGCGCCGACGGGGGGATGGCGAGGGCGTTGGGATCGGCCTGCAGCTCCGCCTGCGGTGGCGATTCGTTGGTGTTGGCGATGAAGGGCAGACCCTGGTTCGACGGCTTCACGTTCTCGGAGCCAGAGGTGGGAGGCGCCGTCGTCGCTTGTCCGGGGCCGGGCTGCAGGAACCGGTAGGGCTCGG
>JBPYEZ010000186.1:0-7443 GCA_051984395.1 Acidimicrobiales bacterium | reverse complement strand
GTTTGTCCGGCCCCGGTTTTGGGCCTTCGTGATCTGCTTTGCTGCATGTTTCATAGGCCTGTTCGTGATCGATATTCCGAGCCTTTATGGCTACGCCCCCGCCTCGACCAGGCTGTTCCTCATCGGGTCGTTCGGAGCGTCCGCCACCTTGCTCTATGGAGCTCCACAGGCTGAGTTCGCGCAACCACGCAGCATGGTCCTTGGCCAACTCATTGCCGCCTTCATGGGAGTGACGGCCTACAAGCTCTTCGGGGGCAATGTCGGTATTGCCGCAGGAATGGCTGTCGGGAGCGCAACCGTCATCATGATGGCGGCGGGCTGTATCCATCCCCCGGCGGGCGCGACGGCCCTCATCGCTGTGCTGGGACCGGCCCAAGTCCACCACCTCAGCTACCTCTATGTGCTCACACCCGTGTTCGTAACAACTGTCGTCATCATTGTCGTGGGTCTGGCGCTACTGAACCTGAGTCCAGATCAGAGCCGCCACTACCCCACGTCTTGGTGGTGAATCCGAGGGACAGTCTCTGCGATCCTCGGCCCCCGAAGCGGAGTGTTGCGGACAATCCGATCAGGCGACCTTGAGGGGATGTGCTGTGACGGCGGATAACAACATTAGGACCATCAACTCGATCTACGAGGCCTTTGGTCGAGACGATGTCGGAGCCATTCTCGAGGCGCTTACCGACGACGTGAATTGGGCGACCGACACCAGTTCCACGACAGCGCCCTGGTACAAGGTTCGTCATGGCAAGAATGAGGTCGCCGACTTCTTCGAGGCCTTCGGAGCCACCGTCGACGTGGACGAGTTCACCCCGCTCACCTTTGCCGGGAACCAGGACTCGGTCCTGACGGTTGTGCGGTTCCGGGGCAGGGTTCGCAGTACCGGAAAGTCGGTAGACATGAACTTGCAGCACTACTTCGTCTTCAGCGACGGCAAAATCAACTACCACCGCGCCAGCGAGGACACCGCTATTGTCGAGGCTGCACTACGGGCGGATAGTTAGTCGATCCGACTAGGCGGCCGCGGATATCCCCCGCTCGGAGATGCCGGGGTTGCCCTGAGCCCAGGCGCCCTGCTACCACAGGGGTCTGCCGGCGTGCGCGGCTCTCGGTGGTGCCGGAGTGCGCCAGTCAGAGGAGGCTGGGGATGCTGGGGTTCCGGAGTGCCGGGGTTGTCAGTCGGACCTTGCGGGCAGGGGGGCGCCTTGGCGCGGCACTGTTCGCGGCCTCGATGCTGCTCTCGCTGTTGCCTGCAGTCGCCGCCCCGGCGGAGCCTGGCGTGCCCAATCCGGTCGTCCAGGGCCCGATCTCGGGAGGACTCCGCGGTCGGCCATGGAACCACACCCTGTTCCCCCTACGCGGTCCCGGCTTCAACTACAGCGAGAACGAGTACTTCTTCAGTGGGACAGCGCATGATCTCGGGTCCGGCCTGAGCGCGCCGTACGAGAGCCGCATGCTCGTTCGTCTTCCCACAGACCCACGACGCTTCAGCGGCACGGTCGTCGTCGAGTGGCTGAACGTGACCGGGCAGTCGGACTACGAGACCGCCTGGCCTGTCGAGGCCCAGTACCTGATGCGCAACGGCATAGGTTTCGTAGGCGTCTCCGCCCAGCTCGCCGGCGTCTGCTGCGGTCCGACGACGCTCAAGGGCTGGGACCCGGTGCGCTACGCCCCCCTCCTCCATCCTGGCGACCAGTTCTCCTACGACATCTTCTCTCAGGCGCTACGCGCACTCCGTGACCCGCAGGACAATCGGACTTCCAGCACATCGCCCGCGCGGGTCGACCCGACGGGCGGCCGGCGTGTGGGCCACGTCGTCGTGACCGGTGCCTCGCAGTCGGCGATCTATCTGACGACCTTCGTGAACGACCACTACAACCGGGGTCAGGTCGACGCCTACGTGATCACGCGGGGCGGCGGTCCGTTCAGGGACTTCTCCACCCCGATCTTCCAGCTCAACGAGGAGAACAACCTTGCCTCGCAGCCGGACAACCCCCATTACGTCGTGTGGGAGGAGGCGGGCACGGCGCACGCGCCCGCGGTCTGGTGGAACGACTACATCTGGCCCGAACAGCAGCGGGACCTCTTCTTCCCCGGTGCGCCCAACGCAGTCAACGTCGCCTGTTCGGTGAACCACGGCGCCGTCGACTACAGCACGCGTGCGCTCAGCCACTGGGTGACGCGCTACCTGGCGACCGGGCAGCTACCGCCTCCCGCGCCGCGAATCAAGACGGACAAGAGCGGAAACATCGTGCGCGATGGCAATGGGCTCGCGGAGGGTGGCCTGCGCCACGTCTTCGTGCAGGTCCCGGTCTCCTACAACGCCGCCATGGGCTGCCCCCTCTTCGGCACCTACAGCCAGTGGTCGGCCGCCAAGATTCGCTCCCTCTACCCGACGCACGCCATCTACCTGAACATGGTCAGCGCGTGGAGTGCCGACGAAGTGCAGAAGGGGTGGCTGCTGCCGGAGGATCGTGCGGACGTCGTGAGCAAGGCGGCTGCCTTCACCAGCCCGTGGACGAGCGGGAGCACCGCGCCACCCCAAGGGCTCTGAGGCCAGCCGCATGGCCATCTACCTGGTATTTCCTACCTGGTATCTCTTCGAGCCGGCGGGGTCTGCGAATTCGAGCCGGCGGTGGGACTCGAACCCACGACCTGGCGATTACAAGTCGCCTGCGCTGCCAACTGCGCCACACCGGCCTCCGGGCCAGCGTACTGGCGGCCTGCTCCTCGCCCCGGGACGAGGTGCTTGATTCTCGCCTGGAGGATTGGCAGGCTGCTTTGGATGGCGCTCTCCGATCGGGACCGGGCGATCCTCGACTTCGAGCGCAGCTGGTGGACCGAGCCAGGATCCAAGCGGACGGCGATCGAGCGACGGTTCAGGATGTCCGCGGGTCACTACTACCAGCTGCTGAGCCAGCTTCTCGAGTCCAGCGAGGCCGCCGCCTACGACCCACTCGTCGTCCTCCGCCTCCGACGACGACGTGACCGGCGCCGGCGGGCCCGCTACGAGGGTTCGTCGGCGGGTGAGCCGCCTTCGCCATGAGCACTGGCGGGGACCGGGGTGGAGGAGAGTCGCACCACGATGCCCCGCCGTTCCATGTAGTCCGGGGCGTGGCCCTGGTGGTCGTTGGCGTCGTCCTCGGCGTCGTCCTGTTCCATTCGGTGGGCCGAGCCCCTGCCGGGTCGGCCGCCCCGGTGGCCGCCACGCCGAGCGCCCCGAGCACCACCACGACGTCTCCGGCTCCCACGACGACCGCGCCCCCACGCCCACCGGCCCAGGTCAGGACCCTGGTTGCCAACGGGACCAAGACGAGCGGGGCCGGCGGCAAGGTCTCCGACACCCTGCGCAAGGCGGGTTACGACGTGCTGGCGCCGACCAACACCGCCAGCCCGGCGGCATCGTCGGCCGTTCTGTTCCTTCCTGGCTTTGCCAGCGAAGGGGGTGCGGTCGCCACCGCCCTCGGCCTGCCTTCGAGCACGGTCATGCCCGTTCCCACCCCGTCGCCGGTCGCCAACAGCCAGGCGGCGAACGTGGTGGTCGTCGTCGGTCCCGACCTGGCAGGACAGGCGGCACCGGCTCCCACCGCCCCGACCACGTCCACGACGACGCACCCTCCGACCACCGCCCACACGGGCCCGACGGTCCGCTGAGCGCGGACCCGCGCGACCCGGTCACCGGTAGTGCCGACGCCCGACTTCGCGGCGACGCCGCTCAGGGAGCTGCGTAGTCGCCCCGAGCAAGGCGGCGTGCTGGTCGATTTCGACGGCACACTGGCTCCGATCGTCGACGACCCGGCCGACGCCCGACCTCTTCCGGCGGTCCTCGACTCACTGCCGCGGCTGGCTCGCCGGTACCGCCGGGTGGCCGTGGTCTCGGGACGCCCTGCCGCCTTCCTCGTCGAGCGGCTGGGTCTCGGTCGAAGCGCCGCCGGGCGTGGGCCGGGCGTCGTTGCCTGGGGGCTCTATGGGCTGGAGTGGGCCGGGAGCGGGGGCGTGGTGCACACCCGCCCGGAGGCGGAGCCCTGGCGAGATGTCGTCGACCGGGTCGAGCGGGCTGCGCGCGCCGCCGCTCCACCTGGGATGCTCGTGGAGCACAAGGGTCTCACGGTTGCCTTCCACTGGCGCACGGCGACCGAGCAGGCCGAGTGGGCGCGGGCGTTCGCCGAGAAGGCGGCTCGCCAGGAGAACCTCGAGCTCCACCCCGGCAAGATGAGCGTCGAGCTCCGGCCCCCTCTGGCGGCGGACAAGGGCACGGTCGTGGCCGAGCTGTGTCGCGACCTGGGTGCGGCCTGCTTCGTCGGCGACGATCGGGGCGACCTGGCCGCCTTCGCCGCCCTCGACCGCCTCGGGGCCCAGGGAATGGACACGTGCAAGGTGGCTGTGGCCAGCGCCGAGGTCCCGCCCGAGCTGCTGGCCGGCGCCGACCTGGTCGTCGACGGCCCCGAGGGTGTCGTCGCCGTGTTGGAGTGGTTGGCGGGCGGATAGGAAGCGCACCGCACGCCGGTCAGGCTCCTGCGGCTGCCACCTGGTCGTCGAGCCAGTCCCGCGGGGTCCGTCGGGCGGCGACCCGTCGGATGGCCGCCGATCGCTCGGACCGCTCGGTCCGTCCCATGGTCAGGGCCATGGCCAGTGTCTCGGCCGTGCCGGCGACATCGAAGGGGTTCACCTCCAGCGCCGCCTCGCCCAGCTCCGCCCACGCCCCGGCTTCGCGCGAGAGCGCCAGCAGCCCCTGATTGCTGTTGATGATCGGGCCTTCCTTGGCCACGAGGTTGAGCCCGTCGCGCAGCGGGTTCACCAGGAGCACGTCGTAGCGGCGCAGAGCCGCCACCGAGCGTGGGTAGTTGTCGGAGATGTCGAGCGCCACGGGGGTCCAACCTGGCGTGGCCCACTTGTGGTTGAGCCGGGCGGCCAGGTGCTCGACCTCGGTCCGGTAGGCGAGGTACTCGGGCAAGCCCTGGCGAGACGCGTAGACCAGTGCGACGAAGACCACCCGCTCACGCAGCTCAGGATGGACCTCGAGCAGCTCGTCGAAGGCGAGGAAGCCGCGGAGGAGGTTCTTCGACAGCTCGACCCGGTCGACGCGCAGGATCAGCTGACGATCGGCCAGCAGAGACGTCAGCCAGTCATCCCATCTGCTGGCTTCCTCCGAGCTGACGACCCTCTCCAGGTCGTCGGCGTCCGGCCCCAGGGGCGCTACGAACGTCGGCGGTACTTGACCCAGCACCTCCCGGCTGCACTCCTCGAAAGCCTTCGCCCAGCGGGGTGAGTGGAACCCACAGGACACGTGGGATCCCATCCCCGCGAGCAGCTCCTCGGCCACGTCCGACGGCAGGATCCGCACGCTGCTTGGATCGCAGAACGGGGTGTGGGTGAAGTGGACCGCCCGCAGGTCGGGGCGATGCCGGGCCAGGCCCGCCCCCACCAGCGCCAGGTGGTAGTCCTGGATCAATACGGTGGCCCCTTCGGGAGCGGTCTCGACCACGGCGTCGGCAAAGGACTGGTTCACCTGCCGGTACGCGGCCCACGCCTCCCGCCAGCGCCGATCGAGCCGCGGTCGGCGAGCCAGATCGAAGAGGCCGTGGTGGAGGAACCACAGGGTGGCGTTCGAGACCACGTCGTAGGCCATGCGATACCGATCGGGGTCCAGTGCCAGCGATTGGAGACGAAAGCCCTCCATCTCCATCAGGCCGCGCTCCGCCGCCGCCCGGTCGTGCTCGCCCATGGCGGCGGCGATCCAGATGGCGTCGGTGCCCGCGACCAGCGGGCTGAGGCTGGACACCAGGCCGCCGGCGCCGCGTCGGGCCACGAGCTGCTGGTCGTCGTCCAGCGAGAAGGAAAGCGGACCACGGTTGGAGACGATGACGACCTCCGGTCCGCCCATGCCCCGGACCCTACCGCCCGGCACGGGCGCCCCGGCCTCGCCGCCCGCAGGGGCCCGGTCGACCGGCGGTCGCCGACCGGTCGACCCGTCGGGCACGATGGCCAGGATGCGTCACCTCGTCGCCGCGCCGGACAAGTTCAGGGGAACGGCCGCGGCCAGCGAGGTGGCGGCGGCGGTTGCCCGGGCTGGTGCATCGCTGGGCTGGAGCTGCACCGGGGTGCCGATGGCCGACGGAGGCGAGGGGATCCTCGACGTCCTGGGCGGGAGGATCCGGCGGACCTCGGTCCAGGGTCCTCTGGGCGAGCCGGTGATGGCGGAGTGGCGGCTCGACGACAGGACGGCGGTGGTCGAGATGGCCCGCGCCTCGGGCCTGGAGCTCGCCGGTGGGCCGCGCCGGAACGATCCGGTGGGTGCATCGACGACAGGCACCGGTCAGCTCATCGCCGCCGCGGTGGCGGCGGGGGCCCGTCGGGTCATCGTCGGAGTGGGGGGCTCGGCCACGACCGACGGCGGGCTCGGCGCAGTGCGCGCCCTGGAGCAGCACGCCCGCCTGGCCCAGGTCGAGCTCGTGGTGGCGTGCGACGTGACGACCACGTTCGTCGATGCCGCCGAGCATTTCGCCCCCCAAAAGGGGGCCAGCCCGGCCCAGGTGGCGTTGCTGCGACGACGGCTCGAGCGCCTGGCCCAGCTCTACGAGCACGAGCACGGTGTCGACGTCCGGGGGCTGGCTGGGAGCGGGGCGGCGGGCGGGCTGGCCGGCGGCCTGGCTGCCCTCGGAGCCACCCTGGTTCCCGGCTTCGACCTGGTGGCCGAGGCCGTGGGGCTCGCCGACGAGATCGACCGGGCCGAGCTCGTGGTCACGGGCGAGGGTTTCCTCGACGAGCAGTCGTTCAGGGGCAAGGTGGTCGGGGAGGTCGCCGAGCTTGCCGCTCGGGCAAACGTTCCCGTCCTCGCCGTCGTCGGCGAGGTGGTCGGCCACGACCTCGAGGAGCTCGGCAGCGACAGCCACCACGACCTCTCGGTCGTCTCCCTCGTCGAGCGCCACGGGCGGGAGCGGGCGACCAGCCGCACGCTGGAGTGCGTCGAGGAGGAGGTGGCGCTCCACCTCCAGGCGCTCTAGACATCCCACGCCTGCAATCGTCAAGCGACGAGCCGAGTGCGGTGGTCCCAGGCGATGTGTTCGTCGTAGAGGGTGCCGTGTCGCAAGCACCCATGGAGGATGCCGACAAGTCGATTGGCCAAAGAACGCAGGGCTCGGTGGTGGGTGTCGCCCGCAGCTCTGCGCTGGTCGTAGAAAGCTCGTGCACCCGGGCTCGCGTTCAGTGCAGCGAAGGCCCACAGGTAGCAGGTGTCCGCCAGGCGCCTGTTGCGGGCGAAGCGGGCCAGCACCACCTTGCGGGTGCCCGATGCCTTGGTGATGGGTGACGTGGCCGCATAGTTCTTGCGACACTTGGTGTCCGAGTAGCGGTTCGGGTCGTCCCCGAACTCGCCGAGCGCCCGGGCGCCGAGGATCATCCCGAGTCCTGGCAGGGAGCGGATGACCTTGGCGTCCGGGTGCT
>JBPYEZ010000185.1:0-5850 GCA_051984395.1 Acidimicrobiales bacterium | reverse complement strand
CCAGGGTCACCCGGACCGCGCCATCGTCGCCGGGCGACGACTGCCCGGCCGGTCGGGCAGCCAGCGCCAGCGCCACCTCCACGGAGTTGAGGACGACCCTGGCGTCGCCGTCGGCCTGGTCGACGAGGTGATCGACGGCGTCGTCGTCTGCTTCGGCACGCTCCCGGGTGAGCCCCCGCCGTACCAGCTCCTCCAGGTGTGCGGGCCCGAGCGGATCCAGACGGAACAGGCTCGATCGACTCATCAGCGGCGCGTTCACCTCGAAGAACGGGTTCTCGGTGGTCGCCCCGATCAGGACGAGCGTCCCATCCTCGACGGACGGCAGCAGGGCATCCTGCTGGGCCTTGTTGAACCGGTGCACCTCGTCAAGGAACAGGATCGTCCCCCGCCCGTGCTCGGCCAGCCGCCGGCGGGCGTCGTCGACGACCTCCCGCACGTCCTTCACACCGGCGGTCACTGCCGACAGGGGCACGAACGCCTTCTCGCTGCTCTCGGCGACCAGCCGAGCCAGCGTGGTCTTGCCCGTTCCCGGCGGACCCCACAGGATGATCGAGGACAGCCGGTCCGTCTCGATCAGGGCTCGGAGCGGAGCGCCAGGGCGCAGGAGGTGGTCCTGGCCCACCACCTCGTCGAGGGTGCGGGGCCGCAGCCGGGCAGCCAGGGGTGCCTGGCGGGCCAGTCGTTCCTCGAGTGCGGCGTCGAACAGACCCGGCCCTGTCCTCGGACCGCCGTCGCGCGCCGGCCGTCCGCTCGGCGTCATTGCCGGCCGGGCGCGATGCGGATGCCCAGCTCGGCCAGGGACGCGGGATCGAGCGGCTTGGGTGCCCCGGTCATGGGGTCGAGCCCCGACTGGGTTTTCGGGAAGGCGATGACCTCGCGGATGTTCTCCTGCCCGGCGAGCACGGCGACGAAGCGGTCGATCCCCATAGCGAAGCCGCCGTGCGGCGGTGCTCCATAGCGGAAGGCGTCGAGCATGAACCCGAACCGCGACTCGGCCTGCTCGTCCGTGATGCCGAGGACGGCGAAGATGCGCCGCTGCACATCGCCCCGGTGGACGCGGATGCTGCCGGACCCGAGCTCCCACCCGTCCAGCACGAGGTCATAGGCAAGCGAGCGAACCTGCAGAGGGTTCGACTCCAGCAGCGGAAGGTCCTCGGGGTTCGGCATGGTGAAGGGATGGTGGGCGGCCTCGGGACGACCGTCCTCGCCGATCCCGTCGAACAAGGGGAAGTCGACGATCCACACGTAGCGAGGCGAGCCCTCGCCGACGGGTGGCCGACCGAGGTCGAGCCGCAGCTGTCCCATCACCGAGCACGCCGGACCGTGGTCGTCGGCCACGGCCAGCACCAGGTCGCCGGGCTCGGCCTCGGCGGCGGCAATGATGCCCGCCTGCTCCTTGGCGCTCAGGAACCGCGCCACCGGGGACTCGAGCACCGGTCCTGGCCCACCGTCGTCGCCGGGCACCACCCGGGCCCAGACCAGCCCCTTGGCCCCGAGCCCCTTGGCCCGGTCCACCAGGGCGTCCAGCCGGGACCGGGCCAATCCGCCCTGGCCGGGGACGCGGAGCGCCTTGACCGAACCGGCCCGGAGGGCCTTGAGCTCGGTGCCCGCCAGCACCGGGGTCAGGTCCACCAGCTCCATGCCGAAGCGCAGGTCGGGCTTGTCCGTCCCGAACCGGTCCATGGCCTCGGCCCACGTCATGAGGGCGATGTCGGGCCGAGCCTGAGCAGTCGCCGCCTCGTGGGCGTCGAGCACGGCTTCGGAGACGAAGCCGATGACGTCGTCCTGACCGACGAACGAGGCCTCGAGGTCGAGCTGGGTGAACTCGAACTGGCGATCGGCCCGCAGGTCCTCGTCCCGCATGCAGCGCGCCAGCTGGTAGTAGCGGTCGAACCCGCCGACCATGAGGAGCTGCTTGGCGATCTGCGGGCTCTGGGGGAGCACGTAGAAGGAGCCTGGCTGGCGGCGCGACGGCACCGCGAACTCACGGGACCCCTCTGGCGTCGGGGTCCACAGCAACGGTGTCTCGATCTCGGTGAAGCCCTGGCGCTGCATCGCCGCCCGGATGGCGGTGTTCACACGGGCCCGCAGTCGCAGGTTCACCTGCATCCGGTCCCGCCGTAGGTCCACGTAGCGATGGCGGAGGCGGAGCGACTCGTCGGCATCGATGCGGTCGGTGACCGGGAACGGGGGCGGGTCGGCGGTGGCGAGGATCTCGACCTCGCAGTCGCCGACCTCCACCTCGCCGGTGGCCAGCGCCGGGTTGACGGTTCCCTCGGGCCGGAGGCGGACCGTGCCCGCCACGGCCACGACGTACTCGGATCGCACGTCGTGGGCGTGGTCGACCACGCACTGCACGACGCCGGTGTGGTCGCGCAGGTCCATGAATGCGAGGTGCTCGCCGTGCTCGCGGCGGCTCGCCACCCAGCCGCACAGTCGCACCGCCCGGCCGGCGTCGGAGGCCCGAAGCGTCCCGCAGTAGTCGGACCGCATCCCGACGGCTGCCGGCACCGGAGGCCCGCCCGAGGGAGCTGCCGGCTCAGGAGGCCGGCCGGGGGGATCCGAGGGGATGCTCACGATCGGGCCAGGTCGAGGGCGTCCCGCACAGCCTTGACGACCTCGTGACGTGGCACCTTCTCCTCGTCACGCTCCGAGCGCAACCAGTGCACGGTCACCGTGCCGCTCGCCGCCTCGTCGGGACCGACGATGAGTGCCACTTCAGCCCCCGAGCGGTCCGCCGCCTTGAGCTGGGCGCGGGCCGAGCGTCGGTCGTAGGCCCGATCGATCCGCAACCCGGCGGTCCGCAGCTCGTCGGTGATGTCGCGGGCGGCGGTGCCACCTGTCAGGTCGACGACGAACGCGTCGAGGGAGGCCGCCGGCGTGGGAAAGGCCCCCTCGGCATCGCAGGCCTGAAGCAGGCGCTCGATACCGATGCCGAAGCCGATGCCGGGCGTCGGAGGTCCGCCCAGCGCCTCGACCAGTCCGTCGTAGCGACCGCCACCGCCGATGCCGTTCTGGGCCGCCTCGAGCGCCAAGGCCGCGAACTCGAAGGTGGTGCGGGTGTAGTAGTCGAAGCCGCGCACCAAGCGGTGGTCGATGGTGTAGGGGACTCCGAGCGCGTCCAACCCGGCTCGGACCCGTCCGAAATGGCCGGCGCACGGTCCGCACAGGGACTCCAGCAGGCGGGGGGCGCTCGATACGACCTGCACACAGTCGTCGTCCTTGCAGTCCAGGACCCGCAGCGGGTTGGCCTCGTAGCGCTCGCGGTGCTCGTCGCAGAGCTCGTCCCGGTGCTTCTGGAGGTGGGCGCGCAGCGAGTCGAGGTAGGCCGGGCGGCAGGTGGCGTCACCCATCGAGTTGAGCTTGAGCTCGACCCGGGTCAGACCGAGCCCGGTGAAGAACCGGGACGCCAGCGCCACGACCTCGACGTCGAGATCGGGGTCCTCCGTGCCGAGTGCCTCCACCCCGAGCTGGTGGTGCTGGCGGTACCTCCCCGCCTGGGGACGCTCATAGCGAAACGCCGGCGTGACGTACCACGCCTTCCAGACCACAGGCGGCCGCAGCTGGACGAACGCCCTCACGATGGAGGCGGTCCCCTCGGGTCGGAGAGCGAGGTGCCGGTCGCCTTTGTCCCTGAATTCGTACATCTCCTTGCCGACCACGTCGGTGCCCTCGCCCATCCCGCGCACGAAGACCCCGACGTCCTCGAACATCGGGCTCAGGACCAACCCGTAGCCCGCCAGCTCGACCTGGCGCCCGAACGCCGCCACGAGGGCTTCCCATCGGGAGGAGTCGGGGGCCACGACATCACGGGTCCCGGCGGGAGCCTGGAAGGCTTGACGCTGCTGAGGCACGACCGGTCAGGTTAGTGAGGCCTCAGGCACCCTTGCCCGGGAGTATGCGGTAGGCGTCGTAGACGCTGTCGAGGCGCTTGATCGTGCCGATCACCGAGTCCAGGTGGCTCGGGTCGGCGAGCTCGAAGTCGAACCGCATGCGGCTGACCCGGTCGGCCGCGGTGTGGCTGGAGCTGGCCAGGATGTTGATGTGGTGCTCGGCCAGCACCTTGGCCACGTCGGCGAGGAGCCGGGCCCGGTCCAGCGCCTTGACCTCGATGGACGCCACGAAGACCCCGGTGGCGTCCCGATCCCACTCCACCTCGATGAGGCGCTCGCCGGTCTGCGACGACAGCGACATGGCGTTGGCGCAGTCGCCCCGGTGGACCGAGACACCCCGGCCCCGGGTGATGAAGCCGAGGATCTCGTCGCCCGGGACCGGCGTGCAACATCGGGAGAGGCGGATCATCACGTCGTCCAGCCCCTCGACGTAGACACCGGTCGACTGCCGCCGGCTCGGGCGCCGCGGTGGCCGGGCCGTGGTCGGCAGCTGCTCGTCGTGGCCCCCGCCCCGGAGCTGGCGCGACAGGCGCTGGGCAACAGAGATCGCCGACACGTGCCCTTCGCCGATGGCCGCGTGCAGCGCCTCCAGGTCGGCGTAGTTCATCGACTCGGCCAGTGTGCTGAGGGACGCCGAGGCGGCCAGCTTCTGCACCGGCAGGCCCTCGCGCCGGAGCGCCTTGACGAGATCGTCCTTGCCCGTGTCGATGGCGTCCTCGCGCCGCTCCCGGCTGAACCACTGGCGGATCTTGTTGCGGGCGCGAGGCGTCACGACGAGCTTGAGCCAGTCACGCGACGGTCCGGCCGTGGGCACCTTGGAGGTGAAGATCTCCACTGTGTTGCCCGAGTGGAGGGCGGAGTCGAGGGGGATCAGCCGTCCGTTGACCCGCGCCCCGATGCAGCGGTGGCCCACCTCGGTGTGGATGGCGTAGGCGAAGTCGATGGGTGTGGCCGCCGTCGGCAGGGTGAGCACCTTGCCCTTCGGCGTGAACACGTACACCTCGTCCTGGTCGAGGTCGAGCTTGAGCGTCTCCAGGAACTCGGTGGGGTCGGGCGTGTCCCGCTGCCAATCGACGATGCGCTGGAGCCAGGCGATCTCGGCGGGCGTCGAGCGCTCCTTGTAGCCCCAGTGGGCGGCGATCCCGAACTCCGCCCGGTTGTGCATCTCCCGGGTCCGGATCTGGACCTCGAGGGGCTTGCCCATGGCCCCCACGACCGTGGTGTGCAGCGACTGGTAGAGGTTGAACTTCGGCGTGTTGATGTAGTCCTTGAAGCGGCCCGGCACGGGGCTCCAGATGGCGTGGATGGCGCCCAGGGCGGCCCAGCAGTCCTTCTCGGAGTCGACGAGGACCCGGATGCCCACGAGGTCGTAGATGTCGTCGAACTCCTTGCCCTTGACGACCATCTTCTCGTAGATGCTCCAGAGGTGCTTGGGCCGCCCCGTGACCTCGGTCTTGATGGCCACCTCATGGAGGCGCTCCCGCACCGACTCCAGCACCTGGGCCAGGTAGATGTCGCGCTCCGGCGATCGTGTCGCGACCATCTGCTCGATCTCGGCGTAACGCTTGGGGTGGAGGGTGGCGAAGGCCAGGTCCTCGAGCTGCCAACGGATCTCCTGGATGCCCAGGCGGTGTGCCAGTGGCGCGTAGATGTCGAGCGTCTCCTGGGCCGTGCGCCGCTGCTTCCACGCCGGCATGCTGGCGATGGTCCGCATGTTGTGCAGCCGGTCGGACAGCTTGATGATCAGGACCCGCCAGTCCTTGGCCATCGCCACCAGCATCTTGCGCATGGTGGCGGCCTGCTGCGCCTCCCGCGAGTCGAACCGCAGCCGGTCGAGCTTGGTGACGCCGTCGACGATGGCCGCCACCACGGGGCCGAAGTCCTCCGACACCGACTCCAGCGACAGCCCCGTGTCCTCGACCGCATCATGGAGCAGCGCCGCCGCGATCGTGACGTC
>JBPYEZ010000184.1:0-38852 GCA_051984395.1 Acidimicrobiales bacterium | reverse complement strand
GCGGACTTCTCGGGCTGGTGGCGCCGCAGCGTCGCCCCCCTCGGGGTGGCGGCCACCGCCGTCATCCTGGTGTTCGCCACCGTGCCCGCCGCCACGACCTCGATCACCCCGGCAGCCGGGGCCGCGGGCACGGCACCGAACGGACTCCCGGAGGCCGCCAACATTGTGCGGGCCTCGCCGGACACGGCCTCAGGGCCCACCGCCCCTTCGGCACCGGAGCTCTCGAGCGTCATGGTGGTGGGCGACAGCACGTCGATCACGTTGGCCGAGGGGCTCAAGGGGCCGGGTGTCAACGCCGGCCTGGCCATCCACGACGGGGGCGAGCTCGGATGCTCGATCGTCCTCGGGTACACGGAGGGGGATTCCACGGGACTGGACGAGCCCGCCACCCCCCAGCCGCGTTGTGACTGGCGGACGATGTGGCCGCCCGAGCTCGATCGGTGGCGACCAAAGGTGGTCATGATGCTCTGGGGCCCGCTCGATACCGCCGACCACGTCGTGAATGGGCGCTGGCTGCGGATCGGGACCCCCGAGTGGCAGTCCTACTACGACGACCAGCTGACCCAGATGGTGAGCCTCCTCAGTTCGCGTGGCGCGCAGGTGCTCATCGCCACCGCGCCGCAGTTCCACAACAAGCCGACGGTCACCAGTCCCAACCCCACCTTCGACGACCCCCACCGGCTGGCCACGCTCAACGGCCTCTACGGGAGCTTCGCCGCCCAGCACTCGTCGGTGGATCTGTTCGATCTGGCCAGCCAGGTGGTGCCGAGCGACTTCGGCGACGATGGCGTGCACTTCACGCCGTCGGGGTCCAACAGGCTGGCCGCGTTCGTCAACCCGGCGCTGGAAGAGCTCGCCAATCCCGCTCCCTCCGTCGTGCCCCCGCCGGGTCTGGTCCTCAAGGACGCCGGACCGACGCAATCGGGCCCCGGCGCTCGCTGACGGCCTCAGCTCCGGTGGGCGACGCGGGCGCTCCCGTGTTGCATGGCCAGTGACCCGGTGACGTCGAGCACGCCGCGCGCCACGAGGTAGGCGCCGAGCACGGCAGCCAACGTCAGCAGTCCGATCCCGGGCCAGCTCAGGACGATGATCCCGGCCACCACGTCGGCGATTCCCCGGAGCACAGCGAGTGACCTGTCGGCGCTGACGGTGACCGCGGTCACGAAGGCGGCCACGGCCGAGACGAGCAGGTAGATGCCGAAGACGAGGCCGATGACGGTGACACCCCGGAGAGGCCTGGCCACGACGAGCACGCCCGCGACGATGCCCAGAAGTCCGAGGACGACCCGCAACGGCGCACCGTCCTCGTGGCGCCATTCGAACGCGCCGACCAGCTGCATGGCACCCCAGAAGATCAGGTAGGCGCCCAGGGCCAGGCTGACCAGGGCAATGGTGCGATCCAGGTTGGTGAGCACGATGATCCCGGCCGCGGTACCGACGAACCCCCCGATGAAGGAGACCCACCAGTACTGGCGAAGCAACTCGGCCGGGGTGAGCTCACCGGCCTCGACCTGGGGCGGCTCCTGATCGGCGGCTCGCAGCGGGGCGGCGGGGGATGAGATGGGTCGGCTGATTCGTGCCATCACGTCGTCTGGGTCCCGCCATGATGCCCGGCGCCTCGGGATGGTTGTCAAGCAGGCCGGCGCCGGACCTCGTGGCGGGTGGTCCTTGCCCGGACGGTCGCCAGCCGCCAACATCGCATCGGGAAGACGATGAAGGGGGGGTCCGGATGGCCATGGCGAGTGACGGCGAGGCTCGCATCGGACGGGCGCGCTCGCTCCTGGAGCAGTGCGGGATCGCGGCGGGGGAACTGGGCGAGCACGAGCTCCTCGCCCGCGCCGAGCAGGTCGTCGCTGCCGCGGCTCGATACCAGGCGGCCTCGTCGATGGTCGAGGTGTGGGAACGCCACCTTGCCAGCGAGTTCGACGCCCACGATGTGGACGCCACCATGGACACCATGGTCGACGATCCCTACCTGCTCCACGTCCCGGTCCTCACCGGCGACAAGGGTCGCGAGGGAGTCCGGCGGTTCTACGCCGACCACTTCGTTCCCAGGATCCCCGCCGACTGGGCGATCACGGAGATCTCGCGCACCGTCGGCGACGACCAGGTCGTCGACGAGATCGTCACCACCTTCACCCATGACGCCGAGGTCGACTTCCTGCTTCCGGGTGTACCGCCGACGGGAAAGCACGTCGAGGTACCGATCGTGGCCATCGGCGCTTTCCGAGGGGACGAGGTTCGCTACGAGCACATCTACTGGGACCAGGCGTCGGTGCTCGTCCAGATCGGCTTGCTGGACCAGGCCGGTCTGCCCGTCGCCGGCATCGAGCAGGCGCGCAAGCTGCTGCACGACACCGGCCCGTTCAATGCCCTGATCACAGGTTCCCGCCGAGGGCCGGCGCGCTGATGCGACCGGGTCGTGGCCGCGCGCCGGCGCGGTCGGTTTGATTGGAGTCGAAGATGGACAGGTTCGGGGAGGGAACAGCGGGGGCCGAGCCGAGGGAGCCCTATCCCAGGGAGCCGTATTCCAGGGAGCCGTATCCCAGGGGCGCCTACCTCCAGGACCCGCGGGAGGCGTATCCGATGGCCACCCGGTTGAACCCGTCCTACGAGTACTACCCGGGCGAGGCGACGCTGAGCGCAGCGCCGGCCGTCGCCGCTCGGCCACCGTGGTCGCTCGGCATGCTCATCGCCGGCATCGGGGCGATCCTGGTGGGAGCCTGGGCCGGCATCGTGGCCTTCGTCGGGCCGAGCTTCGGCTACACGCTGGGGGCCTCGGCGGCGTGGAAGCTCACGCCCGATCACGTCTACCTGCAGCTGGCCCCGGGTGCAGCCGGCGTGCTTGCCGGGCTGATCTTCCTCGGCTTCGTGCCCGGTCGGGACCGGGCGCTGTTCTGGCGGGGCCTGGTGGTGGTCGCCGGACTGTTGGCGGTGGCCGCCGGCGCCTGGCTCGTGATCGGACCCGACGCCTACACCGTCGTCCGCCACGTCGGCGCCAACGGGCGGACGCTGCCCACACGGTCGCTGGCGGGATTAGTCACCCAGGTCGGTTACTACCTGGGGCCCGGCGTCTTGCTGGCCGTGTTCGGGGGATTGGCGCTGGGCGCCGGGCCCCGCCGCTGCAGCCGGATCGGCGGCCGCTGAGCGGGGACAGGGGGCGGCGCTGTGATCAGCCGCCGACGAGGGCGTCCTGGCCGACCTGCTCCCGAAGACGCTGGTTGACCTTGCGCTTGATCCGCTGGAGCGAGTTGTCGATCGACTTGACGTGTCGGCCCAGCCGTTCGCTGATGTCCTGGTAGGAGTTGCCCTCCACGTACAGGCGAAGGACGTCGACCTCCAGCGCGGTCAACAGGTCCGCCATGCACCGGCGGGCCGCGTCCATGCCCTCTCTGCTGACGACCTGGTCGGCCGGGTCGCTGGCGGCGTCGGGGCCGAGGAGCTTGTCGACCGAGCGCTCGCCCTCGTCATCGGGCCGAGGCGCCGAGATCGAGACGTACTGGTTGAGCGGCTGCTGCTTGTGACGGGTGGCGGTCTTGATGGCCGTCACGATCTGTCGGGTGATGCACAGCTCGGCGAAGGCACGAAACGAGGCCTGCCGGTCCGCCCGGAAGTCCCTGGCGGCCTTGTACAGCCCGATGAGTGCCTCCTGCTCGACGTCGTCGGCGTCCGAGCCGACGAGAAAGTAGCTCCTCGCCTTGCGGCGGGCGAAGCTGCGATAGCGGCGAAGAAGGGTCTCGATGGCCTCTCCGTCGCCGGCCCGGAACTTGGCCACGAGCTCCTGATCCGACAGCTGGTCATGGCAGCGCCGATCGGTCCTTAGCGACATGCCCCCTCCTGCACTTGGTCCTTCTTCATGGCTGTTCTTGACGCCCTCTGACTAGATCCTACTACCCAGTACATGTCCACTAGAGACCTTCGTCACACCTGCTGGTCCCCGGCCCCGGACAAAAGTCCGTTCTATGTCCGAAGCCGGCCGTCGGCCCTGCCATCGGGCCGCGTGCCAGCGCCGGCCAGTCTCCCCGAGCCCCAGCTACCCAGCCTCAGCTGCCCAGTACCTCCGGACCAGAACTGCCCGCTCGTCGCGCCGGTCAGGAGGTTACACGCGCAGGTTCTCGATGGAGCTGCGGAGGCGTGAGAGCTCGCCCACGGTGTCCTCCCGGAGCTCCTCGAGCTGCTCGAGCTCACGACGGAGCTCGTCGATGTGCACCATGGAACCGTCCATCACGGCACGGATCCGCTCCTCGGCCGCGGCGTCGGCGGTCTCGGTGAAGTGGTCGAGCTGGCGGCGCGCCTCGTCGACGGTGCGGTCGGCGTGGTCGCGGTCGAGCTGAGCCTGGTGAGCGAGCTCCTCGGCCCTCACCTGGGTCTCGTCCATGACCTCGGCGACGTACTGCTCCGCCTTGGCCCGTTCCGCGTCGGCGTCCTCGAGTAGCTGGCCGACATGCTCGCGAGTCTCGTGCAGCTCACGAGCGGCCTGATCCCGGTCGAGCTCGGCCTGGCGGACGGCCACGGACGCGGCCCGCTCGGCCTCGGCCCGCTCCGCCTCGGCGTCCTCGAGCAGCTGACCGACGTGCTCACGGGCGTCTCGCAGGTCCCGAGCGGCCTCCTCCCGGTCGAGTTGCGCCTGCTCGAGCAGCGCTGCCGCGGCCACCTCCGCCTCCGACCGCTCGGCTTCGGCCGCCTCGGTCATCTCAGCGGCTCGCCGACGGGAGTCCTCGAGGAGCGCGGCGGCGTCCTCTTCCGCCTCGGCCCGCTCCGCCCTGGCCTCGTCGAGGAGCTTGGCCGCGTGATCGCGATCGTTCTGGCTCTCGTCGGCCATCTGTGCCGTCTGCGCCCTTGCGCGCTCCGACAGCTCCTCGGCCGTGGCCTGCGCCCCGTCGACCAGCTCCGTCGCCTCGCGTCGGGCCGTCTCGAGCATGTCGGTGGCGACCCGCTCAGCCTCGGCCCTCTGGGTCTCGGCCTCTCGGCGCAGCTGCTCGGACCGGCGATGCGCATCCTCCAGGTCGCGCGCGGCCTCCTCGCGCTCGAGACGAGCCTCCTCGCGCTCGTGACGGGCTTCCTCGCCGATCTCGTCGGCCCGATCCCTGGCCTCTTCGATAGTCGCCTCGGCCCGCCGCCGGGCCTGCTCGCCGATGCGGTCGGCCTCTGCCCGACCCTCGAGCATGAGCTGGTCGGTCGCTCGCTGGCGCTCGGCCCGCTGGGCATCGGCCTCCTCGAGCAGGTCGTCAGCGCGCCGGCGGGCGTCCTCCAGGCTGCGTGTCGCCTCGTCATGGTCCAGCTGGGCTGCTTCGACCTCGGCGGTGACCTTGCCCCGGAGCTCCTGAGATGCCTCCCACGCCTCCCGGATGATCTGGTCGGCGCGATCGCCCAACCACCGCACCGACGGCGGCGGGGCGTCACCGAGCCGCTGCTCGAGCTCGGCCACCTTCGTCTCCAGTCCCTGGATCCGACGCCCCGCCGTGGCCGCCCTGGCGTCCGAGGCCTCGAGCTGGCCCTTGGTCTGGCCTGCCCAGCGCTCGTACTCCGCCAGGTAGGCCTCCACCTGGGTCCTGTCGTAGCCGCGCACCACGACGGCGAACCTGGGTCGCTCGGCAGCGTTCTCGGTCATCGGGCCTCTGTCGTGGTCGTGCTCTCGGTGCCGGCGGGGTGGCGTCGAGCTGGCCGGATCGTTCGGTCGGCGATGCGGCGGCACCCCGGAGACGCACTCGGTGTTCCCTCGATCGGCGCTCGGTATCCCCCGACTGGTGCCTTCTGTGTTCTAGGCACCGGCGCCTCCTTCCTCCCAGCCTCCTCTGCGGGTCCGGGAGCGGATCGATCGAGCCGCCCAACGCCGACCGTGGCACACGCCACCGAGGCCATGCATGGAGCCCGCAATCGGCGCCGCGGGGATCGGCCGCTCTACTCCCAGCTATTGGCTACGGGGAAGCATAGTCACTACCTCTTCTCGCCGATGAATCGGCCGAGGGCAGGGCGATCGTCGTCCCGGCGGTTGCGACGCCGACCCGGTCTCGCCGTGGCCACACGGGAGCCGCTTCGAAGGTAGGGCTCTGGTGCGCGGCGCTACGTCCGACCGCCGTGAGCCTGACCGGGGTTGGTCACCCAGGCGAACGCCTCAGCCAGATCGAGGATCTCCTTGGCGCCGACCACCTGCGTTCCCTGGGTCAGCAGCTGCTCGAGGATGGCTCGCCTGACGCTGGCTTCGAGGAGGTGGGACTCGGCGGCCAGCCCTCGGATCGTCTTTGCAGTCTCCTCATCGATTTCCATGGTCTCCTTTGCACATGCTCGGGTGGGGGTCACTCACTTCTTCATGCCCAGCCGAGGGTCCGCTCATGTGAAGATGCCCTGTCGGAGGACCGTGGATATGGCATGGGCGCGGTCGTTGACGCCGAGCTTGCGGTAGATCGACCGAAGGTGGGTTTTCACGGTCTCCTCGCCGACGACGAGTTGGGCGGCGATGAGCCGGTTGCTCAACCCTTCGACGAGAAGTGCGAGCACTTGGCTCTCCCGCTGGCTGAGACCGAGGTGGCTGCCGGGCCACCCCTGGCTGTCGCCGAGGTGCGCGGCGCGCTTGGCGATGCGCGTCGCCATGGTGGGATCGACGATCACCTGCCCGTTGGCGACGAGCACCAGATGGTCAGCAAGCTGCGCACCGGTCAGCGACTTGAGCAGGTATCCCGAGACACCTAGCCGCAGAGCCTCGAACAAGCGCCGCTCGTCGCTGTCGTCTGTGAAGATCACGACCCGAAAGGGCGGCTTCTCGGCCACCAGATCCGCGGCCAGCTCGACACCACTGGTGTGATGGAGCGCCGTGTCGAGCAGGACGACATCGGCGTCGAGGCTCAAGGCTTTCGAGAGCACATCCTCGGTCGCGAGCGCCACACCGACGACGTTCACCTGGTCGGTGTGCCGCGCCAGCATGGCCTGGAGTCCGACGATGATGATCTCGTCGTCGTCGACGAGGACCACCCGGACAGGCTTCCGTGCCGTCGGATCGGTGGAGTAGTCAGTCATAGCTGGGCCCGTCTCGAGCCTTGTGACGAAGCTACTGACGGCCCCCCCGGACGGCTAGAGGAGTTCTTTCACCTCGGGCGGTGAGCTGCATCCCCCGCGCGACGCTCACCCATCGTGAGGAGCTGCTCGCCTTGAAGGCGTTCGAGCGGTGCCGCCGCCGACCGCCCAGAGGGTGCTCGAGGAGCTCGCACAAGCCAGGGAGATGGCGGCCGCGAACGCTACGGTGGCGTGACAAACGGCACGATGGCGAGGATGAGAAGGCGGTGAAAACGATGTCCCGTCGTCAGCTCGGAATCCTCGTTTCGTGTGCTGTCGGGTACCTGCTCGGTACGTTCCCCACGTCGGACGTGGTGGTCCGGATGGCCAGCGTCGACGTCGATCTGCGCCGAGAGGGAAGCACGAACCCGGGGGCCGCCAACGCCATCCAGCTGTTGGGCCCGGCCTGGGGCGGAGCCGTGCTCGTCGCCGACGTTGCCAAGGGGGCTCTCGCTTCTGTGACCGGTCGCGCCCTCGCCGGGCAGAACGGCGCCCACCTGGGCGCCAGCGCGGCTGTAGTGGGTCACTGTTACCCGGTGTGGTCACGCTTTCGCGGAGGAGGCAAAGGCGTGGCGGCAAGCACCGGCCAGTGCCTCGCCACCTTCCCTGCCTATTTTCCGATCGACCTCGTGGTGGCCTATGCGACAGCTCGTCGGCGTCAACGGGCGGCCGCCGCGGCGGGGCTGGCGTCGGCGAGCTGGGTTGCCGGCGGGGTCCTGTGGTGGCGGCGAGGATGGCCCAACCTCTGGGGTCCGAGACCGACCCCGGCGTTGCCGTTGGCCGCCGCGGCCAGCAGCGCCGTCATCATGGCCCGCTTCTGGCAGGGACGACACCGAGGTCGTCGCGGCTGGTCAGCCGGACCGCTGCGTCGCGGCCATCCGGCCGTGCAGGGGACGCCGACGGGATGATCACCCTCGTCACCGACTCCAACGCCCAGCTTCCCGACGAGCTGTGTCGTTCCTGGGGGGTGCGCGTCGTCCCCCTCACCGTGGTCGTGGACGGGAGGGCCTTCCGGGAGGGTGTCGACCTGGACTGCGGCGAGTTCTACCGCCTGCTGGCCAGGGGGGCCGATGTGTCCACGGCCGCCCCATCTCCCGGGGAGTTCCTCGAGGTGTACGCGCAGGAGGCGGCCGAGGGGGCGGAGGCGGTGCTGTCGGTCCACATGGGGTCCACCCTCTCGGGGACGTTCAATGCCGCCCGCCTGGCGGCGGCCGGCTCCGATGTGCCGGTCGAGCTGGTCGACACCGGCACCGCGTCATTCGCGGTGGGCTGCTGCGTGTGGGCGGCAGCAGATGCGATCGCCGCGGGCGGCGGGCTCGCGCAGGCGGCCGACGCCGCCCGTTCAGTGG
Source organism: Acidimicrobiales bacterium (assembly GCA_051984395.1). Classification (GTDB taxonomy): domain Bacteria; phylum Actinomycetota; class Acidimicrobiia; order Acidimicrobiales; family AC-9; genus AC-9. The sequence goes on along the minus strand of JBPYEZ010000184.1, from coordinate 30,453 downwards.
CCAGTCGGGTCGGCAACGTGTTCGTCGTCGGCGTCGCAGAACGAGCCCGCCGAAGCGGAAGGCTGGAAGGGCAGCCTGCTCAGGCGGACGGAATGCCCGTCCTGGCTCTGGAGGAGGGCACCATGCGCGGCATCGGCGAAGCGACGGACGCCGGCGCCGCGGTCGAGATCATGGCTGACTACGTCCGTTCCGCCGGCTCGAACCTGCGGGTGGGAGTAGGTGATGCCAATGCGCCGGAGCTGGCCGAGCAACTGGCCGCCAGGCTGGCGCCGGAGGTGTCCGATCTCGTTCGCTATCAGGTGGGGCCGTCGGTCGCCGCCCACACCGGTGCAGGAACTGTCGGGGCGGTGTTCTTCTGACGCCGGATGGTTCTTGCATACCACTAATTATCCGCTCTGGATACGACCCCAATTCTTGATCACTGTCGCCAAGGATATTCAGTCAGGAAGCGACAGGATCGGGCAAGACCTGAGGGCCACAAATGCACTCGTTTTGTCGTAGCCAACGGTGCCGAGCGTGGTGGCCTCGACGAAGGGGCAGGCCATACGGATAGTTTCTGACGGTCGCCGTCCGTACGTCAGCGTACCGTGGCAGCGTACGGTAGCGGACCGAGGGTCTGTACCCTACCGTACTGACCAGTGCGTACGGTCGCGTACCCTGGACAAAGACCCCATGGGTCGCACGAGAAACCCTATCTTTCCAACAATTACGAGGGGTGATAGCTTGCTGGTGTCGGCTGTTGCTGCCCGCACTGGGCACGAGTGACGTAACGGAGGGAGATCCACCCTCTTGTTCGGTGAGCGACAGGCCAGTGGTCGGCCCGTCACCGAAGGAGGATGGTCCCTTGCCGTCGTCTCCCCGTTCTCGCTCCACCTCTCAGCAGTTGGACGGCCGTGGCAACCGCTTGCTCGACGCCCTACCGGCTCGGGAGCGCAAGCGCCTGCTCGACCGCTTCACCATCCAGCAAGGTGATCTGAAGGAGCGACTGCTCGACCCCGGACATCGGATCAACCACGTCTACTTCCCGGTGACCGCCGTGGTGTCGTTGCTCACGACGATGGACGGCAACAGCGGGGTGGAGATCGCCACCGTGGGCAACGAGGGCATGGTGGGCGTACCGGTGTTCCTCGGCATCCGGTCCCTCAACGACCGGGATCTGGCCCAGGTGCAGGTCCCGGGAACGGTGCTGAGCATGAGCTCCCGAGCCTTCCGCGACGAAGCCAGCAACGGGAAGGCCTTCCGGGCCGTGGTCGAGCGCTACGTCCAGGCCTACCTGCGCCAGGTCAGCCAGCAGGTGGCGTGCAACGCCCTGCACCCCGTTGCGCAGCGCTGCGCCCGATGGATCCTGCTGACCCAGGACCGGGTGGGCGGAAACCACTTCCCCCTGACCCACGAGTTCCTGGCCCAGATGCTGGGCGTGCGCCGCGCCTCGGTGACGGTGGCCATCGGGGCCCTCCAGGGCGTCGACCTGGTCCGCTTCTCCCGAGGCCAGGTCACGGTCCTCGACCGCCAGGGTCTCGAGGCAGAGGCCTGTCAGTGCTACGCGATCATCGCGAAGGAGTTCGATCGCCTTCTGGGTCCAGAGAGACGGCGAGCACGGCGATGAGCCGTAACGGACACCCCCAAGTTGACCGCTGAGCCGTTTCGGGTGGTGCTGGTCGACCAGCGCCCGGTCGTGCTCGAAGGTCTGAAGGCCATGCTGGCGCCGTTCGTCGACCGGGTGGAGGTCGTCGGGGAGGTCCTCGCCCTCGAGGACGTGCACTCCGAAGTCACCGGGCTGGGTGCCGAGGTGGTCGTGCTCGATCTGGAGGCACGGGAACCGAACGGACTGGCCGTGGCCGCACAGCTGATGGCTCGACAGCCCCCGTTCCGTCTCGTGGTCTTCGCCGGCCAGTGGAACGACCGGTTGCTCTTCACCGCCCTGCGTCTCGGCGCCGCCGGCTTCGTGCGGAGACCGAGATGCGGGGCAGAGCTGGCCGGGCAGCTGGTCGAGGTCTGTCAGGGCCGGACCCTGGTCGATCCCGCCTTCACCGGCTGCGCCGTGCTGGCCGCCATGAGCCCCAACGGCAATGGCGCCACGCACTTCTGGCCGGGCGTGGAGTTCGGTCTTTCCCCGCGCGAGAGCGACGTGCTGGAGCTCCTCGTGCAAGGACGGAGCAATCTCGCCATCTCTCGAGAACTGCTCGTGAGCGAGGAGACGGTGAAGACTCACCTGCGCGCCGTCTATCGCAAGCTGGAAGTGCACGGCCGGACACAAGCGGTCGCCAAGGCGCTTCGGTCGGTGTGCCTCAGCTGAGCTCCACGACCATCGCCGTCGGCTCGCCGTGTCGGGTGCCAACCCCTCTGACCTCGGACTTTGGTGGAGGCGATGGGACTCGAACCCACGAAACCTCTTGACTGCCAGTCAAGCGCTCTACCAACTGAGCTACGCCCCCGAGGCCTCATAACCTAGCAAGCGGACGTCCTCAGAGGCGCCGCCCGCAGCTGAGCAGCGGCGCCATATCGGTGCCGGTCGGCCGGGATCCCCCGGTACCATCCCAGGCATGGCAGAGGCCTACGACGTCGGCGCCGTCGAGAAGAAGTGGCAGGAGCGGTGGGCCGACGACGGCACCTACGAGGTCGACGCCGACGACCCCCGTCCCGCCGACTACGTGCTGTGCATGTACCCCTACCCGAGCGGACCGGCGCACCAGGGCCACATTCGCAACTACACCTTCGGCGATCTCGTCGTCCGCTACCACACCATGCTCGGGCGGGCGGTCCTGTCGCCGATAGGGTTCGACTCCTTCGGTCTGCCGGCCGAGAACGCCGCCATCCAGACCGGGGTACACCCCCGTGTCTTCACCGAAGCCCGGATCGACGAGCTCAAGGCGAGCCTGAAGGCGCTGGGCGCCGTCTACGACTGGCGCCGCGAGGTGCGTAGTCACGACCCCGAGTACATCCGATGGAACCAGGTCATCTTCAAGCGCTTCCTCGAAGCGGGCCTCGCCTATCGGGACCGGGCCGCGGTGAACTGGTGCCCGGGATGCCAGACCGTGCTGGCCAACGAGCAGGTGCTCCCGGACGGTACCTGCGAGCGCTCGGGCGATGTGGTGGTGAAGCGCGAGCTGGAGCAGTGGTTCTTCCGGATCACCGAGTACGCCCAGGAGCTGCTCGACGCCCTCGACGACCTCGATTGGCCCGAGCGGGTCAAGGTCATGCAACGCAACTGGATCGGGCGCTCGGAGGGCGCCGAGTTCGAGATGGACGTCGAGGGTCGTCCGGACCTGTCGGTGCGGGTCTTCACCACCCGGCCGGACACGAGCTTCGGCATGACGTACGCCGTGCTGGCGCCCGAGCACCCGCTCGTCGACGAGTTGACGGTCCCCGACCAGCGCCCCGCGGTCGACGAGCTTCTGGCCAGAGTGGCCCGTACCACCGAGGTCGAGCGGCAGTCGACCGAGGGTGGGCTGGAGAAGCGCGGCGTCTTCACCGGCAGCAACGTGATCAATCCCTTCACCGGTGAGCCGGTGCCGGTCTATCTGGCCGACTACGTGCTCTCGAGCTACGGCACGGGTGCGATCATGGCCGTCCCCGGTGAAGACCAGCGCGACTGGGAGTTCGCCGTGACCTACGGCCTGCCCATCGTGCGCACGGTGGAGCCTCCCGAGGGGTGGGAGGGAGAGGCGTACACGGGCGACGGGATCACGATCAACAGCGCGTGGCTCGACGGTCTCCGCGTCGACGATGCCATCCAGGCTGCCATCGAGTGGCTCGAGGCCGAGGGAATCGGCAGGCGCACGGTCAACTATCGGCTACGCGACTGGCTGGTGAGCCGCCAGCGCTACTGGGGCTCCCCGATTCCCGTCATCTACTGCGGCTCGTGCGGCCTGGTGACCGTCCCCGACGACCAGCTGCCCGTGCTCGCCCCCGACGACGTCGAGTTTCGTCCCACCGGGGAATCACCCTTGAAGTACCACGAGCGCTTCCGGTACGTGTCGTGCCCGACCTGCGGTGGGCCGGCCGAGCGGGAGACCGACACGCTGGACACGTTCGTCGACTCGTCCTGGTACTTCCTCCGCTTCTGTGATCCGTGGTCGACCGACGTGCCGTTCGACCAGGCGCTGGTTCGACACTGGATGCCGGTCGACCAGTACATCGGCGGCATCACCCACGCCATCCTCCACCTGCTCTATGCCCGCTTCTACACCAAGGCCCTGGCCGACCTCGGGCTGGTGCCGCCGGGCTTGCGCGAGCCCTTCACCCGCCTGTTCAACCAGGGCATGATCCGGTTGGGCGGAAGCGCCATGTCCAAGTCCAGGGGCAACGTGGTGGCGCCGTCGCGCTACCTGGAGACCGTCGGCGCCGACTCGCTGCGGCTGTTCCATCTCTTCGCCGGCCCCGCCGTCGACGATGTGGACTGGAACGCCCAGACCGACGAGATCATCGAGGGGTGCTCGCGGTTCGTGCACCGGGTCTGGCGTCTCGGGATCGGGGATATGGCGGGCCCGGAGCCCGCCGACCGGGAGCCGACGGATGCGGATCTCGAGGTGCGGCGGGCCACGCACCGTCTCATCGACCGGGTGACCGACGAGTTCCGGCGTTGGTCCTACAACACGGCCGTCGCCGGCTTCATGAAGTTCACCAACACCCTGTACCAGTACGTGCAGTCCGGAGCTCGCGACGCCACGCTGGCCGAGGCCGTCGACACGATGCTGCTCCTGCTGGCGCCCATGACGCCGCACGTCACCGCCGAGCTGTGGGAGCGCCGGAACGGCGGCCACGTCCACGAGCAGCCGTGGCCTCAGGCCGACCCCGAGCTGGTGCGCCGCCAGGCCGTCACCCTCGTCGTCCAGGTCAACGGCAAGGTACGGGAGCGCATCGAGGTCGACCCGGCGATCGACCAGGCCGAGGCCGAGCGCCTCGCCCTGGCCTCTCCGAAGATCCAGGAGCAGCTCGGGGGCCGTCCTCCGGCGCGGATCGTGAGCCGGCCGCCCAAGCTGGTCAACCTGGTGACCGCCTCCTCGGGCTAGCGGCTTGCCTCACATCGCCCTGGATGGCGACGGCCGAGCGGCCCGCCGGCTGACGCAGGTGTCACGAACGGGTAACGCTCCGCCGCCGCGGTGAGTCGAAGCGCTATGACCCCAGCTTGGATCACCGGGCCTGCCCTGGCGCGATCGCGCCCCACCACGCTGCCTGACCGGATCGAGCGGGCCGCGTCCACAGGCGGCACCGTCACCTTCGTCGGATCCGGCGATCCCGAGCGGGTGAGCTGGGCTCGGCTGCACGAGGACGCCCGGGCGGTGGCGGCCAACCTCCAGCGCCGTGGCATCGGCGTCGGCGACCGGGTCGCCCTGCTGGGCCCGACTTCCCGTCCGCTCGTCACGACCATCCAGGCCGTCTGGCTGGCGGGCGCCACGCTCGTGGTCCTGCCGCTTCCGATGCGGTTGGGATCGGTCGAGGAGTTCGTGTCCCAGACCCGAGCGCGGGTGCGCAGCGCTGACGTCGGCCTGACGCTGGTCGACCGCGACCTGGCCGCCTTCCTGGATCCGAACCCGGCCGATCCGCCGCTCGTCCTCCTCGACGAGGTGGCGGCCGGGCCTGGTGGGGCTGGCGCTGCCGACCTCAACGAGCCCACTGTCGACCCGGCGTCGCTCGCCATACTCCAGTTCACCAGCGGATCGACCGCCGACCCGAAGGGCGTGATGCTGCCCCACGCCCAGATCGGCGCCAACATCGACGCCATCGCCCAGGCCGCCCATCTCGACGTCGAGGGCGACGTGATCGTCTCCTGGTTGCCGCTCTACCACGACATGGGCCTCATCGGCCTGTTGATGACCCCGATGACGACGGGTACCGATCTCGTGCTGGGAACGCCGCAGGACTTCATGGCCGCCCCCGCCCGCTGGATGCAGTGGATGAGCGACTTCAGCGGCACTGTCACCTGCGGTCCCAACTTCGCCTACGCCCTCGCCGCCCGGGCCCTGCGACGTCAGAGCGGATGGGACCTGTCGCCGTGGCGCGTGGCGCTGAACGGCGCCGAGCCGGTCGACCCCAAGGCCGTCGCCGACTTCTGCGCCGCGGGAGCCCCGCACGGCCTCGACCCGAGGTCGATGTTCTGTGTGTTCGGGATGGCGGAGGCCAGCCTGGCCGTGACCTTTCCCGAGCCGGGGACCGGGATGACGACCGACGTGGTCGACCGTCGGGCGCTCGAGGAGGAAGGCTCGGCCGCACCGGTCGCCGAGTTGGATGAACGGGGGCGTCGCCTGGCCCGGCTGGGTCGGCCTCTCCCCGGGCTGGAGATCCGGATCGTCGAGCCGGCCACTGGAAATGTCCGATCGGAGCGGGAGGTCGGGGAGCTCGAGATCCGAGGGACATCGGTGACCCCCGGCTACTACCGCCACCCGGAGGCGACGGCAGAGGCGTTCCGTGACGACTGGCTGCGCACCGGCGATCTGGCCTACCTGGCCGACGGTGAGCTGGTCGTGTGCGGGCGCATGAAGGACGTCATCATCATCGGTGGCCGAAACGTGTACCCCGAGGACATCGAACGCGCGGTCGGGACCATTCCCGGAGTCCGCCAGGGGAACGTGATCGCTTTCGGGGTCGAGGGGCGCAAGGGCCGGGAAGCGCTCGTCGTTGTGGCTGAGACGAGGGATAACGACGCCCAGGCCATCCGCCAGGCCGTGGCCACCCGCGTGCGCCACGCGGTGGGCCTGACCCTCGAAGAGGTCGTGCTCGTCGACCCGGGCAGCCTCCCCAAGACGTCCTCGGGCAAGCTGCAGCGCTCGTTGTGCCGCAGCCGCTACCTGGCGGCCGAGCTCGGATAGAACGAGCGCGGCGTCGCGCCGGCCCTCAGGCCGGACCGACCTGCTTGAACCCGGCCAGGATGCGGTGCCACCGATCGGGGTCGGTCCGGTACGGGGCGTAGAAGGTGATGCGGTCGACGACGTCACCCACCCGGGCCGTAACGCGGGCGGGAACGTCCTCGGGCTCGCAGACCACGGCGAAGGTGTGCAGGATCTCGTCGTCGATCAGCTCCGCCATCTTCATCCACTCACCCTGCTTGGACAGGGTGTTGAGCTCGGTCTGGAGGTCGCCCCAGCCATGGAGCTCCAGCACGGGCCGGTAGGCGGGAGTCGAGCCGTAGAAGGCGATCTGGGCGCGCACGCCCCGCGAGGCGTCGGCCATCTCCGCCTCCGTGGTGCCGGTCACCACGAAGGCGGGGTACGAGACCTGGACGTCCTCCCGACGACGTCCCGAGGTCGCCAACCCCCGCTCGAGAGCGGGGATCGTGGCCTCCCTCAGGTACCGCTCGGTCGTGAAGCCGTGGACGAGCAGGCCGTCGGCCACCTCTCCGGCGACCGTGGTCATCAGCTCGCCGACAGCGGCCAGGAACACGCGGGGAGGCCCGTAGCGGTTGGGACCGGGGTTGAAGAAGGGCGTCATCAGGGTGTGGGTGTAGAAGTCACCCTTGAACTCGAGCTTGGTGCCCTCGTTCCAGCTGTCCCAGATGGCGCGCATGGCGAGGATCAGCTCCCGCATGCGGGGCGCCGGGTGTGACCACGGCATGCTGAAGCGCTTCTCGATGTGTGGCTTGATCTGGGAGCCCAGACCGAGCATGAACCGCCCCTTGGAGTAGGCCTGGAGGTCGTTGGCCAGGCTGGCGAGGTTCATGGGATTGCGGGCGAACGCCACGGCGATGCCCGTGCCGAGCTCCAGGTGCTCGGTGTGCTCGGCCGCCAGCAGCAGGGGCAGGAACGGATCGTGCCCGGTCTCGGCCGACCACGCTCCGTCGTAGCCGGCCCGCTCGGTCTCCTTCGCCGACGCTCCAGCAGTCTCGAGATCGCCTGCGACCCCACCATCGACACGCATGGGCTCGAAAGTTAGCGGGTCGCGGTCCCCGCCATCACCTCCGCCAGCTTGGCCCGGTCCTCAGCGCTCGCCCCGCAGATACCGCTCCAGCTCGGCGGCGATCTCGTCGCCCGATGGGAGGGGACCGAGGTCCAGCGGGGTGCCCTCGGCGGCGTCGATGTTGTCCTCGAGCTGGCTGACCATGGCCTTGTGCTCGCCGCTCTGTCCGATCAGCTCGTCGACCCGGCTGCGGGTGACGTCGGCGGCGGCGTGGAGCCCGGCCGAGTCCAGGGTGAGGTCGGCCACGCTGGCCAACCCGTCGATGAGCGCGGCGCTGGCTGCGGGATAGGGCATGGCCGACACGTAGTGCGGCACCCGCGCCCACAAGCCGACGGCGGGGATCTCGGTGGCGGCGAAGGCCTCCTCCATGGCGGCTTCGATCCCGGCCGGGACCTCGAGGGTGCCGGGCACGACGCCGACCCGGGATGCGAGCTCCGAATTCGTGGCGGTGGCCGCCAGGCGGATGGGCCGGGTGTGGGGAGCGGCGGCCGGGAACGCTCCCAGCCCCACGGCCAGGCGGACGCCGAGCTCCTGGGCGAGCGCCACGACGCTGGCGACGAACGGGCGCCAGTGCAGATCGGGCTCGGGCCCGACCAGGAACACCATGTCGTTGCCGTTCCGGTCCTCGCCGACGAGGAGCCGGATCTCGGGCCAGTTGAGACCGGTGTTGACCCCGTCGACGATCTGGAGCACCGGTCGCCGGGCGCGCTGATCGATGAGGTCGTCTCCGTCGAAGGTGGCCAGCTCCTCGGTCGGGATGGAGCCCAGCAGCGCCGCGGTGGCCGAGGAGGCACCGAGCCCCGCGTCGACCCAGCCCTCCATGCTGATCACCAACACGGGCCGATCGGGTTGCCGGGAAGATCGTCGCTCGTACATGGCCATGGGCGACTTCCCAGCTTAATTGGGGTCTACAGCCGGTCGGCTGCCGTCTTGGCCGCTTCGGCCAGACGTAGCACCTGGTCGGAGAAGGCCTCGATCCCGCTGCGGTCGCCCCCCATGGCTCCGCCCGCATAACGGGCGTGGACGCCTTCCACGATGCAGGCGAGCTTCCAGTAGCCAAAGGCCACGTAGAAGTCGAGCTCCGAGAGGTCCCGTCCGGATCGCGTGCGGTAGCGGGCCCGCATCTCGGCCCGGCTGGGGAAGCCGGGGATCGCGGTCGGTGCGATTCCGAGCGCCGGGTCGAGGTCGCCCGGCTCAGCCCAGTAGACCATCAGCAGCCCGACGTCGGCCAGAGGGTCGCCGAGGGTGCAGATCTCCCAGTCGAGCACGGCGCGGCAGCGGCCGTCGTCGCCGAGCATGGTGTTGTCCAGGCGATAGTCGCCGTGGACGATGCCGACCCCGACCTGGTCGGGCACGCGCGCCGACAGCAGGTCGTGCAGCTCGTCCACGAGCGGGACAGGACGCCCGGTGCCCGTCTGTGACTGCTGGAACTGGCTGTACCACCGCTTGAGCTGACGCTCGATGTACCCGTCCCGACGGGCGAGGTCGCCCAGGCCCACGGCATCGACGTCGACGGCGTGAAGGTCGGCGAGCACGTCCGCCAGCGACTCGCCGGCCCGCCGGCGGCCCGCCTCGTCGAGGACCTTTCCTGCGGTCTCCCCGTCCCGCAGGATGTGGCCGGGAACGAAACCCATCACGTAGAAGGGCGCGCCGGTGACGGCGTCGTCCCCGCAGTAGCCGAAGATGGGCGGCACCGGCACCGCCGTCGGGCCCAGGGCGGACACGATGCGATGCTCCCGCCCCATGTCGTGGGCTGTCGGCAGCACGTGGCTGGTGGGTGGCCGCCGCAGGACGAAGTCGTTCCCCACCGAGTCGGTGACCCGGTAGGTGAGATTCGACCGTCCCCCGGCGATGAGCTCGAATACGAGTGGCGGCGTCGTCCCGGCGATGTTGGCCTCGAACCACGCGCCGACCCTGGCCTCGTCGATCCCCTCCATCGGCGCCAGACGCTACTCCGCCGGGGGCGGGGCAGGGTCTGGTGACGTCTCCAGGTACTCTCGCAGGCGATGACCGACGTGACCGATGCCAGCTTCGAACATGACGTGCTGGAGCGCTCCGACCAGGTTCCCGTCGTCGTGGACCTGTGGGCGGAGTGGTGTGGTCCGTGTCGCACCCTGGGTCCCATCATCGAGCGGGTGGTGGGGGACACCGGCGGCGCCGTCGAGCTGGCCAAGGTCAACGTGGACGAGAACCCTCGGGTCGCCGCCACCTTCAGGGTCCAGTCCATACCCGCCGTCTTCGCCCTACGGGACCACCAGGTGGTCGACAGCTTCATCGGTGCCCAGCCCGAAGCTGCGGTGCGGGAGTTCGTGGATCGGCTGGCGCCGGCGGCCAGCGAGGCCGATCGTCTGGTGGAGGCAGGAGACGAGGCGTCACTGCGGCAAGCCCTCGAGCTCGAGCCTGACCATCCGGGGGCGGTCGTCGCCCTGGCGGAGCTGCTGGTCGGCCAGGGGCAGCCGGACGAGGCGCTGGCCCTGCTCGGACGGGTGCCCGAGACGCCTGATGTTCGCCGGGTCGCCGCCACCGCCCGGCTCGGGAACGGCGCTCTCAAGAGCGGTACCGACCTCGAGACCCGTCTGGACGGCCTGCTCGACCGGGTGAAGCAGGACGATCAGGCCCGCCGCGAGTTCCTGGACCTGCTGGAGGCCATGGGCCCGGGCGATCCTCGCACCGCGGCGTACCGCAAGGCGCTCACGGCCCGGCTCTTCTGAGGGTCCGACGGCCGGCTCGGACCTGCGGCCCGATAGCTTGCCTGACATGCGCCTGCGTCTGGGGGAGCGGAGCTACGACCTGGGTACCAGGTGCCTGGTGATGGGCGTCCTGAACCGCACGACCGACTCCTTCTACGATCGCGGCGCCCACTTCACCATGGACCGGTTCCTCCGCCGGGCGCAGCAGCTCGTCGACGAGGGGGTGGACATCCTCGACGTCGGAGGCGTGAAGGCCGGTCCCGGACCCGAGGTCGGCGTCGACGAGGAGCTCGAGCGCGTGGTGCCCGCCGTCGAGGTCCTCCGTGCGCGGTTCGACGTCCCGCTGTCGGTCGACACCTGGCGGGCCGTCGTCGCCGAGGCCGCCTTCGGCGCCGGCGCCGTCGTCGGCAACGACATCAGCGGGTTTGCCGATGCGGCCTACCTGGACGTGGCGGCCGCCGCAGGCGCAAGCGTCGTGGCCACCCACATCCGCCTTGCCCCCAGGGTGCCGGATCCCGAGCCCATCTACGACGATGTGGTCGGCGAGGTGTGCCGGTACCTGTCCGAGCGGGCTCAGTGGGCCGAAGCGAAGGGGATCGGGCCCGAGCGGGTCATCGTCGACGCCGGGCTGGATCTCGGCAAGACCTGGGTGCAGTCGCTCGCCCTCCTGCGGGCCTCCGACCAGTTGGCCGCGCTCGGCCACCCGCTGTTGCTGTCGGCGTCGCACAAGCCCTTCCTCGGCGCCTTGTGTGATCTCCCCGTCGAGGACCGGGGCCCGGCCTCGCTGGCCGCCGCCGCCCTGGGGGTGACCCGTGGTGCGCGGATCGTGCGGGCCCACGACGTGCGCGGCACCCGCCGGGTCTGCGCGGCCATCGCTGCGGTGCTGGAGGCGTCGTGACCCCGGCCCGCGCTGGACAAGGGTCAGGGCCCGCCGCGACCCGCGCCCCCGCCTACGTGGTGGCCGGCGACGACCCCTCGCTGACCGGAGAAGCCGCTCGTCAGCTGGTGCGGGACCTGGTCGGCCAGGAGGATCCCGGGCTGGTCGTCGAAGAGCACGGCACCGAGGACGACCTGGACGTCGGACCGATCCTCGACGCCTGCGCCACGCCTCCGTTCCTGGCCAGCCACCGGGTGGTCGTGGTCCGCGACGCCGGTCGGCTTCGTGCCGAGCAGGTGGCAGCGCTCGTCTCCTACCTCGAGGATCCCCAGCCGACGGCTTCGCTCGTCCTCGTGGCCGGTGGCGGGTCGGTGCCGAGCCGGCTCGTCACGGCGGTGCGTCAGCGCGGTCAGGTGATCGACGCATCGGCCCCCACCGGACGGGGGCGATCCCCGTGGCTGGCCTCCCGGGTGCGCGACAGCGCGGTGCGGCTGGACGGACCGGCCACCGCCCTGCTCGGCGAGCACCTCGGAGAGGACCTCGGCCGGCTCTCCGGGGTGCTCGACGCCCTCACCGCGGCCTACGGGGAGGGGGCCAGCCTCGGGCCCGACGAGGTGGCGCCGTTTCTCGGTGAGGCCGGCGGCCTGGCGCCGTGGGAGCTGACCGACGCCATCGACCGGGGCAACACCGAGGGCGCCCTGGAGGTGCTCCACCGCATGAGCGGAGCCGGTCAGCGCCATCCGCTGGTGCTCATGGCGAGCCTGCATCGCCACTACGCCAACATGCTGCGGCTCGACGGGGCGTCCGTCACGACCGACGCCGAGGCAGCCGCCCTGCTGGGGACGCGCACCACCTTTGTGGCCGGGAAGGCGCTGCGGGAAGCCCGCCGACTCGGTCAGGATGGCGTCGGCCGGGCCATCACACTGCTGGCGGCGGCGGACCGGGACCTGCGCGGGGCCAGCGCGTGTCCGGCGGACGTGGTGATGGAGATACTGGTCGCCAGGCTCAGCCGGCTCGGTCCCCGCCAGCCCCGTCGGCGGCCAGCTGGTCGGGGCCGGCGCTGAGGCGCTCCCGACCAGCGCCGCGATCAGCCCTCGCCGGCCCCGTCTCTGAGCGCTGCCACCCGACGGGCCAGACGAGACTTGCGATTGGCAGCCTGGTTGGGATGGATGATCCCCTTGGCCGCAGCCTTGTCCAGGCGCCTCACGGCCTGCCGCACGGCCTCGTCACCGTCGTCGGCGCCGGTCTCGACCGCCCTGACGGCCGTCTTGACCCTCGTCTTCGCCTCGGAACGAACGCCCTTGTTGCGCACGCGGCGGCGCTCGTTCTGGCGGTTACGCTTGATCTGGCTCTTGATATTGGCCATCGGTCCCGGTTCCAGTGGGCCAACCTCCCGGGCTGGGCCCGGCGCGGCTGGTCGGTCGATCGGGCCGAGGTTACCAGCAGCGCGGAATGCAACCGGGCGCCAGGGTCCGGCGACGATGGTCGGGACATTCCGCTCAACCCGTGCCGGCAGACGAGAATGGATCGCCGGCGCCCGATCCCGGAGCCCCGTCGACCGTGACGCAACACGAGCACTTCCGCAACTTCTCGATCATCAGCCACGTCGACCACGGCAAGTCCACGCTGTCCGACCGGATCCTCGAGCTCACCGGCGCTGTCGATCCGAGGTACATGCGCGAGCAGTACCTCGACTCGATGGATATCGAGCGGGAGCGGGGCATCACCATCAAGGCGCAGAACGTGCGGGTGGAGTGGCGGGATCACGTGCTCCACCTCATCGACACCCCGGGTCACGTGGACTTCGGCTACGAGGTCAGCCGCAGCCTGGCCGCCTGCGAGGGTGTGGTGCTGTTGGTCGACGCGTCGCAGGGCATCGAGGCCCAGACGCTGGCCAACTGCTATCTGGCCCTCGAGCACGACCTGGAGATCGTTGCCGTCCTCAACAAGATCGATCTACCGGCGGCCGAGCCCGATCGGTACGCGTCGGAGATCGAGCAGGTCCTCGGACTTCCGGCGGAGGGCATCCTGCGCATGTCGGCCAAGACGGGCGAGGGCGTGGAGGCCCTGCTCGACGCGGTCGTGGAACGCATCCCGCCGCCGACGGGCGATCCTGATGCCGAGCTGCAAACGCTGATCTTCGACTCGTACTACGACCAGTACCGCGGGGTCGTGAGCTCGGTACGGGTCGTCAACGGCACGCTGGCGGCAGGCGCCCGCCTGCGCTTCATGCAGACCGGCGTGACCCACGACGTGGAGGAGATCGGCGTGCGCCGGCCGGCACCGGTGTCGGTGGCCACGCTCGGACCCGGAGAGGTGGGCTACCTCATCGCCGGCGTCAAGGACGTGGCCGAGGCCCGGTCAGGCGAGACCGTGACCGAGGTGCGCCGACCGGCGCCCGAGCCTCTCGCCGGCTACCGAGATCCGAAACCCATGGTCTTCTGCGGCCTGTACCCGGTCGACGGTGACCGGTTCTCCGACCCGCGGGAGGCGCTCGAGAAGCTGCGTCTCAACGACGCCAGCTTCACCTACGAGCCGGAGACCTCGGGCGCTCTCGGCTTCGGGTTCCGGTGCGGGTTTCTGGGGCTGCTGCACATGGAGATCGTGCGCGAGCGCCTCGAGCGGGAGTTCGACCTCGCCCTCATCGCCACCGCACCGTCGGTCGAGTACCGGGCCCATCTGACCGACGGGACCGTGGTCGACGTCGACAACCCCAGCGCCATGCCAGCTCCGACGGCCGTCGAGCGGGTGGACGAGCCGCTCCTCACGGTGACGATCATCACCCCGAGCGAGTACACGGGGACGGTCATGGACCTGTGTCAGTCCCGGCGCGGTGACATGGTGAAGATGGAGTACCTGTCGCCCCAGCGGCTCGAGCTCGTCTACCGCGTTCCTCTGGCCGAGGTCGTGATCGACTTCTTCGACCAGCTGAAGAGCAGGACGCGGGGCTACGCCAGCCTCGACTACGAGCCGGCCGGCTACGACGCCTCCAACCTGGTCAAGATCGACGTGCTCCTCAACGGCGTGCCGGTGGACGCCTTCAGCACCGTGATGCACCGGTCGAAGGCCGAGGACTACGGGCGGCGGATGACGGCGAAGCTGCGCGAGCTCATTCCTCGCCAGCTCTTCGACGTCCCCATCCAGGCGGCCATCGGCGGACGGATCGTGGCCCGCGAGACGGTCAAGGCCAAGCGCAAGGACGTGCTGGCCAAGTGCTATGGCGGCGACGTCACCCGCAAGCGCAAGCTGCTCGAGCAGCAGAAGGAAGGCAAGAAGCGGATGAAGAGCATCGGCCGGGTGGAAGTTCCCCAGGAGGCGTTCATCTCGGCCCTGCGCCTGAGCGACTAGTGCACGCTGGCCCCGGAGGCCCGTTGCCGGGAGGCCTCCGGCGCCCCGCGGGGGCGAAGCGACCTGTCGTCACTACCATGGCTGTCGTCAACCATCGCAGCTGATCGCGCATCTCCGATCGGCCCCGCCGCCGTCAGAAAGCCCCGAATGGGTCACCGCACCCGCACGACGAAGAGTGTCGCCAACACGCTGCGAGCGGGGTTGGTGGGCGCCGGGCTGGTGGAGATGGCGTTGACGGCGCTCCGGTGGTCCCGCCATCGTCAGACGGGCAGAGGGGGCGAGCTCTGGGAGCTGGCCGAGCCCGAGCTGGACCTCACGATGGTGGTGCCGTACTTCAACCCGGGCTCACGGCTGCGGGTCACGGTGGAGAGCCGCGTCGGGGTGCTGCTGGAGTCGGGGCGGAGCTTCGAGGTCATCACCGTGTCGGACGGCTCCACCGACGGGAGCGCCGATTCGCTGGCCGGCGTGGCCGGCGACGTCGTTCGGAGGGTGGTCCTCGCCCGCAACTGGGGAAAGGGGCAGGCCCTGCGGGCCGGGATGGCGCTCGGCCGCGGTCGCTACCTCGGATTCATCGACGCCGACGGCGATCTTCCGGCCGAGCTCCTGCGTCCGTTCGTGTCGCTGATGCGGCGCCACGAGCCCGACATCCTGTTGGGCAGCAAGCGCCACCCGCAGTCCGTCGTGCACTACCCGCCCCTCCGCCGCGCCTACTCGTGGGGCTACCAGCAGCTCATCCGGGCGTTGTTCCACCTGCGCATCCGGGATACCCAGACGGGCATCAAGCTGGTGAGACGGGACGTGCTGGCCGCCGTGCTGCCCCACATGGTGGAGAAGCGCTTCGCCTTCGATCTCGAGCTGTTGTTGGTGGCCCGTCGGTTCGGCTATCGGCGGTTCATCGAGGCACCGGTGCGCATCAACGAGCGTTTCAGCAGCACCATCTCGCCCCGCGCCGTGCTGCTGCTGCTGCTCGACACGCTGGCCATCTTCTACCGGCTGCGGGTCCTGCGCTTCTACGGGGGGACCATCCCTGCGTCTCCTTCGTCGCCGCGAACGGGTCCCCCGGTGGGCATCATGGGAGACCTGCCCGTGCCTGGGCCGCAGCCGCCGGGCCCCGACGGGGACGGCGGTGACGCCGGCTCGCCGGACGGGGCCCAGGTGGAGGAGGGCTTCCATGCCGCGGCGCAACGCCGCTACCCGCCTGGCACTCGGTACACTTAAGTGCTAACCGCCCCGGCATCTGGGGGCGGCCAGGTCGGTGAACCGTTGGACGAACGCAAGGCTTCCATCCTCCGAGCAGTGGTCTCGGAGTACATCGAGACGGCTCAGCCGGTCGGCTCGGCCCATGTGACCAGGGCGCCCGAGGTCGGCGTCTCCGCGGCCACGATCCGCAACGAGATGGTGGCGCTCGAGCACGAGGGCTACCTCACCCAGCCCCACACCAGCGCCGGGCGCATCCCGACCGACAAGGGCTACCGGTACTTCGTCGACCAGCTGAGCGGACCCGGCCCCCTCGATCCCGCCCGCCAGCAGCAGGTGCGGAAGTTCTTCGCTCGGGCCCACGGCGAGCTGGAGCAGATGCTCCACGACACCTCGAAACTGCTCTCCCAGGTCACGGACTACGCCGCCGTTGTGGTGAGCCCCGGCCCGGAGGCCGCCGTGATCCGGTCGGTCCAGCTGGTCGGACTGGCGAACCGGGCGGCCCTGCTCGTCGCCGTGCTGTCCAACGGCGCCGTGGAGAAGCGCTCGCTCGAGATCGACGAGGCCACCGGCCCCGAGCGCCTGGCGTCGGCCACCGCCCATCTCAGCGCCCACCTGGTGGGGAGAACCCTGGGAGAGGTGGACCGGCTGGTGGACACCGGTGACCAGGCGACCGACGCGGTGGTCGACGCGAGCGTGGCCGCCCTCACCGCTCCCGGCCACAGCGAAGAGCCCGAGCACGTGTACGTGGGCGGGGCGTCGCGGATGGCCACCGCCTTCGAGGCGGTGGAGACCGTGCGCGGGGTGCTCGGGATCCTGGAGCAGCAGTACGTCGTGGTCAGCATGCTGCGCGACGTCCTCGATCGCGGGCTCTCGGTGGCGATCGGCACCGAGCACGGGGTGGTCCCCCTGGCTGAATGCGCCGTCGTCGTGGCACCGTATGGTGGGGCGGGGGACGACGCTGGCACCATCGGGGTGCTCGGCCCGACCCGTATGAACTACCCCCAGGCCCTGGCTGCCGTCGCCGTTGTCAGTCGGCAGCTCGGGCGTCGCATGAACGAGGGATAGCTCCTCTTGCCAACCGACTTCTACCAACTGCTCGAGATCGACCACAACGCCACTGATGACGACATCAGGCGGGCCTACCGTCGACTCGCCCGCGAGCTCCACCCCGATGCCAATGGCGGTGACCCCCACGCCGAGGAGCGCTTCAAGGAGGTGACGGTCGCCTACGAGACGCTGCGCGACCCGGAGCGCCGTCGCCGGTATGACATGTTCGGCCCCGACGGGGCTCGGGGGGCGGGACAGGCCGATCCCAACTCGTTCTTCGGTGGGGGTCTCGGCGACGTCTTCGACGCCTTCTTCGGCCAGCAGAGCCCATTCGGAGGCGGAGCCGGCGGCCGGAGCCGAGCGGGGCCGGTGCAGGGCGCCGACCTCGAGGTCGTCCTCGAGCTGACCTTCGAGGAGGCCGTGTTCGGCGCCCAGCGCGAGGTCGGCTTGAAGGCCCCCGTGACGTGCTCGACCTGCGAGGGGAGCGGGGCCAGCCCTGGCACCTCCCCCACGGTGTGCCAGGAATGTCGGGGCGCGGGTGAGGTCCGGCGGGTGCGGCAGTCGATCCTGGGCCAGATGGTGACGTCTGCTCCCTGCTCGCGTTGCCGCGGCCTGGGACGGATCATCGCCGACCCCTGCCGGGACTGCCGGGGCGAGGGGCGGCGGACCGAGCAGCGGACCTACACGGTCGACGTGCCGGCTGGTGTGGACCACGGCTCGACCCTCCGGCTCACGGGCAGGGGGGCGGCCGGGCCCCGAGGAGGCCCGGCCGGTGACCTCTACGTGCACCTTTCCGTGAGTGGCCACTCGCGCTTCCGCCGGGATGGCTACGACCTCACCCACCAGCTGCACCTGCCGATGAGCCAGGCCGCGCTCGGGGCCCACGTCGAGTTCGAGACCCTGGACGGGACCGAGGACCTCGTCGTCCCCTCCGGGACCCAGACGGGCCGGGTCTTCCGTCTGCGCGGGCGCGGGGTGCCCCACGTGAACAGCAGGGGACGCGGTGACGTCGTGGTGGAGGTGGTGGTCGACACGCCGACCGCCATGACGGAGACGCAGGAGGAGCTGCTTCGACAGCTCGCCGCCGAGCGGGGCGAAGAGGTGGCTCCCATCGAGTCCGGCGTGTTCTCGAGGATCCGCTCGGCGTTCAAGTAGCAGCGGTGGCGGTCGCCCACGTCTTCGTGGCCGACCTCGAGGCGCCGGAGCTCGACGAGCCTGATCGGCACCACCTCTCGCACGCCCTTCGCCTGCGCCCCGGCGAGGAGGTGACGGCGTCGGACGGTGTCGGCCGATGGCGGCGCTGTCTGTACGCGTCCGGCCGTCGCCGCCCGGGCGGCTCCGGGGTCGCCCTCGATCCCCAGGGACCGGTCGTCTACGAGGAGCCGCTGCGGCCGGAGGTGGGCGTCGGGTTCGTGGTCACCAAGGGTTCGCGGCCGGAATGGGTGGTGCAGAAGCTGACCGAGGTGGGGGTCGATCGGATCGTCCCACTCATGTCGTCGCGCTCCGTCGTCCGCTGGGACACCGTTCGCGCCGAGCGCAACGTCCAGCGCCTCCGCCGGGTCGCCCGGGAGGCGGCGATGCAGTCACGCCGCAACCGACTGCCAGAGGTCACCGACATCGCGTCGTTCGCCGAGGTGGCGGCTCCCGGCACCGCGCTGGCCGAGGCGGGCGGCCCCGCTCCGTCGCTCGAGCGCCCGTTCGTGCTCGTGGGCCCCGAAGGAGGCTGGGATCACACCGAGCTGACCTCCGGCCTCCCGCTGGTCGGCTTGGGGCCCACCGTGCTCCGCGCCGAGACGGCCGCGGTGGCGGCGGGTGTGCTGCTGTGCGCCCTTCGGGCGGGGCTGGTCTCCTGACGATGCTCAGGGCTGACCCACGAGCGCCGGTGCGGGCAGCTCGAAGACCTGGCCGGGAAAGACGAGGTCGGGATCGTCGCCGTGCACGAGTCGCATGCGGTTCACGCTGACCAGTCGGGTCCAGTAGTCGTCGACCTCGGCGTCGGAGGGCCCGCGGCCCCAGGCTCGGGCCAGCGTCGCCTCGGCCACCGACCACAGGCTGTCGCCTGGTCGGATGAGCCAGGTCGCGCTCGGCGCCGGCGTGGGCGATGCAGGCGGCGGGTGGGCTGCTTCGTCGATGGCGCCACCACGCGGGTCTGGCGGCACCCGGGGCGCAGGCGAGGGGGATGCCTCGCCGGGGTGCGCCGGCGCCGCGGCCGTGCTCGGAGGGCCCGACGGCAGTCGGCGCATGATCGGCGTCGGGGAGCCGGTTCCGGTCGGAGCGGCCGGTGCGGCCCAGGCCGCGGCCTGGCTCGTGGTGACCGTCGCTGCCATGGTCAGTCCCGCCGCTCCCTGCACCAGCCGACGGACCACGACCGGGCTGATCGCATCCAACGCCGCCGACCAGCGGGCCAGACCGACGATCCGGACCAGCAGGCCGGCGACGGTGGTCGCCAGGAGGTAGCTCGCCAAGCCCATTGCCGCCAGGCGCAGCGCGCAGAAGGCCAGCGTGGGCCCCGACCGTTGGTCGAGCCAGCCGGCGAACGCGCCCGGTCGGTCGACGGGCGGTGCCGCCAGGGGGCCCCGCCCGAGAGCGTGGAGGGCACCCACGGCCAGGACGAGGAGCGCCATCCAGCCGACCAGGACGATCAGACGCCCTGCTCGACGTGGGCCGCCCCGGGGGTCACAGCTGAGTACCATCAAACAGCATCATACATCATGGAGTCTTCGGAACACTGAACCACATGTGGAGAATTGAAACTCATCGAGACCCCGCCGTATGCTGCCGCCGCATCCAGCTGGGAGGGATTCGGCGCCGTGGTGACGATCGAGCGCAGGACGGCGGGCCAGGCCGGCGGCGGCGACCGGGCTGCCACCACGGACGGAGCTCGACCACTTCGCCGGCGCCGGCCGTTGCCTGGGGGACGGGCCGTCGTCGGCGGCTTCCTGGTCACCGCCGCCGCGGTCGGGATCTTCGCCGCCTACACGGGTGCCACGAGCCAGCACGGCGTGAGCTACGTCGTGGCCCGGCACACCCTCACCGTCGGACAGCGGATCACGTCGGCCGATCTGGCCACGGCGCCGATGGTCCTGTCGCCGGCCATCGGTGGTCAGCTCGCCTTCCGAGATCCCGGTCGCCTGGTGGGGGCACTGGTGGTGGGACCCGTGCACTCGGGCGAGCTGATCCAGGCCAGCTCGGTCGTGAACGGGGCCGACGCGACGGGTGACCGCCAGCTCTCGTTCCCGGTCACGGCGGCCCGCGCGGTCGACGGGACTCTCCAGGTGGGTGACCTGGTCGACGTCCTCGCCACCTACGGGACTGGTGCCAACGCCACCACGGTCGCCGTGGTCAGCCAGGCCAGGGTCGTCGCCCGCAGCGACGCCTCGTCGACCCTCGATCCTGCGGGGGGTGGCGGCGAGACCATCACCCTGGGGCTGGCCCGGTCGGTCGACAGCCTCGCCGTCGCCCATGCCGTGGATGCCGGCCAGGTGATGCTCGTCCGCTCGACCGGCGCCGGCGGCCCGACCGACAGCGGGACCTACCGCAGCCCGCCGACTGCAGCGGGCGGCTGACCACCGAGACCGGTGCGTCGCCCTGGGCCCGGACGCCGGCGACGTCGTTCTCTTGATCGGGCGTCGGCCGTCGTGGCATCCTGCGTCCCACAGCTAGTGGCATTCTGTCACTTACGGTGCTCTGACATCCGGGCAGGAAGTTGTCGTCACGCCAGGCACTGTCTCGTTGCTGGGACAAGGGAGAGGAGTCGAAGTGGCCACCTTCACGACCTTTGACGGGACGCACCTGCACTACGACGAGGAGGGCGGAGGCACCCCGGTCATCCTGCTCCACGGTCTCAGCTCGAGCACCAAGGGCAACTGGCAGGACCCTGGGATCTGGACCGTCCTCGTCGAGGCCGGCAAACGAGTCATCGGTCTGGACGCGAGGGGCCACGGCCGGTCGGAGAAGCCACACGACCGGTCGGCCTACGCGAACCAGGCGATGGTTCGCGACGTCCGGGCCTTCTTCGATCACCTCGGTCTCGAGCACGCCGACCTGGTTGGATACTCGATGGGAGCAGGCACGGCGATCCGATTCGCGTCGGGTGAGCCTCGGGTTCGCCGACTCGTGCTCGGCGGCATCGGCGGCGATCCCGCCAAGTGGGGAACTTCAGAAGGAGACGCCCGTCTGCAGATGGCCCGGCGGTGGATAGACGGGCTCGAGGTGGAAGACCCCACGGCCCTGACCGACCCGGTGGCCCGCCGGGCGCGCAAGCTGTTCGAGGCGCGGGGCAACGACCTTCGAGCGATGGCCGCCCTCCTTCGGGCCAACCGGCACCTTGCCGGTGACATCGACCTCGCTGCAATCATGGCGCCCACGTTGGTCGTCTGCGGCAATGAGGACATGTCGCCGCACAAGCTCGCCGAGTCGCTGCCGCAGGCTGAAGCCCTGGTGCTCGACGGCGATCACGAGGGGGTCGTGGTCAATCCGGGCCTGGCGAAGGCGATCGCTGCGTTCGTGTCGGCTGACGAGCCACTCAACGCCGGGACAGCTCCTCGAGGCCACCCATGACCAGAGCGGCGAAGGTGTCCTCCAGGAGAACTGCGTGCTCGCGCGTCGGTCGCCGACGCCACTGGGCCAGGACCGTCTCTATCGCCCCCAGCATGATGCCCATGGCGGTCCTTGCTCGTCGCTCGTCGAGCTGAAACTCGTGGACGGCCTGGGCGGCGAAGTACCGAAGGGTGGTGCGGTTCCGACGCCGCTGTTCATCTCGTCGGTCGCGGTCACGGATTCCTCCGGCGTGGAGGGCGGCAAAGGTCGTCGCCCGGTCGGCCTGCGCCCGTAGGGCGCCCCGGATGAGTGCCCGGACCATTTCCTCGAGGGTCTCGGCTGCGGTCACGTCGGCCGACATCTCGGCATGGAGGTGCGCTGCCTCCCTCCGGTAGAGGGCGCTGAGCAGCTCGTAGCGGTTGGCGAAGTGCTTGTAGACCAGGGGGCGGCTCACCCCGGCGCGCTCTGCGACCGCCTCCATCGACACGCCCTCGACCTCGCCCGCCGCCACCAGGAGGGCCGCCGCATCGAGGAGAGCGTCCCGCCGCTCGCTCCGGCTCAGACGTCCCGGTTCGAGGGGCTCGGGCCGAGCGGTTGTGCGTCGCTGATCGGTCAGGTCGCTCATGGTGTCATTGTGTCACCATCCGGCAGCGGGCGAGCAGCCTGGGCTTGCACCGGGGTCACCGATGGTGTCACGATGTCACCGGTCCGGTGACAAGGCGTCACCGGAGTCTCGGAATTGAGGGTGATGGCATGAGCTACGCCGGCGGCCGTTCGATTCTCGACGCCGACAGCCACGTCATGGAGCTGGGTGACTTCCTCGACGACTTCATCGATCCCTCCCAGCGAGGCCGGCTTCGCCGCAAGGGGATGGAGGCGCTGGCTCCCGTCCTGGAGAGCGCCGTCGCATCCGCCCAGGAGCGCCGATCGGACTCGGCCAAGGCGGCGCAGGCCGAGGACCGACTGCTCGAGGACAAGGGATGGCAGGCGATGGGTGCCTTCGATCCCGCCGAGCGCAGTCGCGTCCTCGATCTCTTCGGCTTCCAGGGCCAGCTGGTCTTCGCCACCTTCGCCACGGCCATGTTCACCGGCCGAGACGTCGACCGGCTGTATGCAGGCAGCGCGGCGCAGAACCGAGCCATCATCGATTTCTGCTCGGGGGACCCGCGGCTGCTCCCCGTTGGTTTCGTGCCGCTGGTCGATCCCACGCGTGCGGTCGCCCTGGTCGCCGAGGCGCTCGAACAGGGCTGCGCCGCGGTCATGGTCCCTTCGACCGCAGCGGGATCACTGGCGCCGACCCATCCCGATCTCTTCGAGTTCTGGAGCCTCTTGAGCGAGGCCAACGTGCCGTTCGTCTTGCACGTCGGCGGTGGGGGGCGACTGCTCGATCCTGCCTTCCACAACAACGACATGCCCGTGACCGATCACCTCGGTGGTGGCGAGAACGTCCGCTCCAAGGACTTCCTGGCCATCCATCACTCGCCGGAGCTGTTCCTGGGCGCGCTTATCTTCGACGGTCTCTTCGATCGCTTTCCCAAGTTGCGGGGAGGCTGCATCGAGCAAGGTGCCGGATGGGTGGTGTCGTGGCTGAGGCAGCTCGACTATGGCCAACGCGCCTTCCGCCGGACCGAGGAGCCGCTGCGAAGGCTCGAGCTCACTCCCTCGGAGTACGTTCGCCGGCACCTCAAGTTCACACCTTTTGCCGGCGAGCCGGTGGGCTGGATGATCGAGCAGGCGGGTCCCGAGCTGTTCATGTTCTCGACCGACTACCCGCATCCCGAGGGCGGCAGGGATCCATTGGCCAAGTTCGAAGAGGCGACGGCGACGACGGGCGAGGCGGACCGTGCTCGCTTCTATCACGACAACATGGCCGAGCTGCTCTACGGCGATGAGCGACTGCACGCGGTGGCTTCGCCTACTGGGGGGGCATGAAGGACACCGGGGGGCTGGTGACGAATTGCCACTCCCGGTGAGGTCGAGAACCTAGAGGAGACAGCAGGGCTGGGGAAGGGGTAACTGGTGTGACCTGAGACTGGGGAGAAGGGTCCTCGCCCGGCATCGATCCTGGATGCGCAGCCATTTTGACCGGGCAGCGATGTACAGAGATGTCGATCGGCGCGGAGCCGAGCGCCACACCGACCGTGGAGGAATCCCGATAGTGCACGCCGAGGGGGGCCAGCGATGTCTGGCACGGTGAGAACAGTCAGGGAACAGGACGAGGTGGTCGCCCGCGTCTCGGACCCCTTCGGACGGAGCGCTCTCCGGCTGGCCTACCACATCCGCCGCTATGCGCTGCTGTATGTGTGCGGGGCGCTCGGGAGCCTCGCCCTCGGGCTCTTCCCGACCGTTTCGGGCACCGGGTTGGGCGGCAAGCTCGCCGCCGGCGCCTCGAACCAGTATGGAAACAGCTCGCAGTTCCAGGCCGGAAGCACGGCTGGAGCCGGTGGCCTCACCGCGGGCGGGCCTGGCGCTGGGACAGCCGGCCCCGGAGGTGCGGGCAGCGGTGCGAACGGTCCGGGCGGTCCGAGCACGGCGGCGGGCGTTGGTGCGGTGCAGGTCGGCACCGGCACGACTCGAGGAGGCTTTCCCTGCAAGCCGGGAGTACGACAGCTCCCCTTCTCCCAGTATGCGGCGCCGTGTGAAGCCCAGTTCGCCGGCAGCAACGGGGGCGCCACCTACAACGGGGTCACGCCGAACGCCATCACCGTGGCGATCAGGCACACCTCGGACTCGAGCGGTGCCAACCAGGTGGCCGTGCAGGCCGAGGTCGAGGCGGCGGGAGGCGTGTCGTACCAGACGGCCGAGGACTACACCCAGAAGCTCATTGCCTACTTCAACAAGACCTTCGAGTTCTACGGACGCCAGATCAAGCTGGCGGACTTCAACGGTCAGGGGAACGAGACCGACGAGCAGACCGGGCAGGGCCAGGCCGCCGCCTGCGCCGACGCCGACGCGGTAGCGACCAGCGTCCACGCCTTCGGGGACGTCAACTTCGAGGGGAACTACGAGAACGACCCCTTCGATCAGTGTGCTGCTCGGTATCACGTCTACGTGCCGTTGGGCTCGCCGTACTTTCCCGAGTCCGACTACCAGCAGCTCGACCCCTACGTCTGGGCGGGCACGATGAACTGCCAGCTGATCTCCCAGGAGACCGCTGAGTTCGTCGGCAAGCAGATGGCTCCGACTCCGGCCAGGTGGGCCGGTTTGGACGGCGCCGTCAACCTGGCCAACGCCCAGCGAAAGTTCGGCACCTACGTGCCCAACAACGCCGGCTACCAGGACTGCCAGAACGAGGCCAAGGCGATCGAGGAGAACCAGTACCACATCAGCTCCGACCGGCTCGATCAGTACAACTACGCCCTCGACATCTCCACCGGCCCCCAGGACGCGCAACGAGCGATCGTGCAGTTCTCCGCCAACCACGACACGACCGTCGTGCTCTCCTGCGACCCCATCGGCCCGATCTTCCTGACCCAGGACGCGGCGAAGCAGAACTATCACCCGGAGTGGATGCTCACCGGCGTGGCGCTGACCGACGCCGACAACTGGGCCCAGCTGTGGGACCAGTCGGAGGTCAACGGGCACCTCTTCGGCCTCTCCCAGGCGGGCGCCACGCAGACCGGTCTCGACCCGAACGGCGAAGCGGCACAGGCCCTGAAGGCGGCCGGGGTGCCGTTGAACCCGAGCTCGGTCGTGGACTACTTCGAACTGCTGTCTCTCGCCAACCAGATCCAGGTGGCGGGCCCGACGCTCACACCGGCGAACCTGGCCGCGGGGACCCACAACCTCCCGATGAGTGGTGGGGCGACGGCAGCCTTCGGCACGTGGCACTTCGGCCCCACCCACACCGCCATCATCGATTCCCGCCAGGTGTACTGGGACGGCTCCAGGCCATCGCCGGCGAACAACAAGCAGGGCACCTATATCCAGATCTACGGCGGCCAACGATTCCAGGTCGGCCAGTTCCCGAGCGGCCAGCCTCCGTACTACCCATGAGCGGGTCGGCATGACGCCAGAGTCGGACACCGACGCCTCTGCGGGAATCGACAAGGTGCTTCGATCGGGCACCGGACGGACGGCGAGCTGGCTTGCGGGGGCGGTGGTGGCCTGGTTCCTCTGTGCCCACCTGCTGCCCCACGGCGCTCCGGTGGGCGTCATCGTCGCCGGATCGGTCTTCGGGGCCATCAACTCGCTGGTGGCCATCTCCATCGTGTTGGTGTACCGGGCCAACCGCGTGGTGAACTTCGCCGCGGCCGAGTTCGGCGCCGTGGCGGCGGTGCTGGCGATCGAGCTCCACATCCAACTCCACCTCAACTACTTCCTGTCGATCCTGGCCGGGCTGGTCGTCTCAGCCCTGCTGGGCGCAGTGATCGAGACGACCATCCTCCGCCGATTCGGGAACGCCCCCCGTCTCATCGTCGCTGTGGTGACCATCGGGCTGGCCCAGATCCTCAACGGCCTCAGCATCGTGATCCCCACTGCCTGGTCGAACGGGGGTAACCAGGGCACCTTCACCACCCCGTGGACGACCAAGTTCACGATCGCCCCGGTCGTGTTCAACGGGAACTACCTCTTGGCCATCGTCGTCGTTCCGATCGTGTTGGGTCTGCTCGTCTGGTTCCTGCGCTACACCAACTACGGCGTGGCCATCAGGGCGGCGGCCGACAACGGTGACCGGGCCAGGCTGCTCGGCGTGCCCGTGCAGCGTCTGTCTACGATCGTGTGGACGATCACCGGCGTGCTGTCGGCACTGGCCGTGCTGCTGCGGGTGCCGATCCTCGGTTTCGGCTCGTTCACCAGTGTCTCCAGTGGGGGCCTCGACCTGCTCCTCCAGACCTTGACGGCAGCAGTCATCGCCAGCATGACCAGCCTGCCCGTCGCCTTCGCGGCCGCCATCGGGTTGGGCATCGCCGAGCAGCTCGGAGCGTGGACCTTTCAGAACTCGACCTTCGTCGACGCCGCCCTGCTGGCCATCATCCTGGTGGCGCTCCTCTTCAAGCGGGACAGGCTCACCAGGGCAGCAGACACAGGCATCACGACCTGGCAGAACATCCGCCAGGTGCGGGCCATCCCGCCGGAGATGGTCGACCTGCGCGAGGTGGTCGTGGGACGCCGAGCCGTGCAGCTGGGGCTGCTCGTCGTGGCGCTGGCGCTTCCTTTCGTCATACCTCCGGCTCGCACCCAGCTGGCGGCGCTGGTGCTCATCTACGGAATCGTGGCGGCCTCGCTGGTCATACTGACCGGCTGGGCGGGCCACATATCGCTCGGCCAGGTGGCATTCATGGGACTGGGGGGTGCGACCACCGGGATACTCATCACCAGACACGGCCTCGATCTGTTCATCGCGCTCGCCCTCGGGGGCCTCGTCGCCGGCGCCTGCTCCGTGATCATCGGCCTTCCCGCCCTGCGCATCAGCGGCCCTTATTTAGCCGTGGTCACCCTGGCCTTCGGGGTCACGGCGGGCAACTACTTCCTCATCCCTCGGTACTTCCCGTGGTTCGACCCGACCGATGCGATCAACCGACCGGCGTTGTTCGGCAAGATCGCCATCTTCAGCGACCGACAGATGTACTTCGTCTGCCTCGTCGCACTCGTCCTGGCGCTGGCGGCGGTCAGAGGACTGCGAAACAGCCACGCCGGAAGGGCCATGATCGCAGGCAAGGAGAACAGGCTGGCGGCCCAGTCCTTCGCCATCGACACCACTCGAGTCAACCTGGTCGCCTTCGCCGTGGCCGGCACCATCGCCGGCCTGGCGGGAGGGCTGTTCGTCATCCATCAACAGGCCTACAACTTCGGGTCCTTCGACCCGCAGGAGGGCTTGCAGTTCTTCACCATGGTCGTCATCGGCGGGCTGGGCTCGATCCCCGGCGCCGTGCTCGGCGCCGTGTACGTCTACGGAGCCAAGTACCTGTTGCCCCCCGGGTGGGACTTCGTGGCGACCGGCTTCGGGATCGTGTTCCTGCTGATGTTCCTTCCCGGCGGTCTCGGAGAGCTGGTCTTCCGCTCTCGTGACCACGTCCTGCGCTGGATCGCCACCCGGCGGGGCCTGCTCGTGCCCAGCCTCCTCGCCGATGCGTCCCAGACCCAAGAGGTCCTGACGCCGGCGGATCGGGCGGGTGGGTGAGCGCCACCGACACCTCCGAGCTGGCGCCGTCGGCGACGGCTGGCGGGGGACCTCGACCGACCCGGTCACAGCGGGCGCGCCAGCTCGTCGCCGACCTTGGTCCCGTCGGTCTGGTGCCCGTCGCCGTCCTGATGCTGCTGGCCGCCGTGCAGCAGTTCGACCTGGTGGCCTTCGGGGTCCTGTCGCCGGACATACGGCGGACCTTTCACGTGTCGAGTGGGACGATCACCGTGGTCGCGTCCCTGGCCACGGCCATACCGATCCTCTTCGCCTTCCTGATCGGCTACCTGGGTGACCGCACCAACCGGGTGAGCCTGAGCTTCCTCCTCGCTCTGCTGTGGGGCGTCACCGCCGTCTTCACCGGCCTCGCTCCAGCGCTGGCCATCCTGGTGGCGGCGCGGATGCTCGGGGGCGTCGGGCTCCTGGGCGTCGAGACCGTGTACCCCGGCCTGCTGTCCGACTACTACCCCCAGAAGGTGCTCGGTGCCGTGTTCGGCGTCTTCCGGGTCGGCGGCCAGGGGCTGGCGCTCCTCGGCGGTCCCTTGGCGGGGCTCATCGCGGCCGAGATGGGGTGGCGGGCCGCCTTCGTGATCCTGGCTCTACCCACGGTGGTGCTGGCACTGTTCACCCGCTCGCTGCTGCGGGAGCCCGCCCGCGGGGCCACCCAGCGATCGTCGGCTGCCCACGAGAAGCTGGGGAGCGTCGTCGAGGGCTTCCGTCGGGTGCGGTCGATTCCCTCCCTCAAGCGGACCTGGTTGGCGGCGTTCCTGTTCGGCGGCGGAACGATCCCGTTCCTCACGCTGCTCAACAACTTCTTCCGCGACGTCTACCATCTGGGCGACGCCTCGCGAGGTCTCATCAGCACGCTGTTCGGCGTGGGGGGATTGGCCGGGATCGTCCTCGGGGGGATCCTCACCCAGCGGGTCCTCGGCCGGGGCCGCAGCCGGCTCACGGCCGTCATCACCGGCGCCATGATCATCGAGTTCGGGCTCGGGGTCGTGGTCATGGCCGGGGTCCCGGTGCTGGCTGCGGCCGTGGGGGCCGCCGCCGTGCTCAGCATCGGAGCGTTCGGGTTCCTGCCCTCGTACACGACGATGGTTTCCATGGTGGCCCCGCCCCGGCTGCGGTCGCAGGCCTATGCCTGGTCGCTGTTCTTCTACTCGACCGGGGCCATCGTCATCTCTGTCGTCGTCGGCGGAATCAGCAACGCCCACGGCCAGCGGTTCGCGCTGGTCGTCCTATCGGGCCTCGTGGTCGTCGGGGGCGCGGTCAACGCCTCGGCCGCGCGCTTCGTCGATCTGGACATCGAGCGGGCTCGGAAGGTGGAAGCTGCCCGAGACTCCGACTCCGTCCTCTACTGCCAGGGCGTCGACGCCGCCTACGGTGGTGTGCAGGTCCTGTTCGGAGTCGACTTCGAGGTCCAGCGGGGTGAGATGGTCGCGCTGCTGGGGACCAACGGAGCGGGGAAGTCGACGTTCCTCAAGGCCATCACCGGCCTCCTCGACCCGGTCGCGGGGATCATCCAGTTCGACGGCAGAGACATCACCCACGCCGACCCGAACGCCTGCGCTCGTCTCGGCATCATGCAGGTGCCGGGCGGGCGGAGCGTCTTTCCTTCTCTCAGCGTGGCCGAGAACATCAAGGTCGCCGGGTGGCTGTACCGCAAGCAGAAGGGCTACCTGGACCGAGCCACGACTCAGGTCGTCGAGCTGTTTCCGATCCTTCAGCAACGCTGGAACACCCTGGCCGGTGACCTGTCCGGGGGGGAGCAGCAGATGCTGAGCCTGGCACAGGCCTTCATGGCCGAGCCCCAGCTGCTCCTCGTCGACGAGCTGTCGCTCGGTCTTGCCCCTGCTGTCGTCTCCCGCCTGGTCACGGTCCTTCGGCGAATCCACGAGCGCGGCACGACGATCATCCTCGTCGAGCAGTCGGTCAATACTGCACTGGAGCTGGCGGAGCGGGCCATCTTCATGGAGAAGGGAGAGGTTCGCTTCTCCGGGCCGACCCGCGAGCTGCTGGAGCGCCCCGACATCCTCCGGGCCGTGTTCCTCCAGGGCGCGGCGGCCGGCGAGGAGCTCGCCGTCTCCGGTCGTGGGCCGGACGGGCCCAGGCCTGGCCCGAGGGCCCGGCGCGACGCGCAGAGAGCGGCCCGCGTCCAGGACCGGCCGCTCGTGCTGCAAACCGAGTCCCTGACCAAGAGCTTCGGTGGGGTCACCGCCGTGGACGGGGTCGGCTGCGAGCTGCACGAGGGCGAGATCCTCGGCTTCATCGGCCCCAACGGCGCCGGCAAGACGAGTCTCTTCGACCTCATCTCCGGGTTCTCCGTCCCCGACGCCGGTCGCGTCGTGTTCAAGGACATCGATGTGACCCACTGGCAGGCCCACGAGCGGGCTCATCTCGGGTTGGGGAGGTCGTTCCAGGACGCCCGCCTGTGGCCCGAGCTCACCGTCGCCGAGTGCCTGGCGGTCGCCCTGCACCTCGAGGGCGAGACGGAAGCAGCCCTGCCCGCGCTGCTCGGGGTACCGCGGGTGGCCAGCTCCGAGCGCATGATCCACGAACGGGTCGACGAGCTCATCGACGTGATGGGCCTGGACGCGTTCCGCAACAAGTTCGTCGCCGAGCTGTCGACCGGCTCCCGGCGGATCGTGGAGCTGGCGTGCATGCTGGCCCATCGCCCCCAGGTACTGCTCCTCGACGAGCCCTCGTCTGGGATCGCCCAACGTGAGACCGAGGCA
>JBPYEZ010000183.1:0-3658 GCA_051984395.1 Acidimicrobiales bacterium | reverse complement strand
GTGGCGTCGGCCTTCTGCTGGCTGATGAGGTGGCGGTTGACGGCGTCGGTCAGTGCCTGCTGCAGCTCGCCCGAGTTCTTGATGATGAGCCCATGGCCAGTCTGCTGAATGTTGGGGTTACGGGCCGGATCACCTTGGGGGGTGGTCTGGTTGACATTGCACCCGGCTCCGCCAAGAGCCAGGGCAACCAACAACAGGGTCGCCGATCCTCGTCCCACCTGCGCAACCTCGATAGCTCCCGCCGAACTTCCGGCGAATGAATGGGTCAGTCCTCCGTGGCGGCGACCCGCTCCAGTTCTTCGTGGAGATCGGTCGGGAGTCTGAGGGTCATCGCCTGAACCGGCACACCCTAACGGCTACACGTAGCCCGGTACGCCGAGGCCGTCGGGGTCGCAATCCCATCTTGGGCTCCGTTCGTAAATCCTCTGGGGGCGCCTCCCCGCCGTTGCAGCCCCCCGGGAGCGGAGCGGAGGGCTGCGGCTCTTGTCACGGAGGGGTCGCTGTTCTCCCTCCGCCCCGACGAGGTCGGTTCCGAGAGCGGAGTTGGGTTCCATGGTCGTCGTCGTGCCCGCGTTCCAGGTCAGACAATCCCCTGCACCCCCGTCTATGAACCACCTGATCAAGCGACGGTTCGTACGCCGTTCGGGTCCCAGTACCTGGCAGGTAATCGACCCGGGGACCCGCAACAACGAGGATGACGGTGATCGTGGCCCGACCACGCCCTGGAGCCGCAGTGAATGGACTCGACCTCGCCCGTGCTCGCAGACCGTCAGCCGGGGTGCGCCCGCTCCGAGGCGGACTCTAAGGTTCAGGCGATGACGACTGTCCAGGTCGGCCCGTTGCTCCGGGAGTGGCGGGAACGGCGCCGTCTCAGCCAGCTGGGACTTGCGCTCGAGGCGGGGGTCTCGGCCCGCCACGTGAGCTTCGTCGAGAACGGCAGGGCGCGGCCGAGCCCGGAGATGGTGCTCCACCTCGCCGAACGGCTCGAGGTGCCCCTGCGGGAGCGCAACCAGCTGCTGCTCTCGGCCGGGTACGCGCCGGTGTACGGCCAGCGCACCATGGACGACGCCGACATGCAGCCGGTGCGCGAGGCGATCGGGCTGGTGCTCGGGGGCCACGAGCCCTACCCGGCCCTGGTGGTCGACCAGCACTGGAACATGGTCGCCGCCAACCGTGGGCTCACCACCCTCACCGATGGGGTCGCCGCCGAGCTCATGGAAGCGCCGGTGAACGTGCTGCGGGTCGCCCTGCACCCCAAGGGCCTGGCCCCGCGGATCGTGAACCTGACCGAATGGCGCACCCACCTGCTCGAGCGGCTCGACCGCCAGATCACAGCGACGAGCGATCCTGTGCTGGTGGCGCTGCGCGAGGAGCTCGGCACCTACCCGGCCACGAACACCGGCAACGGCCACGTCGACGACGACGGCGGAGGCGATGTCATCGGTGCCGGTGGCCGGGCAGCCGACGGAGCCCGCCTCGCCCGCGACATCGTCGTCACGCTCCGGCTGCGCGCCGGTGACGACGAGCTGGCGTTCTTCAGCACCGTCGCCACCTTCGGCACCGCCGTCGACGTCACCATCTCCGAGCTGGCGATCGAGTCGTTCTTCCCCGCCGACCGGGCGACGGCCGAGTACCTCCAGGGCCGATGATCGTGCGCCGGGCGCGCCGACTCGGCGTCGGCTCCTCGGCACCGGTCGATCTCCCGTCGTCTCCATAGCGTCCACTCGTCGGCTGGCGCGTGCGTCATCGCCGGTAACGCGGCAAGGTGGCTCCATGGATGAGCATGTGCGGTTCATGAGGCAGCTCACCGCGAAGATGCGTATCGCTCCAGGGCGGGAGGTCGAGCTGGGCCGGGACTTCGATCCCAGACAGATCGACGGGTCCGTGTCCCGCTCGGAGGCCGCAGGCCTGTTGGACCGGAGTGTCGAGCTGCTCGCCGAGTACCAGGACCGCCTCTTCGCCGAGGCGTCGTCGGGAGTCCTCCTCGTCCTCCAGGGGCCAGACGCCTCTGGGAAGGACAGCACCGTCAAGCAGGTGATGAGGGGGATCAACCCCCAGGGGGTCGACGTCCACAGCTTCGGGCAGCCGTCAGCCGAGGAGCTCCGTCACGACTTTCTGTGGCGCTGTCAGCGGGTGCTGCCCCAGCGGGGCCGGATCGGTGTCTTCAACCGGTCCTACTACGAGGAGGTCCTCGTGGTGCGGGTCCACCCTGAGCTTCTCGTCCCCCAGCGCCTCCCCGAGCTCCCGGGGGACGACATCTGGAGACGCCGCTACCGGGAGATCAACGCCTGGGAGCGGTACCTCGTCGACAGCGGCACCCGGATCGTGAAGATCTACCTCAACCTCTCGAGGAACGAGCAGGCCAAGCGGTTCCTCAAGCGCATCGACGACCCCCGCAAGCACTGGAAGTTCTCGGCGGCCGACCTCCGCGACCGCCGCCGATGGGACGAGTACCAGCGGGTGTACGACGAGATGCTCAGTCACACGAGCACCGAGTGGGCTCCCTGGTTCGTGGTGCCCGCCGACCGTAAGTGGTTCGCCCGCCTGGCGACCGCAGCCGTGTTGACAGAGACCCTCGTCGAGCTCGACCCCCGGTACCCGGCGGTCGATGCAGCTGCCCGCCGGCAGATGGCCGAGGCCCGGAGCGAGCTGACGGCGGAGCTGTGCGACCCGAAGGCCGGCGCCAAGCGCTGACCTCCCATGGCTGTCCAGGTCGATCGCGCCCAGCCCTTCTCGGCCGGGGACCTCCGTCTGCTGGCGGCGGCCGGGCTGCTCGGCGTCGCCTCGGGCGTGACCCGGTTCACCCCCAGCGGAACGGTCCTGCCCTTCGTGGTGTCCGGGCTGGCCCTGGCGGCCCTCGCCGCCCTGGTCGGCCGCAGCGTCGAGCGCCTCGGCACCCGGCTCGGGGCCGGCGCCACCGGTGTGCTCCAGTCCGCCCTCGGGAATCTCCCCGAGCTGTTCTTCGGCATCTTCGCCCTGCGGGCCGGGCTGGTGACGGTGGTCCAGTCCGCCCTGATCGGCTCCATCCTGGCCAACGCGCTGCTCGTGCTCGGTCTGGCGTTCATCGCCGGTGGGCTACGCAACGGCGTCCAGCGGTTCGCCGCCGATCCGGCGCGCAACGTCGTGCTCCTGCTGGCCCTGGCGGTCGCCGTGCTCATCATCCCGACGGCCACGTCCCACCTTCACGTGGCGGCCGCCAATCACGAAGGCGCCCTATCCGACGTGGCGGCGGTGATCCTGCTCGTCGTCTTCGTCCTGTCGATCCCCATGTCTCTGAAGGGGCGCCGGGGGCGAGCCTCCGACCCGCCGGGTTCGACCAGTGAGTGGCCTCTGAGCCTCGCCATCGGGCTGCTGGTCGCGTCGAGCGGCGCTGCCGCCCTGGTGTCGGACTGGTTCGTCCATGCCATGACCCCGGCCCTGACGACGCTGAACATCTCGCAGAGCTTCGCCGGCTTGGTCATCGTGGCGATCGCAGGCAATGCCGTGGAGCACGTGGTGGGAGTCCAGCTCGCCTACCGGAACCGCGCCGATTACGCCGTGTCGGTGATCCTGCAGAGCCCGGTGCAGATCGCGCTGGCCCTCATCCCCACCCTGGTCCTGCTGTCTCCCGTGCTGGGGGGCGCGCGGCTCACCCTCGTTCTGCCGGTCGTGCTCGTCG
>JBPYEZ010000182.1:0-2606 GCA_051984395.1 Acidimicrobiales bacterium | reverse complement strand
AGCTGAGGAGGGCCTTGGTCAGCTCCCGGATCTCGCCGATCAGCTCCTCGGCGGACATCTTCGTCGGGTCCTTGACCGGGTCGTCGATGCCCAGGTCCCTGATCACGCCCTCGATATCGACGTCCCTCGGCAGCGCGCCCATGTCGCGGAGGGCGTCGATCTGGAGGTGCACGTCATTGGTCGTTCCCCCCATGAGCAGGCGCAGGAAGGCCAGCCGTCGGGGCTCGTCGAGCCGCCCGGTGATGCCGTAGTCCAGCAGTGCGACACGACCTCCCGGCTGCACGAACAGGTTGCCGCCATGGAGGTCGCCGTGGAACACGCCGAAGAGGATCGCCCCCTCCATAAAGGCGATGAGCGCGGCCCGCACCACCGCCGAGGTGTCGATCCCGGCGGCCCGCATCCCCGCCACGTCGTCCCATCCGAACCCCGCCAGTCGCTCCATCACCAGGACCCGCCTGGTCACCAGCCGGGGATGGGGGCGGGGCACCACGAGGGCGCGCTGCTCGGTCTCGGCCAGTATGCGCGCGATGTCGAGCATGTTGTCCGCCTCGAGGCGGAAGTCGAGCTCCTCGACGATGGTCTCCGCGAACAGCTCGATGAGGGCGGGCGGATTGGCCAGCGCGGTGACCGGGATCCGACCGACCAGGGTGGGGGCGATCCAGCTCATGGCGGCCAGATCGCGCCGGACGAGCCCGCTCACCTGGGGTCGCTGGACCTTCACGACGACCGGCTCGCCGGAGAGCAGCGTGGCCCCGTGCACCTGGGCGATGGACGCCGCCGCGACAGGCGTCCGGTCGAACTCGGCGAACACGGAGTCGAGGGGTCGTCCGAGGTCGGTCTCGACCGTCTGGCGCACGGCGGCGAAGGGCTCGGCGGGCACCTGGTCGCGACAGAGGCGGAACTCCGCCACCAGCTCCTCGGGGAAGATGCCCTGACCCGACGACAGGATCTGACCGAGCTTGATGTAGGTCGGCCCCAGCTCCTCGAAGGCGATGCGGAGCCGACGAGACAACCCGGCGCGCGACTCCTGCTGCGAGCGTCGCCGCTCGAGGAGGTACCAGCCCGCCACGGCCCGTCCGAGCTGGCTCCCCACGCGGACCACCCGACGCCCGGGAGGGAGCCGACGTCGTCGCAGCAGCCGCGGCACCTCGCCGCGGGTGCGCGCTCGCACCCGGTCGACCCCCGCCCGCCAGGGCAGGTCGTCCAGATCGATGACCCACGGACCGTCGTCGGTGAAGGCGCCGAAGGCGAGATCGGCAGGTCGGGACGGGGGCGAGGTCACCGTGGCGACGGTACCGGAGGGTCCTCGAAAGGGAAACTCGCGTCACTCGAGCGACGGAGGGCCGCCGCCGGCGCTCAGTCTGCGGCGCTGGGCACGAAGATCAGGGAGCCGTTGTGGCCGCCGAAGCCGAACGAGTTCGACAGCACCGGTCCGGGCTCCCACGGCCGAGGAGCACCGGCCACGATGTCGAGGTGCAGCTCGGGGTCGGGCGTGACGAAGCCGGCCGTGGGCGGGATCGCCCTGCGATCGATGGTGAGCACCGAGGCGACGGCCTCGATGGCGCCGGCCGCTCCCAAGGCGTGACCGGTGACGCCCTTGATCGAGGTCAGCACGGGGCCGGGGGTGCCGAACACCTTGTTGATGGCCTCGGCCTCGGCGGCATCGTTGAGCGGGGTCGAGGTCCCGTGGGCGTTGATGTGGGCGATCTGACGGGGGCCCAGGCCTGCGTCGTCGAGGGCCTCTTCCATGCAGGCGGCAGCCCCCGTGCCACCGGGCGAGGGAGCCGTGAGGTGGTGGGCGTCGGCGGTGCTGGCCGCCCCGGCCAGCTCGGCGTAGACGGGCGCGCCCCTCGCCCTGGCCCGGTCGAGGTCCTCGAGGACCATGGCTGCCGACCCCTCGGCGAGCACGAATCCGTCACGGTCGAGGTCGAACGGGCGGGAGATCCCGGACTTCGAGAGGGCGGTCATGTTGCCGAAGCCCGAGAGGGTCACCGGGATCATGGCCGCCTCGGCTCCTCCGGCGAGCACCACCTCGCAACGGCCGGACGCCACGAGCCTGGCGCCACTGCCGATGGCGTGCGACCCCGCTGCGCAGGCGGTGGCGATGGTCTCGCATGGCCCTCGCCAACCGTTGCGCATCGAGACCGAAGCCGACCCGGCATTGGCCATCATCATCGGGACGAGGAAGGGCGAGACCCGGTCGGGTCCCTTCTCCTGGCTGATCACGAACTGGGCCTCGAGGGTCTCGATCCCGCCGACCCCCGTGCCCATGACCACGCCGGCGCGGTCGGGGTCGGGGTCCACCGACCCGGCATCGTCCAGGGCCATGGCGGCCGACGCCACTGTCATCTGGGCGAACCGGTCGACCCGACGGACCTCCTTGGGCCCGAACCATGCGGTCGGGTCGAAGTCGGTGACCCGCCGGTCACCCACCGGAGCGGGCGCGCAGAGACCCTCCCAGAAGGCGTCCTTCCCGATCCCGCAGCTCACCACGACACCGAGCCCGGTCACGGCGACCCGCCGTCCTGCGGCCGCTCCACTACGAGCCCGGCCCCAGGCCAGCTGCATCAGAGCTTGGAGGTGATCAGGTTGAAGGCCTGCTCGAC
>JBPYEZ010000181.1:0-6349 GCA_051984395.1 Acidimicrobiales bacterium | reverse complement strand
TCAGCGGGATGTTGGCTTTCAGCCAGCGGTCCGCTGCCGCCAACCCCCCGGGCTTCCCGTCGGCGCAGGTCGCGTCGTGGCCGTCGTCACAGGTGTTCGGGGTGATGAACACGTAGTTGGGCACGGCGCCCGTCGGGAGGGCCTGAGCCAGCTCGGAGTAGGGCCGGACGTGGCTGTCGCACCGAGCCGTGTTCTCGACGATCGGCGGGTAGTAGACGAACGGATCGTGACGGGTGGCGTAACCGATCTGGTAGGGATCGCTCAACTGGGTGGCGGAGGGGTGCTGGCACGGTGTCGCCATCGACTCCATGTAGGCGCCCCAGCTGACGTGGTTGGCGGTGAGCTGATCGGCGATGCTGCGGCCCCCGTCGGGCCGAGTCTTCTCCGAGCTCTCGCAGAGCGTCCAGTTTGGGCAGTCGGCCTGGAACTGCGGCTCGGGGGACTGACCACTGGTCATGGCGATGTAGTTGTCGGCGCTGGCGTGGCTCACGCCGTAGTAGTGGGTGGCGAGCACACCGAAGGGCACTATGGCGTTGAGGAACTTGGCCGGGCTCGTCGGCCCCCAGGTGCTGGTGTAGTCCTCGTTCTCCAGCACGATCACGAAGACGTGGCTGAGCCTGGGGACCCCCTCGAGCGTCCTGGGGCTGGCCTGGGCCGCGCTCGCGGGGCCGACGCCCCCCGGCGCCAGGCCCACCGCGGCCGACGCCACGAGGGCGGCCGCCAGCGCCATCCAGCGCCGTGCCGTGCGATGCCTCACCTGCCGCCGTCCCCAGCTCATCGGCTCTGTCTTCACCACGGCGTGGGGCCGGACCTGCTGGTTCACGAAGGGTTCACCGGCCGGACCCACGCCGCCTACCAGGCCGACACGCCTCCGGACCGCGGCCGCGGGTCGGTGGCTCCGGCGAGGTGATCGTCATGGACGGTGATGAGGTGGGCATGGCCGAAGCTGCCGTCGTAGGGGGCGTCACGGATCACGGAGTGACCCCGCCGGCGTAAGCCCTGGTCCCATCCCGGGGGTGCGTGGCCCTCGATCCTGACGTCCACGCGCCCTGCCTGGTCCCAGCAGTCGAAGCCGATCGGGGATCGCGTGGCCTGGGCGGGGAGTGCCAGGGCCCAGCGGCCGGCGGCGATGGTGTCGCCCGGAGGCTGGCCGGCGGCGAGCGTGCGGGCGAGCACCTGGAGGAGGATCTGGGGCTGGCTGTCGCCGCCCATGGTCCCGGTGACGGCGCGCAGCTCGCCGGTCATCGCCGTCGCCAGCGTGGGCGACAGGGTGTGGGGCGGCCGCCGACCCGGTCCGTACTCGGCCGGGTGTCCGGGCTCCAGCGAGAAGCCCAGCCCGCGGTCGTGGAGGAAGATGCGGACGCCGGGAACGATGAGGAGGGATCCGAAGCCAGCGGCGTTGGACTGGAGAAGCGAGACGCCGCGCCGTTCGTCGTCGACGGCGCAGAGCGCGATCGTGTCGGCGCCGACGACGGGATGGTCGATGACCGCGGCGCGCTCGGGGTCGATGGCCGCGCGGCGGGGAGCGAGCCGCTGAGGGGCCAGAAGTCCGGCGCCGTCCGCTCCCTCGTGCAGCACGGCGGGCCGGTCGAACGCCGCCTGTCGGGAGGCCTCTATGAGCAGGTGTGCCCACCGGGGGTCCTCGGGGTCCTCGGCCAGGGCGAGGCCCTCGGCGATCCAGGCGGCAGCCAGGGTGAGGTAGCCCTGGGAGCTCGGGGGCACGGTCCAGAGACGGCGGCCCCACACCGGCAGCTCGAGTGCGGGGGCCCAGTCGGCCTGGGGCCGAGCCAGGTCGGCCTCGGTGTACTCGCCCTGGCCGAGGGCCAGCAGCCGGGCGCCGAACTCACCCTCGTAGAAGCCCCGCCGCCCCTCGCGGGCGACGGCGGCCAGCGCCCTGGCCACCCCCGGTCGCCGGACGATCGTGCCCGCCCGGAGGCGGCCATGACGGGAGTAGTCGCCGGCGTCGGGAAGGTGGGCCACCGACGGCGCCATGGCAGCCAGCGTCGGTGAGGCCGGGAAGCCCTCGTCGGCGTAGGCGCGTGCGGGCTCGAGCACGTCGGCGAGGTCCAGGCGGCCGAACCGCTCGTGTAGCGCCACCCAGCCGTCGACGCAGCCGGGCACGGGAACGGCGCGGATGTCGCCGACCGGAGGCATCCGAGTATGACCCTCGGCCCGCAGCCGGGCGGGATCGGCGCCCGATCCTGCCCGCCCCGAGGCGTTGAGCGCCACGGGCGGGCCGTCGCCCGGGTGGACCACCGCCAGGAGGTCGCCGCCCATCCCGCACAGGTGCTGTGACGTGACGGCGAGCACGGCGCTGGCGGCGACGCCCGCGTCGGCTGCCGTCCCCCCGGCCCGCAGCATGGCTCCACCGGCGGCCGCCGCCAGGTGGTCGATGGCACAGACCATGCCGCGCCCGGCGCGCCGTGTGGCGACTGGGGCGAGCTCCGGCACCGGCCGAGCATAGGACGTCGTGGTTTCGTGCAGCCCGGGGTGGGAATGGGACCGGCACGACCGACATGGCCAACCACGAGATCGACATGACCGAGCCGGATCGCCGGCCGTCGGTGCCGCCCGCTGACGGTGGCCCGTTGGACCGCGAGGGGGCGGGCGCGACCAGACTGGGGTCGATGACTGGGGACCACGCCGCCTCCGCCGGTGCCACGGCCTGGTCGGTGGGTGACCGCTACCTGGTGGGACCGTGCATCGGCAGGGGAGGGATGGCCGAGGTCTACGAGGGTCTCGACATCCGGCTGGGTCGCTCGGTGGCGGTCAAGATACTGAGGGAGCAGGACGCCGCGGACGAGGCGAGCCGCAGCCGACTGTCGTCCGAGGCGCGGGCGGCGGCCCGCCTCTCTCATCCCAACCTCGCCACCGTGTACGACGTCGGTGAGGACGAGGGGCGTCCCTGCATCGTGATGGAGCTCGTGACCGGCGGGAGCCTCGCCAGGCGGCTCCAGGATCCACCCATGGGCCAGGACGAGGCGGTCAGGCTGGTCACCCAGGTCCTTGGCGCGCTGGACGCCGCGCACCGCGCCGGCATCCTCCATCGCGACATCAAGCCCGGGAACATCCTGCTGACCGAGGACGGCGCCGCCAAGGTCACCGACTTCGGGATCGCCAAGGCCATGGACCAGGCCCGCGCCGACGCCGACCTCACGGTCACCGGTGAGGTGATGGGGACGCCGCGGTACCTGGCGCCGGAGCGGGCTGCTGGCGATCCGGCGACCGTGGCCTCCGATCTGTGGGCGGTGGGGGTCGTGCTTTACGAAGCGCTCACGGGGCGACCGCCGTTCGACGCCGACACCGCGCTGGGTGTGGCGATGGCGGCCGACCGCGGGCAGCTCGTGCCCCCGGAGGTCTACCGCCCCGATCTCGCACCGGCTCTCGGTGCCGTCGTCGCTCGAGCGCTGGCCCCGAGGCCCCTCGATCGGTTCACATCGGCCTCGGAGATGGCGGCCGCCCTCTCGAGGGCTGTCGCCGATCCGGACTCGACCGCCGGCTTCGAGCCGACCGAGCCCTATCCCGACGTCGGTGGCTTCGGAGCACAGCGTTCCCGGCCGTCACGCCGCATGCTCCTGGCAGGAGGTGGTCTGGTGGCGTCGCTGCTGCTCATCGCCCTGGC
Source organism: Acidimicrobiales bacterium (assembly GCA_051984395.1). GTDB lineage: Bacteria > Actinomycetota > Acidimicrobiia > Acidimicrobiales > AC-9 > AC-9. The sequence continues at coordinate 2,727 of JBPYEZ010000181.1, read as the reverse complement.
CGCTCTCTTCCTGCTCAAGGGAGGTCGCGCCGCGGCAACGCGACCACCTGCCACCACGTCGCCACCTCCGCCTGTCCAGCTCACGACCCTTCCTCCGCCGCCGCCGACAACGACGACGACGACGCCGCCGCCGACCACCCAGGCCCCGGCACCGATCGCCACTCCGACGACCGCCTCGATCGGCTGCTCGGTGCTGAGCGCCCAGCGCCGAGCCCTGGCCCAGGAGCAGACGCAGATCGACCGGTCGGCGACGTCGCCGGCTGCTCGTGAGGCTGCCGACAGAGCCATCGCAAGCCGGCAGCGCGCCATCGCGCAGGCGATGCACCAGTACTGCGGCTGAACGGCTGCGAGAGGATCACCCGACGCTGCTCGCCAGCTGACTCTCCCAGGCGACGCTGATCTCCCAGGTGACGCTGAGCGGGGACGCCGGCGGCGCACAGGTGGCGACCTCACCATGGAGGTATGCGGTCAGCGCCATCGGTCCCCATCCCGGGCAGCTCGTCGAGCGAGGCCGCACCCACGCCGGTCGTCGTGACCTTTCCCATGACGCCCCGGGCACGAGAGGCGCTGGCCGCGGCGCTCGGGCCGGACATCCAGCTCGTGGACGTCCGCACCGCTCCCGTCGACAGCCACCTCGTCCTGTGCCGCCCCTGCAGCCCAGGCGCCATCAGGGCGCTGCGGCGGACGTTCCCGGCCGCCGGGGTGATCGTGGTCGAGTCACCGGAGGGTCTCGGATCGGTGGCGCTCGCCGGACCCGCCTCCCGGATGCGGCGCGCCGGCGTCGATCTCTACATGACAGGCGCCTCCACGAGCATGCTGGCGCGCGCCGTCCGCGATCGCATCATCCCCGGCCCGGTCCAGGCCAGGCTCGTGTCCCACCGCCGCCACGCGGCCTGAGGAGCGCCCGGCCCAGGGCCGCCGAGTAGCGTCCTGGCGCGGTGATCGGCCGTCCCCGCGCCCTCGTTCGATCGATCAGTCCGGGCCTGGTCGCCGGAGCCTCGGACAACGATCCGACGACCGTCGGCACCCTGGCCGCGGTCGGCGCGGCCACGGCCTACGCCCTGTCGTGGGTCGTGGTGCTGCTACTGCCGATGCTCGTGGTGATACAGGTCATCAGCGCCCAGGTCGGGGTGATGACCGGAGCCGGGCTCCAGGAGGTGGTGGCCCGACGCTGGCGGCGGCCTCTCGTGGTCGTTTTCCTGGCCTCGGTCGTCCTCGTCAGCGTCTTCACCATCGCCGCCGACCTCGAGGCGGGAGCGGCCGCCCTCGGCCTCATCTTCCACATCGGGTGGAGCTGGCTGGTGGCACCCCTCGGCCTGGTGTTGCTGGCGCTGCTCGTCGTCGGCTCCTACGACGAGGTCGTCGCCGGCCTCCGCTGGGTCCTGCTCGCCTTCGTGGCCTACGTGGTCGCGGCCTTCCTCGCTCACCCCCGTTGGGGAACGGTCCTGCGGGCCTCGGTGGTTCCCTCGTTCGACCTCGGCCACGACCGGGTGGACGGCGCGTTGGCCCTGCTCGGCACGACCCTCACGAGCTACGTCTTCGTCTGGCAGACGATCGAGGAGTCCGAGGAGGGACGGCACTCCCAGCAGCTGGGGACGGCGCGGTTGGGAGCCGCCCTTGGGATGGGGCTCGCCGTGGCCGTCTTCTGGTTCATCCTGGTCGGCACCGGGGCCACGCTCGGCCAGCACCACAGTCACATCGAGACCGCCGACCAGGCGGCCAGAGCTCTGCAGCCTCTGGCGGGGACGGCGGCACGCTACGTGTTCGGTGTCGGCCTGCTCGCATCGGCCGTCGTGGCGCTGCCGGTGCTGATGGCCACCACGGCGCATGTCGTGGGCGATTCGTTCGACTGGCGGACCGGACTGTCCGAGCGGATCACCAGGGCCGGTCGGTTCTATGCCGTGCTCGGCGCCTCGATCGCCCTCGGAGCGGGCATCTCGCTGGCGGGCATCTCGCCGATCCAGATTCTCTTCGCGGCCAGCATCGCCGGCGGGCTGGGGACACCTTTCAGCCTGGTGTTCCTCCTGCGGGTCGCCGGCGACGAGCAGATCATGGCCGGGCGTCCGGTGAGCCGATGGCTCCTGATCTCGGGCTGGGCCGTCGCCGCCGTGCTCTCCGGTCTCGGCCTCACCTATCTGGCCGTGCACCTGTTGTGAACGGACCGAAGGTGTTCCTGGTGCTCCCGCTCAGTCCCAGTCCCATTCGCCGAGCTCGATGGCCCGCCTGAGCAGCGACGACACCTGCTTGGTGAGATGGTCGGGCTCGGCCTGCAACCGGCTCAGCACCACCCGTCGGGCCCGCTCGATCACCCGTCGGTCCCGATCGGCCTTGGCTGCCAGGGACTCCGCCGCGTCGTTGAACGCCCAGATCGGCGACTGGGCGACCTCGTACGCCTCGGCCAGGAACTTCTCGACGGCGGCGTCGAGGTTCTTCTGCCTGTGCGGTTCGCCAGACTCCATGCTGTCCCACCCCGGAATGATGCGTGCACAACGGACAGGGACCATCACCCCGAGCCGCCGCTCGGAGGAGCCGGCCAGCGGTACTGACCCCGGCGGGACCCATCGCCGGAAAGAGCCGAGCCTAGTTGTCGCAGGCTGCGGTGGCGAGCTTGGGGCCCACTGTCAGATCGCCATCGGTCCGTTCCAGTTGCCGGCACCGGCCACCCAGGAGACGTCGGTGGCTCCGTTGTTGGCCACCACGAACACGTCGGTCTGGTTGCCGATCCCG
>JBPYEZ010000180.1:0-4299 GCA_051984395.1 Acidimicrobiales bacterium | reverse complement strand
TCCGAGGAGGGCGTCGATCTCGTCCTCGGTAAGGGCCTTGGGCAAGCCCAGGGGCACGGGAGCCCGGTCGATGTCGCCGGTCGGGTCGGCGCCGGCATAGCCCTCGTCCAGGCAGAAGCGGTGCAGGCCCCGCACGGCGGCGAGGGCCCTGGCCACCGAGGCCGGCTTCCGACCGCTGGCCCGCAGGAAGGCCAGATAGTCCTGCACGATCCTCTCGCCCACCTCGTCCACCGGCGCCTGCCGGGCCCGCAGGAAGGCCTCGTAGGCGAGGAGGTCGCGCCGGTAGGCGGACAGGGTGTTGGGCGCCCGACCGCGCTCGACGGCGAGCCAGGAGAGGAACTCCTCGGCGCTGCGGCTGAGCTCGGTCTCCTCGGTGGGCAGGGCGTCGGCGGTCATCGTGCGCACAGGGCGTCGAGCGGGTCCGCAGCCGTCTGCCCGAGGGCCTCGGCCACGGCGCTGTTGGTGAGCCTCCCGGCCACGGTCGCCACGCCGGCCAGGAGGGACGGGTCCTGCTCGGCGGCAGCGCGCACCCCGCGCTCGGCCACTTCGACGACGTAGGGCAACGTGGCGTTGGTCAGGGCGTACGTCGAGGTGTGCGGCACGGCACCGGGCACGTTGCCGACGGCGTAGTGGATCACGCCGTGGCGCTCGTAGACGGGATCGTCGTGGGTCGTCTCACGGGTGGTCTCGACGCACCCGCCCTGATCGACGGCCATGTCGACGATCACGGTGCCCGGGCGCATGGCGCGCACCATGTCCTCGGACACCAGCAGGGGCGCTCGCCCGCCGGCGACCAGCACGGCACCGATCACCAGGTCGGCGTCGCCGATGGCCCGCTCGATGGCGGCACGGTTCGACGCCAGGGTCATGATCCGGCCGCGATGGATCTGGTCGACGAAGCGAAGACGGTCGAGGTCCCGATCGAGCAGGAGGACCTCGGCCTCCATACCCTGGGCGATCCACGCCGCGTTCCACCCGACGTGACCGGCGCCCAGTACCACCACTCGGGCCGGGCGGACACCCGGCGCACCGCCCAGCAGGACGCCGCGGCCACCGTGGCCCCGCTCGAGGTGGTGGGCACCGATCTGCGGAGCCATGCGGCCCGCCACCTCGCTCATGGGCGCCAGAAGGGGGAGGGTCCCCGACGCCAGCTGCACCGTCTCGTAGGCCAGCGCCGTCACCCGCGCCGCCATGAGGGCGTCGGCCACCTCCGGGTAGGCGACCAGATGCAGGAACGTGAACAGCACCAAGCCTTCGCGCAGACGCGCCAGCTCGTGTTCCTGGGGCTCCTTGACCTTCACGACCAGGTCCGCGCTCCACGCGTCGTCGGTGCCCACCGCCCGAGCTCCGGCGCGGCCGAAGTCCTCGTCGGAGATCGACGATGCGAGCCCCGCCCCGTGCTCGACGACGACCTCGTGGCCATGGAGCACGAGCTCGCGCACCCCGTCGGGCGTGATGGCCACGCGGCTCTCCCCGGGTTTCGTCTCCGCCGGCACCCCGACGATCACCGGACCAGGTGCTGGCGGGCGAGGCACAGCCCGATGATCGTCTTGGCGTCGCAGATGGCGCCCGACGCGATCAGCCCCGGTACCTCGGCAAGCCCCACGCTGACCACGGTCATCTGGCGCTCCTCGACCCCTTGGCGATCGAGCCGACCGGGCGTCAGGTCCGACGCCATGAACACGATCGAGTGCTCGTCGCTGAAGCCGGGCGAGTTGTAGAAGTGCGCCAGTCGCTCCAACCGACCGGGCCGCAGCCCGATCTCCTCCTCGAGCTCGCGTCGGGCGGTCGCTTCGGGGGACTCACCGGACACGTCGCGCTTGCCGGCGGGGAGCTCGAGCAGCTCCGCGTCGACGGCCGCTCGGAACTGACGGACGAGCAGGACCGTCGTGGCCTCCTCGACGAGGGGCACCATCGAGACCGCTCCCGGGTGGTGCACGATCTCCCGCTCGAAGGTGTCGCCGTCGGGACCGGAGAAGGTGGCGCTCGCCACCGATATCAGCGGTCCCTGGTAGCGCAGCTGTTCGTCGAGCCTACGAAACGGCGACCCCGACGGCTCAGTTGACGGCATCGAGGTCGAGCAGGCGAGGTGCCCGTCCTCGGGCCCGCGACAGCGCCGCCCCGACCAGCTCGCGGAAGAGGGGGTGCGGCCGGTCGGGCCGGCTCTTGAACTCGGGATGGGCCTGGGTTCCCACCCAGAACGGATGCCCGGGGAGCTCGACGAACTCGACCAGGCGGTCGTCCGGAGAGGTGCCGGAGCAGACCAGCCCGGCCTCCTCGAGCCGCAGGCGATAGCGCGGGTTGACCTCGTAGCGGTGGCGGTGGCGCTCGGACACCACGGGCTCGTCGTAGGCCGCCCCGACCTGGGATCCGGGCAGGAGGCGGGCGACGTAGGAGCCGAGGCGCATGGTCCCACCGAGGTCGGTCACCTCGGCCTGCTCGTCCATGAGATCGATCACGGGGTGCGGCGTGCAGCTGTCGATCTCCCGGGAGTTGGCTCCGGTCAGGAGGGCGACGTTGCGGGCCAGCTCGATCACCATGGCCTGGAGACCGAGGCACAGCCCGAGGCACGGGATGCGATGCTCCCTGGCGTAGCCGGCCGCCGCCACCTTGCCCTCGACCCCCCGCTCACCGAACCCGCCCGGGATCACGATGCCGTCGAGGTCCCGAAGCCGGCCGTCGGCCAGCATGCCGGTCACCTCCTCGGCCTGGACCCACTCGATCTCCACCTTGGCCCGATGGTGGAACCCGGCGTGGCGCAGGGCCTCGACCACAGAGAGGTAGGCGTCGGGAAGATTGACGTACTTGCCGATGAGGCCGATGCGTACCGAGGTGGTGGCGGCCTCGATGCGGTCCACCATGCCTTCCCACCGCGACAGATCGACGGCATACTCGGCTCCGTCGAAGTGGAGGAGCCGGCACACGTAGTCATCGAGACCCTCGGCGTGAAGGACCAGAGGGATCTCGTAGATGTTCTCGGCGTCCACCGCCGAGGCGACGCCTTCCATCGGGACGTCGCACAGCATGGAGATCTTGCGCTTGAGGCCCTCGGAGATGGGCTGATCGCTACGGCAGACGATGACGTCGGGCTGGATGCCCCGGCTGCGCAGCTCGGTGACCGAGTGCTGGGTGGGCTTGGTCTTCTGCTCGCCCGACGGGCCGATGTAGGGAACGAGGGTGAGGTGGACGTAGCACACGTTGTCTCGGCCCACGTCCTTGCGGAACTGCCGCACGGCCTCGAGGAACGGAAGGATCTCGATGTCGCCGACCGTGCCGCCGACCTCGGTGATCACGACGTCGACGTCGTCGGCGGCCAGGTGGGTGATGCGGTCCTTGATCTCGTCGGTGACGTGGGGGATGACCTGCACGGTCTTGCCGAGGAAGTCCCCCCGGCGCTCCTTGGCGATCACCGAGGAGTAGATGGAGCCCGTGGTGGAGTTCGAGTTGCGGTGGAGGTTCTCGTCGACGAAGCGCTCGTAGTGGCCGAGGTCGAGATCGGTCTCTCCGCCGTCCTCGGTGACGAACACCTCACCGTGCTCGAAGGGGTTCATGGTGCCGGGATCGACGTTGATGTAGGGGTCGAGCTTCTGCATGGTGACCCGCAGACCCCGGGCCTTGAGGAGCCGGCCGAGCGAAGAGGCGGTCAGACCCTTGCCAAGCGAGCTGGCAACACCGCCGGTCACGAATATGTGCTTCGCCACAGCGTCCCTCGTCGCGGCCTTCTCCTCAGGTTCTACCCGGGCAACGGTACCCCACCTCGACGGGTTGCCAGGCGATGCCCGCTGGGCTGGGCGTGAGCCCGGGCTCCGGCGCCGTCAGCCCCCTAGCGGCGCCGTTCGCGGGCCGCCGCCGTCAGCAGCTCCTCGGCGTGGTGCCTCCCGGTGGCGCTCCCGGGGAGCCCCGACAGCATGCGGGACAGCTCGACCACCCGGGCGGCGCCGTCGAGCGGGGCGACCTCGGCCACCGTGCGTCCGCCCCGCTCCTGCTTGCGCACGGCGAGCTGGTGGTCGGCAAAGGCCGCCACCTGGGGGAGGTGGGTGACGACGAGCACCTGGTGGTGGCCGGCGAGCGCGGCCAGCGCCCGCCCCACGGCCAGGGCCGCCTCACCTCCCACCCCGGCGTCGACCTCGGGGCCGTGGTCGCGAACGCTCCCCTGTTCGTCGATCTGCGCGGCGTCACGCGCAGGCTGCGCGACCAGAACATCGTCCGTCTGTGAGCCCCGGCGGTTGCGTCGGCGTGCACCCACGCCTGCTCGCGCCTCGCGCGTAGAATCCAGCCGTCCGTCCCACACCCGGGCGC
>JBPYEZ010000179.1:0-21720 GCA_051984395.1 Acidimicrobiales bacterium | reverse complement strand
CAGCGGCTGGAGTGCGCGGCGCGCGGGCTTCCGGCGATGGTGACCCGGTCGCTCGGCGGATCGTCGATGGCGGGCAACGAGGCGTACGCCAGAGTCGGCTCTCCTTTTGGCGAGCTGGGCGTGCTCGCCCCGCTGGCACCCGACGTGGCCCTGGTGCACGGCGTGGTCGCCGACCCCGTCGGCAACGTCGCCCTCAACCCGCCGCTGTTGGAGGGCGTCTGGGGGGCGCTGGCCGCCAGGCGGGGCGCGGTCGTGACGGTCGAGCGCATCGTCGACGACATCCGGCCCTGGGCCCATCTGGTCTCGCTGCCTTCTCACCGCGTCCTGGCGGTGGCCGAGACGCCGATGGGCGCCCACCCGGGCGGCCTCTACACCGCAGGTCTGCCCGTCGACGGCTACGGCGAGGATTACGAGTTCTGGGTCGAGGCGCGCGCCGCGTCCCGGGGCGACCGGTTCGACGACTGGATCCGGGACTGGGTGCTCGAACCGGCGTCCCAGGAGGAGTACCTGGCGCGCCTCGGTGGCGAGCGCATCGCCGCGCTGCGTCGCAAGGCCGATCCCTCGTCGTGGAAGGCGGAGCGCGACGCCGCCACTCCCGACACGGACTCGCCAGCGAACGGCTGGGAGGTGGCGGCCGTCCACGGCGCGCGCCAGATCGCCCGGTCCGTTGCCGCCACCGGGGCCCACGCCGTGCTGGCTGGTGCGGGGGTGGCGAACCTGGCCGCCTGGCTCGGAGTCGACGCGGCGCGACGCGCCGGGTCCGGCGTCCAGCTCGTGGCCGAGCTGGGCTTGTGGGGCTACGAGCCCCGGCCCGCCGACCCCTACGTCTTCAACCACCGCAACTTCCCGACCGCCACCATGGCCACCGACACCTCGACCGTGCTGGGGATGCTGGTGGGTGGACCGGGGACGACCACGGTGGCCTGCCTGGGCGCCGCCCAGTTCGATCGCTTCGGGAGCATCAACTCGACCGAGATCCCCGGCGGGCCGTTTCTCGTGGGCTCGGGTGGCGGCAACGACGTGGCCAGCGGCTGTTCGGACGCGGTGATCGTGGCCACGCTCACCCCGGCGAGGACGCCGGAGAAGCTGGGCTACGTGACCTCGCCAGGCGATCGTGTCAGCGCCGTGGCGACCGATCTGGGGCTCCTGGAGAAGACACATGGCGACGAGCTCGTGCTCACCGCGGTGGCCGCCGGACCGACGCCCGTGCGCGAGCGGATCGAGGCGGCCCGGGCGGCGTGTGGCTGGGGCCTCGAGGTGGCGGCCGAGGTGGGCGAGCTCGCACCCCCGACCAGCGAGGAGCTCCTCGCCCTCCGCTCGTGGGACCCCCAGGGCTGGTTCCTCCGCGCCCGGAGCTGACGGGGGCGGTCACCCGCCAGGTCGCGTGGCACCGGCCAGCTCAGTGCGTCGTGTAGTCGATCGGGCCGGCGTCCTTGACCCCCACCGCGAAGCAGAAGCAGTGGATGGAGGCGTTGTCGCTCACCGGCTTCAGGGTGTGGACGGCGTCGGGCGGTATGTGCACCAGGTCGCCCTGGGCGATCTCGGCCTCGTCCCCCTCGACGGTCATGATGCCTCGGCCCGAGGTCACGTAGTAGAACTCGTGCGTCGGGTGGGTATGAGGGAACACGGCGCCGCCGCCGGCCACCTCGAACTCGTTCACCAGCTCGAGGTATCCGCCGTCGGTGATCTCCTTCATCTCCTGGGGGCGGACCAGCCACCAGACCGGGACGGTGCCGTTGTGCTCGACCTCCGGGGCCACCTCGACGATCGATCTGACATCCATGTGTCGGCCTCCTCTGCCTTCGGGACAGTCTCCACCACCCGTTTCCCGGCCGCACGACCGAGCGTGTTCCGCGGCGCGGGCTGTGCTGGGGGCGCCCTCAGTCAGACGACGCCGTGCTCGCGGAGATCGGCGAGCTCGCCCTCGGACAGGCCGACCAGGTCGCACCAGATCTCCCGGTTGTGCTCGCCGAGGCGGGGCGCGCCGGTCGGCGCCACCGGCGGGGTCCCCACCGCCCGGGGGAACGGTGCCTGCTGGCGGACGGCGCCGAGCACCGGGTCGTGGACGGTGACGAGATCGCCTCGCGCCGCCACCTGCTCGTCGGCGACGATGTCGGCCACGCTGTAGGCCCTGGCGACCGGGACGTCGAGCTCGACGCACAACGCCTCCACCTCGGCCGTCGACCGGGCCGAGGTCCACTCGGCGACGATGCCGTTGATGAGGTCGGCGTGCGCCGCCCGCTCGGCCAGCGTGGTGAACCTCGGATCATCGACGAGCTCGCGTCGGCCCATGGCCCGGCAGAGGCGGGCGAAGTTGGCGTCCGAGCCGGCCACGATGCAGATGTAGTCGCCGTCGGCTGTCGGGTAGTTGTCGAGCGGCGCCGAGTTGGCCAGACGGTTGCCCTCCCGCTGGCGCACCATGCCCAGGCGGTCGTAGGCGGCGATGGTCCACTCGAGGATGCGGAGGATCGAGCCGTAGAGCGAGGCGTCGATGACAGCTCCCGAGCCCCGCCCGCGGGCGTCGCGGGCATAGAGGGCGGCGACCGCAGCGTGGGCGCAGAAGGCCCCGGTCAGGTAGTCCGACACCGTGAGGCCCGGCCGCACGGGCGGGCTGTCCGGATACCCGGTGAGGTGCATCAGGCCGCCGTAGCCGATCCCCATGCGGTCGAGACCCGGCCGTTGTGCCTTCGGGCCGTCCTGGCCGAACACACTGATGCGCACCATCACCAGCCGGGGATCGAGGTCGGCCGGCCCGATGTGCCATCCCTCCATCGTTCCGGGGCGGAAGTTCTCGCAGACCACGTCGGCCGAGCCCGCCAGCCGGCGGAACAGCTCCTGGCCGCGGCCCTGGCGCAGGTCGAGGGTCGCGCTCCTCCGGCCCCTGCCCTCGACCGCCCAGTACAGCGAGTAGCCGTCCTCGAAGGGGCCGATGGTGCGCATGAAGTCGCCGCCTGCGGGTTGCTCGATCTTGATCACGTCGGCACCCATCTCGCCCAGGAGCCCGGCGCAGAAGGGAGCTGCGAGCCGTGTGCCGACGTCGATCACCCGCAGGCCCTCGAGGGGCCCCGGCACTACTGGCCCGACGCCGGCACGTCGCCCCGGTCGCGGTCGGCGAGCACGTCCTTCATCGAGGTCTTGGTCTGACGCTGGGCCAGGGCGTCCTGCGCCGTCGCCGTGTTGTGCATCCAGTGGTGGGCGATGAAGTGGTACTTCCAGGCCTGCTCCTTGCCCATGAGCTCGAAGGTGTGGTTGATCGAGTCCTTCACGACCTGGGCGGTGACCGGAGGGACGAGCGCGATCTTGTCGGCCATCTCCCTCGTTGCCGCAACCAGCGCGTCGGTCGGGACGACCCGGTTGACCATCCCCAGGCGCCAGGCCTCGCCGGCGTCGATGCGGTCCCCGGTGAGGAGGAACTCCTTCGCCTTGCGGATGCCGAGCTCCCACGGCTCCACGAGGAGCTCGACCCCGGCGCCCGTCATGCGCAGGACGGGGTTCTGGAACACCGCGTCCTCGGCGGCCACGATGATGTCGCACATGGAAGCCAGCATCAGGCCGGCGGCGATGCAGCTGCCGTGCACGGCGGCGATCGTCGGCTTGCGGAAGTGGTAGATCTTCACGCAGCGGTCGAAGTACATGATCTGCTCGTGGCGGCGCTTTCCTTCGGGCGTCTCCCGCATCCGCACCCACTCGTCGGGCTCGCTCTGGCCGACCAGGGCCTTGAGGTCGTGGCCGGAGGAGAAGTGGCGCCCGGCGCCGGCGAGGATCACGACGCGCACGGCGTCGTCGGCGTCGGCGGCGTCGAAGGCGGCGTCCAGGTCGTCGATGAGCGCGGTGTCCTGGGCGTTGGCCGCCTCGGGCCGGTTCATGGTGATCGTCGCCACCGGTCCGTCGACCTCGTAGAGGACCGTTGCCAGGTCCATGTCGTACCTCCTTCTCAGCCTTCTCGGCAGCTGCGCATCTCTCAGGCCACCGGCTCCCTCGGCAGACCGAGGACGCGCTCGGCGATGATGTTGCGCTGGATCTCGTTGGTGCCGGCGAAGATCGACGCGGCGTGGTAGTAGAGCCACGAGCGCTGCCAGCTGCCGTCTCCGGGGTTGCCGCGCGCGCCCCGGCCCAGTGACGATGCCGGGCCCAGGACCGTCATCGCCAGGTCGTGCAGGCGCTGGCTCATCTCGCTCCAGTACAGCTTGAGCAGGCTGCCCTCGGGGCCGGGCTCGAGCCCCTTCTCCAGACGCGACAGCGTGCGCCAGTTGTGGAGCTGGAACAGGCGCAGCTCGACGAACGCCTGCGCCAGGCGGGGCCGTAGGCGCGGGTCGTCGTACGCGCCGGAGTCGGCTGCCAGGCGGAGCAGCTCCGCGAGGAGCTGGGTGTGGATGACGAGCTGGCGCGGGCTGGTGCCCCGCTCGTGGGACAGCGTCGAGCTGGCCACCTGCCAGCCGCGGTTCTCCTCGCCGACGAGCTGGTCCCGAGGGACGAAGACGTCGTTCAGGAACACCTGGTTGAACTCGGCCTCGCCGGTCAGCTGGACAAGGGGCGTCACCTCGACGCCCGGCGCCTGCATGTCGACCACGAGGTAGGAGATGCCCCGGTGCTTGGGAGCCGAAGGGTCGGTGCGGGCCAGGCACACACCCCAGTCGGCGAACTGCGCGTAGGACGTCCACACCTTCTCGCCGGTCAGCAGCCACCCACCCTCGACGCCCTCGGCGCGGGTCGACAGCGATGCCAGGTCGCTGCCGGCGCCCGGCTCGCTGAAGAGCTGGCACCACAGCTCCTCGGCCGTGAGGATGCGACCCAGCCAGCGCCGCTGCTGCTCGTGGGTCCCGTGGGCCAGCAGGGTCGGCCCCACCAGGTTGATGCCGATGCGACCCACGAGCTCGGGCGCTCGGGCCCGTGCCAGCTCCTCCTGCACGATGTAGTGCTCGGCCGGCCCCGTGCCCCGCCCGCCGAGCTCCGGCGGCCAGGAGACGCCGATCCAGCGGCCCTCGGCCAGGCTCGCCTGCCATCGCCGCAGGAAGGCCACCTCCTCGGCGAGATCGTCGAACCGGGGCGGCAGGCCGGTGCCGTACTCCCACGGCAGGTGGTCGTGCAGCCACCGGCGCAGCTCGGCGCGGAACTCCTCCTCCGACGAGGTGGGGGACAGGTCCATTGAGGGCGATGGTAGGCGAGAGGGTCCTGGCGCGGGCCCGTCGACGGCCCCCGTTCCGCCCGTGCCACGGGGCGTCCCGTTGACGCCCCGGTCCGTGACCCTCGACACTCTGGGCCATGGACTTCGAGCTGTCGGAGGATCAGCTCGCGCTGCGCCAGGCCGCTCGGGGGCTGCTCGACGACCTGTCGTCGCCGCTGCGGGTCAGGTCGGTGGTCGACCGTGGTGGCGGGCTCGACGACGGTCTGTGGAAGGCGATGGCCGTCCAGGGGTGGCTGGGTCTCGAGGTGCCCGAGAGCCAGGGTGGTCTTGGCCTGGGACCGGTGGAGGCGGCCGTCCTCCTGGAGGAGGTCGGTCGGCACCTGGCGCCGGCACCCTACCTGTCGAGCCTGCTGGCCGTCGGCGCCCTCGCCCGGGCAGCGGCGTCGGGCGTCGCCTGGGCCAATCGTTGGGTCGAGCCGCTGGTGAGCGGTGAAGCGATCGGCGCCGTGGTGTGGGACCCGCGGGCGCCCGTGCTCTACGCGCCGTCGGCAGACGTGCTCGTGGCCTGCGTGAAGGACGACGACGGCGTTCCGGCGCTCGTCGCGGCCGAGGCCCCGGCCGACCGTCGCCCTGGTCGCCAACCGGCGATGGACCTGACCAGGGAGCTGGGTTGGGTCGGGCTGGACGACGTGCCGGCCGTACGGCTCGGGGGCGCCGACGCGGTGGAGACCATGACCGATCGCGGGGCCGTCGCCCACGGCGCCGAGATGCTCGGAGGGGCGGACCGGGCCCTGGAGCTGGCCGTCGAGCACGCCAAGGACCGGGTCCAGTTCGGCCGACCCATCGGCAGCTTCCAGGCGGTCAAGCATCGGTGCGCCGACATGCTGGTCGACGTGGAAGGCATGCGGTCCAGCGTGTACCACGCCGCGTGGTGCATCTCCGCCGGTGATCCGGATGCCGCCGTCGCGGCGTCGGCGGCAAAGGTCTGGTGCTCGGACGCCGCACCCCGGGTGATGGCGTCCAGCCTGCAGGTGCACGGTGGCATCGGCTTCACCTGGGAGCACGACCTGCACCTCTTCCTGAAGCGTGCCCAGCTCGACCAGGTCAGCTTCGGGGACGCCAACTTCCACCGCGAGCGGCTCGCCCGGCTGCTGCGATCCCGGGTCGAGTCCGGCGGGAGCGTCGTCTAGGACGAGTCGCCGGCGAGGCGGGCCGGGCCGATCCGGTTGTCGTTGGTGATCGGAGGGTAAGCACCGGGGATCGGGTCGTCTTGGAGAAAACTTGGGGAGCGATCGCCGGTGAGCGCCGTGATCAGGCTGGTGGTGCTGGTGACAGTGGTAGGCCTGCTGGCCGGGTTGTCGCTGCCGGGCGTCTTCACCGAGTGGAGGCTGGGCCGCCGCCTGCCCGCGGCCGAGCGCCCCGACGACGACGAGCGCGAGGACCGCAAGGGGGTCGAGTCGCCGAGCGACTTCGACCGCCTGTTCTCCTCGGAGGAGCGCCACGAGCTCGAAGCGGCGTTCGCCGAGGCCCAGAACGACGAGCTCGAGCGGCTACGGGCGCGGGCCTCCGCGGCCGCGGCCAGGCTGCGGAGCTCGGCGGTGCCGGTCCACGACGTCTGCTCGACCGGCGCCGGGCACCGGGCCGAGACCCTGCGGGTGCAGTTCGCCGATGGGACCATGGTCGTGCTCTGCTGTCGCGGCTCGTCGGGGTCGTACTGGGTCCAGGCCCTGCGACGACAGATCCTGCTCGGCAGCGTCGTCCTGGACCGGATGACCTTCGGCCTCGCCGGCCCCGTCGTGGTCTTCGGGACGCCTGCGGGAGAGGTGTTCGTGATGGCCGACCTGATCACGATCGGTTCGTAGCCGGACACGTCGACGCGGAGAACCGTCGGTCCAGCGCCGTCGGTCCCCGATCCCGCGCGAACCTCCCCCAGAAAAAACTTCCCCAGAAAAACACCAACGGCGCCCGAATGGGCGCCGTTGGCGGAGCGGACCAGGCGGCGGATCCTGGCGCTCTCCGGAACCAGCTTGGCGGGCACTGGTTCCCGGCATCGTGGACTACCCAAGGCCGTGCGCGCTCAAACAGCGAGTCGCAAATCATCGCGAACACCCACGTCAACTGGTCAACCGCTCACCCGTCAGGGTGATGGACGGTCACCTTGACGGCGACGTCGGGTCTCCGCAGCTACCACGACCCGCCGTTGCCCGCCTCCGCGGGTGTCGCGGCTTCCCCGGTCGACGCGTCGTCGGCTCGCGTCACGTCCTCTGTCCCCCGAGCTGTCCGGCGGCGCGGCGGGCTCGACGGGACCGCGCCGCGCCTCGCTGGTGCCGCCTCGCTCCTCGTCACGGTCAGGACCGCCCTGGCGGCGCTCGTCTTCCGGCGCGGACGACGCCGGACGGGTCCGGCCGCCCAGCGCTCGGGACGCCAGCCACGGCGCGGCGATCGACGCGCCGGTGGCCGCTGACGCCGAGCCGACGGCCGTGGCCCAGCCCACCGGCCCGAGGGGAGTGCACCCGAAGAACCGACTGACGGGAGGGATCTGGATGATCGGCACGAGCAGCCCTGCCGACGCCAGCGCGGAAGCGATGACCGCGGGGCTGCGCCTGCCGGCGACGATCGTCTGGCCCATCTGGGTGCCGACGACGGCGACCAGCCCGACGGTCCGGGCCCTGGCCGGGCGGCCCGTGGCGCTCGCCGCCAGCCAGGCGGCGGTGGCCCCGCCCGCTGTCGTGGCCGCCCGCAGCGCGATCTGGCGGGCGAGGGGTGCGCCCAGGGACGCCTCGGGTCCTTCGTGCAGGAGGGCCTCGGGCGATGTCGACGCCGGAGGCTGGAGGGCGATGGCCATCGCCGGCACCATGTCGGTGAGAAGGTTGACGAGCAGGAGCTGGCGAGCGTTCAGGGGTGACCGGCCGGTGATGGCGGTCCCGGCCAACGTGAAGGCCACCTCGCCGAGGTTCCCGCCGACGAGGATCGCCAGTGCGTCCCGCACCCGGGCCCACATCGCCCGTCCCTCGACGATGGCGTCGATGATGGTCTCGATACGGTCATCGGTCACGACCAGGTCGGCTGCGCCGCGGGCGGCGGGAGTTCCCCGCCGGCCCAGCGCCACCCCGGCGTTGGCGAGCCGGATGGCAGGGGCGTCGTTGGCGCCGTCGCCGGTCATCGCGACCACGCGACCTGCTCGTTGGAACGTGTCGACGATGCGGACCTTGTCGGCTGGCGACACCCGGGCGAACACGGTGACGTCGGTGATGGCCTCGTCCAGCTCGGTCTCCCCGAGCCGCTCGAGGTCGGGGCCGGTGAGGACGCGTCCGCCGTTGAGGATGCCCAGCTCGGAAGCGATGGCTTCGGCGGTGCTCGGATGGTCCCCGGTGATCATGGCCACCTCGACGCCAGCGCGACGAAGCGTGCGAACGGCGGCGGCGGCGGTGGAGCGCACGAGGTCGGCCAGGGCCACGAAGCCGAGCAGCTCGAGGTCGCCCAGCTCGTCGTCGCCGAGCTCGTCGGGACCGTTCCAGCGCCGCTCGCCGACGGCGAGCACCCGAAGACCTTGTTGCGCGAGACGGTCCACCTCGGCGTCGAGCCGCCGACGGGCGCGCCGGTCGAGTGGTCGACTGCCGCGCTCGGGGTCTCGATACGTGCTGCAGCGTGCCAGCACCGCCTCCGGCGCGCCCTTGATGGCGACCCGCGAGCCGGCCCCGCCGCGACCCAGGACGGCATGGAAGCCCCGGGCGGGCTCGAACGCCCGCTCGTCCTGCGGCTCCCACGCACCGGCGCCATCGCCGGCGGTGACGCCCAGGGCGGCGGCACCGTCGGCCACCGCCTGATCGGTGGCGTGCGTGAGCACCTCGCCGTCTCCCGATGGCGGGGTGGCCCGCAGCGCAGCAGCCAGCACCTCCCGCCGGCCCGGCCCGAGGGCGTCCACAGGCTCGTCGACGACACCGTCGGACACCCGCTGCAAGCCGATCCGGCCCTCGGTCAGGGTGCCGGTCTTGTCGAAGCAGAGCAGATCGACCCGCCCCAGGGCCTCGATGGTACGAGGGTTGCGGACGAGGGCTTCGTGCCGGGAGAGACGCTGGGCGGCCGACTGCTGGGCCACGGTCGCCAGCAGCGGCAACCCCTCGGGAACGGCCGCCACCATGAGGCTCACGCCGGATCCGACCGCCTGGCGGAGGGGACGTCGCCGAAGGAAGCCCATCGTGCCCACGGCGGCGCCGCTGAGGAGCGTGACGGGCAGAGTGGCCGTGGTCAGCGAGTTGAGTCGGGTCTCCACGCCGCTGGGTGGAGGGTCGCCGACGCCCGCCACGCTGCGACCCGCCTCGGTGGCCGTCCCGGTCGCCACGACGACGGCGAGGGCGCCGCCGGCGACGACCGTGGTGCCCGCGTAGAGCATGCAGCTGCGCTCTCCCAGGGCGGCGCCGGGGACGGGCTCGGGGTCCTTCGCCACCGGCAGCGATTCGCCGGTGAGGCTGGACTCGTCGACCTCGCACCACGCTGCTTCGAGCAGCCGGCAGTCGGCCGGCACCACCTCGCCCTCGGCGACCCGCACGAGATCGCCGACGACGAGCAGGTCCGCCGGCATCTCGACGAACTCTCCTCCCCGACCGACGGTCGCCTTCACGGCTGTCGCCCGGGTGAGCTCCTCGAGGGAGTGCTCGGTCCGGAGCCGCTGGGCGGCGCTGATGCCGGCGTTGATGGCCACCACCCCGCCAACCAGGGCGGCGTCGGTGATCGAACCGACGGCCGCAGACAGTCCGGCGCCCAGGGCGAGCAGCGGCGTCAAGGGATTGGCCAGCTCGGCCACGAGGGCCGAAGCCAGGTTCGACGGCCCTTGCCCGGCAGCGCTGCCAGCCGAGGAGGCGGTCCGCTTGGCGGCAGCCGCCGTGGTCAGACCGGCGGGCGAGCTCCCGAGGGCGGCGAGGGCCTCTTCGATCCCCATGGCGTGCCAGTTCGGCCGGTCGACCGGCACCGGGCGTGGTCGGCGGGACACCTCGGCGGCCGACCAGGTCCCGACCGCCTCAGCGAGGAGCGCGGCCGCGTTGACCGGAAGAAGACCTCGCTGCGCCGCCCCGCGACCAGGTCCCATCAGGGCGCCGACCCCGCCGATGGCCGAGCCCCCCGCGGCCAGAACGGTGCTGCGACGGCTGCTCCGTCGCGCCGCGGCGGCGGCGTCGACGATGCGACAGGCGGCCTCGAGGCTGCGCCCGCAGAGCAGGTGCGCACCCCACGGCGGCGGAGACGACGGGCTCGTCAGCCCGATCCCGCAGTCGGCCGTCCGCAGGGCTCGATCGGCCGTCGCCGACACGCACGCGACCACGCGACCCTCGCGCTGGAGGGCGCGCACCGAGTCGGCCAGCTCGCCATGTCCCGGCACGCTGCGATCGGCGCCCAGCCGGAGCCGCTCTTGTCGTTCGACCCCTGCGACGACCAGGCCGTAGCCGGCGTGGCGCACGCGGGCGACGAACGCGTCGACGAGCGGGTCGAGGGTCCCCCCGTGGAGGATGGCCGAGCGGTCGACCACGACGGTGTCCAGCCGGTCGAGACGGCGGAGGGCAGAGGGATCGAGCACGACGACTTCGAGGTTGGCCAGGTCTCGTCCCAGCTGGGCGGCGAACGCCTCCCGTCCCAGACGGGCTGCCTTCGGTGCCGCCGCCATCAGGGTGTTCGCCGCCCTGCGGGGGTCCTTGGTGGCGGCCAGAGACAGGCCGAAGACACCGAAGGCGGCCAGGGAAGCCCGGTCGGCGTGCCGCTCGACGGTGCCGCGGGGGAGAGGAACGGGCCGGCCTGGTGTCTCGACCGGCTGCACACGCCGTCGCCCGTTCTGGGCGACGAGCTGCGGCTCCCGCCCGGCCCACGCTCGCTGGCGCGATCGGATCTCGCCCACCAGGTTGACCCGATGACCCATGTCGACGAGGAGGCCCAGCGGTCCCTGGCTCAGCGCCTGGGCCACCGCGCTGGCCAGGGCAAGGCCCAGGTCGGTCGTGGGAAGCCCGAGGTGGCTCTCGAGGAGGCGGCGGACACGCGGCTGGCTGTCGGCCAGGGCGATGACCGAGGCGACCTCACCGGGGATGGGGGTCGCCCGGAGGAGCTGGCCGAACACGCTCACGCCGAGACCGAGGGTGTCGGCACCGAGGGCGGCGAGGTTGCGAAGCAGCGGCTCGGAGTCGCCGGGGTACGACGGCCGGTCGCGGGGGAACCGCTCCTTGTCGACGTCGTGAGCCTCCTCGGCGGCCTCGACCGTGGCGACCATGGTGTCGAGAGGCGTCGCGTCCTCGTCGAAGGCGGCCACGACGCGCCCCAGCGCGGCGTTGACCCTGGCCCAGTCGACGCCCTTCAGGGCCTCGAGGTCGCGCTCTACCTGACGCGCCAGCAGCTGCCCGTCCGAACGGTGGACGGCGTGCACCTCTATGTGGGCCCGACCGTTGCCGACCCAGGTCCTGCGACGCGCCCGGCCCGGCGCATGGTCGAGCTGCCGGCGCGCCGCGGCGACCTGTCGGACGCCGGCGGCGCCGGCCTGGCCCACGAGGTCGGTCACGGGTCGCAGCACGCCCGGCACGCTCGGGACCGGCCGGCGCACCGTGGGCAGCCTGATCAACGCGTCACCAGAGTGACACCGGAGCGAGCCGGTGAGAATGGCGTGCCGGAAGCTGAGCGGGGCGGAGATGCTGCGACGATGCGCTGCACGCAGTCAGGACACCCGCCCGGGCGGATGCATCTAGGCAGGATAGGCGAATGCCTCGTCCCTACCCAGCGCGCCAGCGAACCATGGTGAAGCCAGGGATCTCGTCGCGGGCCGGGTAGCCTGATGCCGCCATGGGGACGCGTGGCCACACCGGCGACGGGCACCCCCACCATGAACGCGGCTGGCGGGGACGCATCGGACGCCTGGGCGGGCTGGTGGCACGCCACGCGCCGCACGCACACCACGCCCACGGCTCGCACGGGCCGCTCGGGGAGGTCGACCAGGTCCTCCAGACGAGCCGCGAGGGGATGCGGGCGGTGCGGCTCTCCCTGCTCGGCCTGGCCCTGACGGCGGCGGCCCAGATGGCCGTCTTCGTGGTGAGCGGATCGGTGGCCCTCCTCGGCGACGCGCTGCACAACCTGGCCGACTCCCTGACGGCCGTCCCCCTCGGGCTGGCGTTCCTGGTCGGCCGTCGGCCCCCGAGCCGCCGATACGTCTACGGCTACGGACGGGCCGAGGACCTCGCCGGCCTCGCCGTGGTTGCGGTGATCGCGGCGTCGTCGGTCGCGGCCGGCTACGAGTCCGTGAACAGGTTGCTTCATCCTCAGCGAGTCCAGCTGCTGGGCGCCGTGGCCGCCGCCGCCGTGCTGGGGTTCCTGGGGAACGAGTGGGTGGCCCGGTTCCGGATCGGCGTCGGACGACGCATCGGTTCGGCCTCCCTGGTCGCGGACGGGCTGCACGCCCGGACCGACGGCCTGACGTCCCTGGCCGTGCTGGTGGGGGCGGTCGGCGTGGCGGCGGGCTTCCGCCTGGCCGACCCGATCGCCGGCCTCGTGATCACCGTCGCCATCGTGCTGGTCGGGCGGGAGGCGGCGCGCGACGTCTTCCGACGGCTCATGGACGCCGTGGAGCCCGAGCTCGTCGACCGGTGTGCCTCCGTGCTCGGCGCCGTGCCCGGTGTCCGAGGTGTGGGCGACCTGCGCCTCCGCTGGATCGGCCACGCCCTGTGGGCCGAGGCGGAGGTGGTGGTGAGCGGCGAGCTCACGGTGAGCGAGGGTCACGACATCGCCGAGCAGGCCCGGCACGCGCTACTCCACGACGTCCCCCGGCTCACCTCGGCGTTGGTGCACGTCGACCCGGCGGACGGACAGGGTGTGGACCACCACGCCGAGGTCGCTCACCACCGCGCGCCATGGAGGCGACCGACCGGCTGACCGCTCGCCGGAGGGTCGAGCCCGACTACGGCGTCGGCTCGGGCTCCTCCTGCTGGCTGTCGTCCTCGTCGAGGTCGGGGGACCGATCCCGGGCCCGTGTCGACTCCAGGAGGGCCGAGGAGACCTTCGGGAGCGTGTCGGTCACCGGCATCATCTTGTCGAGGCCGGTCACCTCGAGGGATCGCCGCACCGCTGGGGTCGGCCCGGCCAGCACGAGGCCGCCGTCGGCCGCCTGCAACCGCTTGTGGGCCACGGCCAGCACGGCCAGCCCGGTCGAGTCCATGAAGTAGACGCCGCTGAGGTCGACCACGAGGTTCAGCCGGCCCTGCTCGGTCATCTCGGCCAGGGTCGCGGCGAGGCGGGGCGCGGTGGCGCAGTCGACCTCGCCCCAGACGCAGACGATCGCCTTGGTCGCTTCCACCCAGGTGCCGACCTGGAAACGGGGAAGGACTCGCGAAGGCTGCGCCGTGACCTCGTGATGTTGCACGGTCCGCTGGGACCTCCCAGGCGAGAGCGAGAGGCCACACCATAGGCCCTGCCGGGAGGGCTGAAAAGGGTATCCGGGGTGGTATCGGGGCTTCCCTCCCGGGCGGTACGGGTCCCGACCCTCCGCGGACCTGGGGAGGCCTGTGGATTTCTTGCCCCGTCGCTGTGCATATCGTCGGTTTCGGGCCTAGCCTGGGTGGCGCGGTGGGAGGAGGAGTACGTGGGGTTGGCGGCTAAGGTGGGTTCGGCGGGGGGAAGGGCGGTTCGTCACCGGGCGCAACAGCAGGACTCGGTTGGAGCTGACGGTGATGGCGGCGGCGGCGAGGGGACCCGGTCGGGCCGACGCAACCAGCGCCGACGAGGCGTGGTCCCATTTCGGTGGACACGGACGACAGCCGGAGGAGAGCCGATGGCGGAGCAGCAGCAGGCAGTGAAGGTCCTCGGCGAACGGCCGGCTCCTGAGCCGGCCGAGCCGGCGCCGACCGGGGAGAACCACGACGTGCGGGTCCTGAGCGGCGGTGGCGCCGTGGTGCCCAAACCTCCCACGGTGACGCTCATGGTGCAGGCGGAGCTCGAGGTCGAGACGAATCGGCTCGCCGGCCCCGCCCTGACCAGGGAGGAAGCCTCGGCGTACGTCGATCGGGCCCATCCGGCGGTGCAGAAGCTGGCCGCCCAGCTGGTGCACGACGACCCGTCGGCGCGGGTCCGGGTGACGGTGGGTCCCTACGTGGTGAACAAGCGGGGCAGCTGGTCCTCCTGATCAGCACCGCGGCGCGGTTCGAGATGGTGCACGCTGGGTTCTTTGGGGAACGGGTAGGTCACCGGGCATGACGACCAGTGCCCAGGAACGGCGGGTGATCGACGAAGCCGTGGTCCCGCGCCTGCGGATCGGGGGCGAGTGGCGGGAGGCGTCCGGTGGGGCGTCGTTCGCCGTCGAGGACCCGGCCACCGGTGAGGTCATCTCTCGGGTGTCAGATGCCAACGAGGACGATGCCCTCGCCGCCCTCGACGCCGCCGACCGGGCCCAGGGGCCGTGGGCGGACCATCCGCCCCGGGAGCGGGGCGAGATCCTGCGGCGGGCCTGGCAGGTGCTCATGGACAGGCGGGAGGACCTGGCCCTGCTCATGACCCTCGAGATGGGCAAGCCCCTGGCCGAGTCCAGGGGGGAGATCAGCTACGGGGCGGAGTTCCTCCGCTGGTTCTCGGAGGAGGCGGTGCGGATCGACGGTCGATGGTCTCGCGACCCGAGCGGGTCGGGACGTCTGCTGACGATGAAGCAACCCGTGGGGCCCTGCCTGCTCATCACGCCGTGGAACTTCCCCCTGGCCATGGGGACCAGGAAGATCGGCCCCGCGCTCGCCGCCGGGTGCACGGTGGTCCTCAAGCCGGCACAGCTCACGCCGTTGTCCATGCTCGCCCTCACCCGCGTCTTCGAGGAGGTCGGGCTGCCTCCCGGCGTCCTCAACGTGATCCCGAGCACGTCGGCGGGCCGCACGGCCGGGGCGGTGATGGCCGATCCCCGGCTCCGGAAGGTCTCCTTCACCGGGTCCACGCCGGTGGGCCGCACGCTGATGGAGCAGGCCTCCCGGAACCTGCTGCGGACGTCGATGGAGCTGGGCGGCAACGCCCCCTTCGTCGTCTTCGAGGACGCCGATCTCGACCGGGCGCTGGAAGGCGCCGTGATCGCCAAGATGCGCAACATCGGCGAGTCCTGCGTGGCCGCCAACCGCTTCCACGTGGCCGAGCCGATCGCCGAGGAGTTCGCTGCCGGGCTGGCGGCGTGCCTGGGATCGCTGCGCATGGGGCGGGGGACCGATGACGGCGTCGACGTCGGACCCCTGATCGACGAGGACCAGCGCACCAAGGTGTCCGAGCTGGTCGACGACGCCGTCGGCCGCGGCGGCAAGGTGCTCGTCGGCGGCGGCCGAGGCGGTGGCGCCGGGTACTTCTTCGAGCCCACCGTCATCGGCGCCGTGCCCGACGAGGCGAGGATCCTCTCCGAGGAGGTGTTCGGACCCGTCGCCCCGGTGACTGGCTTCCGGACCGAGGAGGAGGCTCTGGCCCGGGCCAACGGCAGCGAGTACGGGCTCGTCGCCTACGTGTTCACCCGCGATCTCGAGCGCGCCCTCCGGGTCGTCGAAGGTCTCGAGGTGGGGATGGTCGGGCTCAACCGGGGCATGGTGTCCAACCCGGCGGCACCCTTCGGTGGTGTGAAGCACTCCGGCTTCGGGCGCGAGGGGGGCCGGGAGGGGATCGAGGAGTACCTCTCGACGAAGTACGTCGCCATCGACCTCCCGAACTAGGTCGCGGGATGCGAGCGCTGGTACAGCGGGTCCACCGGGCCCGAGTGGTCGTGGGCACCGAGGTGACCGGGGAGATCGGTCCGGGGCTGTGCGTGCTGGTGGGTGTGACGCACACCGACGACGAGGGCACCGCCCGCCGGCTGGCCGAGAAGGTCTGGCATCTGCGTATTCTCGGTAGTGACGGTCAGATGGACCGGTCCCTGGCCGAGACCAGCGGATCGGCCCTCGTCGTCAGCCAGTTCACGCTGTACGCCGACGTGTCCCGAGGGCGGAGACCGTCCTGGGCAGACGCCGCGCCGGCAGAACGAGCCGAACCGCTGGTGACTGCCTTCGGGGAGGCGCTGGAGGGTCTGGGGGCGAGAGTGGAGACAGGCATGTTCGGGGCCATGATGGATGTGGAGCTCGTCAACCATGGTCCGGTGACGATCTTGCTCGAAGTGGAGGGTTGCGGATGACGTTCGACCTGCGGGCCACGGTCGCCGAGCGGCGGGGGGAGGACTTCCGGCTGCACTCGGCCCACCTCAACCCGCAGATGGTCAAGGTGCTCCACACGATCGGCTTCGATCGCTTCTACGAGCGTGGGGAGGGGTGCTATCTCTTCGACCGCGACGGCGCGCGCTACCTCGATTTTCTCGCCGGCTTCGGCGTCTTCGCCCTCGGACGGTCACATCCGGTGCTGAAGCAGGCGCTTCACGACGCGGTCGACGCCGACTTCGCCAACCTGGTCCAGATGGACTGCTCGCTGCTGCCGGGTCTCCTGGCCGAAGCGCTCCTCGACCGGGTTCCCCCTCAGGTCGACCGCTGCTTCTTCACCAACAGCGGCGCCGAGGCGGTGGAGGGCGCGATCAAGTTCGCACGCCGGGCAACGGGTCGGACCCGGATCGTCTACTGCGATCATGCCTTCCACGGACTGACCAACGGCGCCCTCTCGGTCAACGGGGGGAGTGAGTTCCGTGACGGCTTCGGGCCGCTGCTGCCTGGCTGCGTGGAGGTTCCCTTCGGTGATGCCGACGCCCTGGACGCCGAGCTCGCCCGAGGCGACGTGGCTGCGTTCATCGTCGAGCCGATACAGGGCAAGGGGGTGCACGTCGCACCCGACGGCTACCTCGCCCGGGCCCGCGAGGCCTGCTCGCGCCACGGTGCCCTTCTCGTGATCGACGAGGTGCAGACCGGCATCGGTCGCACGGGCCGGTTCCTGGCCCTGGACCATTGGGACGCGCAGCCGGACATGATCACGGTCGCCAAGGCGCTCTCGGGCGGGTACGTGCCCGTGGGGGCGCTCCTCTGCCGGGCTGAGATCTTCGACCGCGTCTTCGACCACATGGAGCGGGCCGTGGTGCACAGCTCGACGTTCGGGGAGAACGATCTGGCCATGGTCGCCGGTCTGGCGACGCTTCGGGTCCTCGACGACGAGCGCCTGGTCGAGCGGGCTGACGCGACCGGCGAGGCGCTCGTGACGGCGCTCGAGCCGATGGTGGAGAAGTTCGAGCTGGTGCGCGCCGTCCGGGGCAAGGGCCTGATGATCGGCATCGAGTTCGGCGAGCCCCGGTCGCTCAAGCTGCGCTCGGGCTGGCGGATGATGGAGCGGCTCCGGCCCGGCCTGTTCACCCAGATGATCGTGGTGCCCATGCTGCACCGGCACCGGATACTCACCCAGGTCGCCGGCGACAACATGAACGTCCTCAAGATCCTGCCCCCGCTGGTGGCGGGGCAGGAAGAGGTCGACGCCTTCGTGGACGCCTTCCAGGACGTGGTGGCCGACGCGCATCGCTATCCCGGCCTGGTGTGGGACTTCGGGCGCACGGTCGCCAAGAGCGCGCTCAAGCGTGAGACGGTCTGAGCGATCAACCACCCCATGACGAGCCCACTCGGCCGCGCCGACCAGGTCTGTGTGACGGGCGCCACCGGCTTCATCGGATCGGCGATCGTCAGGGCGCTCTTGGGCCGGGGCTGCGCGGTTCGGGCGATGGTGGAGCCCGGCGTCGACCAGACCAACATCCAGAAGCTCGATGTCGAGGTGGTCGAGACCGACGTTCGCGACGGTGATGCCGTGCGCCGAGCCCTGACGGGCACCCGGGTCGTCTTCCACACCGCGGCGCTGTACCGCTTCTGGGCTCGCCGGCCCCAGCTCTTCTACGACGTCAACGTCGGGGGCACGCGCAACGTGCTGGCTGCTGCGACGGCGTCGGGGTGCGGGGTCGTGTACACCAGCACCGTCGGCACGATCGGGTTGCGGGCCGACGGAGCGCCGGCCGACGAGGACGTCGTGGCCGACATAGAGCACCTCTTCGGGAGCTACAAGCGGTCGAAGTACGTGGCCGAGCACGAGACCCTGCGCCACGCGGCGGCCGGTCTGCCGGTCGTCATCACTCATCCGACCTTCCCCCTGGGCGACGGGGACCGGGCTCCGACGCCGACGGGCCAGCTGGTCGTGGACTTCCTGAACGGCCGCATTCCCGCCTACGTGGACACGGCGCTCAACGTGGTCGACGTCGACGACGTCGCCCAGGGCCACCTCCTGGCCGCCGAGTCCGGCCGGTCGGGACGGAGCTACATCCTCGGCGGCGAGAACATGGAGCTGGTCGACATCCTGGGCGTGCTGGCCGACCACACCGGCCTCCCGCGGCCCAGAGGGAGGCTTCCGGCCTCGGCGGCCCTGGGCGCCGGGCGCGCCAGCGAGCTGATCCAGGGTCGCCTGCTCCGCCGTTCGCCGGCGATCCCCATGGAAGCAGCCCGCATGTCCACCACCAGGATGGTCTTCGACGACTCGCGAGCCCGTCGGGAGCTGGGGTACAGGACCGGTGCCGCGGCCGACGCCATCCGCCGGTCGGCCGACTGGTATGCGGCCGAGGGCTACGTCCGGCCCGAGCGTCTCCGTCGCATGTCGCCCGCGCCGGGCCTGGAGCACCGACCCGGGCAGCCGGCGGGCGAGACCGGCTCGAGAGAAGGGCCGGCTCGGGGGATCCGCCGGCCGTAGCGCGCAGCGAGGACGGCAGGCCATGGACCGACTGGTCGCCAGGGGACCCGGGTAAGGCGCGGCAGTGGACCGTCACGTGGTCCCCGCCCGCCCGACGAGGCGCCGGCGGGTCACGCTCGCTGCGCTCGCCGCCGTCGTGGTCGTGGTGCTCGGCCTCGGCGCCGTGGTGATCGTGCTCACGTCGCACCGCAAGGTGCTGCTGATCGGCGACTCGATCATGCAGTCGGCGGGGCCCGCGGCCACCGGTGGTCTCCAGAACCAGGGCTTCCAGGTGCAGGTGGTGGCGTACTTCGGCACCGGGCTCCTCGACACCCGGTTCGACTGGTTGGCCAGGATGCGCCAGCTGGTCGCCCAGTACCACCCCGACATCGTGGTGGTCGAGTTCGTCGGCAACTACGGCCTGTTCGGCACCCGGCCCGGCATCGCCGACATGACCCCACAGTTCTACGCCGCCTGGGCGGCCGCCGCCCAGCAGGCCACCGACATCCTCAGCTCGGACCACGCCCAGGTCTACTGGGTGCTGGGACCGCCAATGGCCAAGCCGGCGATGCAGCAGAAGCTCACCACCCTGGACATGATCTACCTGGCGCTCAGGGCGCCAGCCTCACCAGCGCGCCGGCCGCTGTTCGTCGACCAGGTCAAGCCGTTCACCGACCCCCAGGGCCGCTACCTGCCGTCGGTCGTGGACGCCGCTGGCATGCCGGTGCCGCTACGCCAGCCGGATGGCGTCCACCTCGCCTCCCCTGCGGGCACCCAACGCTTCGCCGATGCCATCACCGCCGCGGTGACGGCCAGGAACGCCTGAGCTGCGCTGCGGCCGGCGGGGACCGGCGGCAGGCCGTCTCGGCGGCATCAAGCTCTGGGACCGGCACTAGCCTCGGTGATGGCGAGCGAGCCCTGCTCGGACAATCGGCGGACCAACGGAGAGGGAGGGATCGGGGTATGCAGCTCGGAATGATCGGCCTCGGCCGCATGGGTGCGAACCTGGTCAGACGGCTCATGCGGGACGGCCACGAGTGCGTCGTCTATGACCGCAATCCGCCGAAGGTGAAGGCGCTGGAAGCCGAAGGTGCGATCGGCGCGTCCTCCGTCGACGACTTCGTGTCCAAGCTCACCGTCCCGAGGGCGGCATGGATCATGCTCCCCGCCGCCGTCACGGGCCAGACCGCGACTGGTCTGGCCGAGAAGATGGAGCGGGGAGACATCATCATCGACGGCGGCAACTCCTACTATCGCGACGACATCGAACGGGCGAAGACGCTCGAGCCGCAGGGGATCCATCTCGTCGACGTGGGGACGAGCGGCGGTGTGTTCGGTCTGGAGCGCGGCTTCTGCCTGATGATCGGCGGAGAGGACGAGGTGGTCGCCCACCTCGACCCGATCTTCGCCTCCATCGCCCCGGGAGCGGGATCGATCGAGCGGACGCCTGGACGCAAAGGGAAGCACTCGACGTCGGAGAACGGCTATCTCCACTGCGGGCCCAACGGAGCTGGCCACTTCGTCAAGATGGTGCACAACGGCATCGAGTACGGGATCATGGCCGCCTACGCCGAGGGCCTCACCGTCCTGCACCGCGCCAACATCGGCAACGAGAAGGAGGTGTCGGACGCCGAGACCACGCCGCTGCGTGATCCCCAGTACTACCGGTACGACATCGACACCACCGAGGTGGCCGAGGTGTGGCGCCGGGGGAGCGTGGTGGCGTCGTGGCTCCTGGATCTCACCGCATCCGCTCTCCTCCAGGAGCCGGATCTGTCGAGCTTCACCGGCCGGGTCTCCGACTCGGGAGAGGGCCGCTGGACCTCGATGGCGGCGATCGACGAAGGTGTCCCTGCCCACGTCCTGACCACGGCGCTGTACGAGCGGTTCGCCTCGAGGGGCGAGGCCGACTTCGGGGACCGGGTACTGTCCGCCATGCGCAAGGAGTTCGGAGGCCACGACGAGCGATCCGGTTGACGTCAGGGACGAGTTCCGCGGGAGGGTCCCGGTGCGGGAGGGGCTGCTCACCGCGGCGGCCGACGGGTCTGCCCGTCTCCTCGGAGGGCGGTGCGCCAACTGCGGTGAGCACCACTTTCCGGTCACCGCGTCCTGCCCGTACTGCTCGGCCGGGAACATCGCCGAGATGCTGCTCTCGCCGTCGGGCACCCTGTGGTCCTGGACCGCGGTGACGGCCCCGCCGCCCGGCTACCGCGGCGAGGTGCCGTTCGGGTTCGGCGTGGTGGAGCTGCCGGAACGAATCCGGGTCGTCACCCGGATCACCGAGGCCGACCCGGCCCGCCTGCGCCGCGGCCAGGTCATGCGACTCGAGCTCGTCCCCCTGCAGGCTGCTGAGGACGGTGAGCCCGTGGTCACGTACGCGTTCGCTCCGGAGGAGCGGTGACGGCCACGGGCGTGGACGTCGCAGGTGTCGGGATCCATCCCTTCGGGCGCTTCGAAGGCAAGTCGGTGACCGAGATGGGCGTGGCCGCCGTGCAGGCCAGCCTGGCCGACGCGGGCGTGGGACGAGGTGGTTTCCAGGCCGCCTTCTGCGGCACCGCCTACGGGGGGGTGGCTGCCGGCCACAAGGTCCTCGACGCCCTGGGCATGACGGGCATGCCCATCTTCGACGTGGAGGCCGGCTGCGCCAGCGGCGCGGCCGCGCTGATCCTCGCCGCCGACGCCATACGCGCCGGGCAGCACGACACCGTCCTGGTGTACGGGATCGAGAAGATGCCCAAGGGCATCATCCGATCGTCGTTCTTCGAGCCGTGGCGGGAGGAGGCCGGTCTGGCCGCCACGCCGGCCTACTTCGCCCTGCGGGCCCAGCGCCTCATGCACGAGTCCGGTGTGACCCTGGACCATCTGGCCCGGGTCGTGGTGAAGAACCGACGCCACGGGGTCGGCAACCCGTCGGCGATGCTCCGACGGGAGGTGACCGCCGAGGAGGTTCTGGC
>JBPYEZ010000178.1:0-8086 GCA_051984395.1 Acidimicrobiales bacterium | reverse complement strand
TCTGTGAGGCCCTCGAGCTGTTCGGCAGGGAGGTGCTGCCCGAGTTCGCCGAGGGGCGGGATCAGCGGGAGACGGCCAAGCGGGAGCGGCTGGCGACGGCCGTCGACGCAGCGCTGGCCCGACGACCGTCCCGGCCGGCGTCCCCCGGCATGTCCGGCTACGTGGTGAGCGCCGAGGGCGAGCTGGCACCCGCCCGTCCACCTCGGTCGCGGCGACGCACGATCGGCGACCTGGGCTGGAGGCGCGTGGCCGAGCGTGGCGTCGAGGCCCTGGTGAGCAGGTTCCTGGCCAGCGTCCCTGAACGGACCGCTGGACGGGTGGCGGTGAGCGCCCCGTCGCTCCTGGCTCTGCGAAAAGGCGTCGAGCAGCGGTTCGGCGGTCGCGCCCCCGACGGGCTGGCCGCCACCCTGCGCTTCGAGCTGACCGCCGAGGAGACCAACGGAGCCTGGACGCTACGCGTGGCGGACGGGCGCGTCACCACCACGCCCGGGGCGAACGGTGAGGTCGACGCCGTGATCCGCCTCGCCGGCGTCGACTTCCTGCGCCTGGTGGCCGGAGAGCTCGGAGGCGGGGAGGCCCTGTTCGACCAGCGACTGACCATCGAGGGCGACGAGGCCGTCGCCCTGCGGGTGCTGACCGAGCTCGATCCCGGTCAGGCCGGGTACTGAGACGGCCGCCGCGAGCCGGCCGAGAAGGAGTCACGTGACCAGACCGACCGCAGATACATCCGCCGGACCTGTCCTCGTCACCGGAGCCGCCAGCGGCATCGGGCGGCAGACGGCGCTCGCCTTCGCCCGGGCGGGCGCGCCAGTCCTGGCGGTCGACATCGACGAGCCCGGGGCTCAGGCCACCGCCGCCGACTGCGCCCGGGCGGGACCCCCGGCCGACGCCTTCTCGGTCGACGTGGCGGACCGAGAGGCGGTGACCGAGCTGGCGGAGAAGGTCCACGCCGTCCACGGGCCTCTGGAGGTGCTGGTCAACAACGCGGGTGTGGGCATATCCGGCCGCTTCCTCGACATGGAGCCGGCCGACTGGGACTGGGTTCTCGGGATCAACCTCATGGGGGTGATCCACGGGTGTCAGGCCTTCGGGCCCGCGATGGTGGCCCGCGGTCGAGGTCATGTCGTGAACATGGCCTCGGGCCTCGCCTACACGACGACGGCCAGCGAGAGCGCCTACGTCACCAGCAAGGCCGCCGTGCTGGCGTTCTCACGCTGTCTGCGGGCCGACTGGCATCGCCTCGGCGTCGGGGTGTCCGTCATCTGTCCCGGGATCGTCAACACGGCGATCCTCTCCCGAGCCCGGTTCCGGGGGGCCGATCCAGCCCAGGTACGCCGTCTGGACGCCCTGTTCCGACGGAGGAACTACGCGCCCTCGAGGGTGGCCACTGCGATCCTCGAGGCCGTCGAGCACGACCGGGCCGTGGTCCCCGTCTCGCCCGAGGCGAAGTTGGGCTGGGCGCTCCACCGCCTCCTGCCGATCTCGGTCTCGGACCGGCTTGCCCGGGTTGGCGTCGGGCGGGAGTGACGCTGGGCCCTGGTTTCGCCCAAATCCTCAAAAGTTGATCAGGTTAGTAAGAAATGGCGCTAGCATCGCGGCCCGACGCCGGGTGGCCGAGCCCGGACCATCTGCTCAGTCGAGGACCGGGATCGATGGAGTTCCTGCGGCCGTTTCGGACGGCGGGACAGCTCAACGAGGTCGAGCGCATCAAGCTGGCGCGCCACCCCCTCGACGTCTACCAGGCCGTCATCGACCGCTACGCCAGGGAGGGACCCGCCGCCATCGCGGCCGTCCCCGGCGAGCAGGAGCGGCTCAAGTGGGTGGGGCTGTATCCGCAGCGGCAGGGCGGGGACGCCTTCATGGTGCGCGTCAAGGTCCCCGGGGGTCGCCTGAGCGCCCTCCAGGCTCGGACCATCGGCGAGATCGCGGAGGAGCTCGCCCGCGGCCCCGAGCCCAACCCGGTGTTCGGCGATGGCTTCTGCGACCTCACGACCCGCCAGGACGTGCAGCTGCACTGGATCCGCATCGAGGACGTGCCGGAGATCTGGCGCCGGCTGGAGTCCGTCGGTGTCGTCACCGTCCAGGCCTGCGGTGACTCGGCCCGCAACGTGCTGTGCTGCCCGGTGGCGGGCATCGATGCCGACGAGGTCTTCGACGCATCGCCCGTCGCTCAGGCCATCTCCGCCTTCTTCACCGGCAACCGCGAGTACGCGAACCTCCCCCGCAAGTTCAAGATCAGCGTGACCGGGTGCCGGGAGGATTGCGCCCAGGCCGAGATCAACGACATCGGCATGTGGCCTGCCCGCGCCGACGACGGCACGTTGGGGTTCAACGTGCTCGTGGGCGGCGGTCTGTCCGACGGGCCCCGCATGGCGTCCGACATCGACGTCTTCGTGCGGCCCGACGAGGCCGTCGAGATCACCAGGGCCATCGCCCAGGTCTACGGCGAGCTGGGAAACCGCGAGAACCGCGGCATCTGCCGGATGCGGTACCTGGTCCAGGAGCTCGGGCCTGAGGGATTCCGGGCCGAGGTGGGGGCGAGGAGTGCCGTTCCGCTCGCCCCCGCCGGAGAGCAGCTGACCCGGCGCTATCGCGGCGACCACGTCGGGGTGCACGCCGAGCGCCGGCCAGGGCGCTTCTCTGTGGGGCTGAGCGTCACCGTGGGCCGCATGTCGGGAAGGGACCTGGTCGAGGCGGCCCGTCTCGCCTCGGCCTACGGGGACGGCGAGCTGCGGTTGGCGACGGATCAGAACCTGGTGCTGGTCGGGGTCCCCGAGGAGCGCCTGGACGATCTGCTGGCCGAGCCGCTGCTTCGGGTCCACAGTCCCGCCCCCGGCCCGTTCAGTCGCGGCGCCGCCGCTTGCACGGGCAGCGAGTTCTGTCGCTTCGCCGTGGTCGAGACCAAGGCCCGCGCGCTCCAGTGGGCGCGGTTCCTCGACGAGGAGCTGGGCGCCGACGGGAACGCGGCGAACGGGGCGAGCAGCGGCGACGAGATCGTGCGGCTGCATTTCTCCGGGTGCTCGGCGTCGTGCGCGCAGCCCCAGATCGCCGACATCGGCCTCCGGGGGGAGACGGCGCAGCTGCCCGATCGGATCTCCGAGGCGGTCGACATCGGCCTCGGCGGCAGCCTCGGAGCAGAGGCCGCGTTCATCGACTGGGTGGAGGGGGCCAAGCCCGTGGACGACGTTCCCGCCGCTCTGGTGCGGGTGTTGGGGCGCTACCGAGCCGAGCGTCGGCCGGACGAGCCCTTCCATAGGTGGTCCCGAAGGGTGCCCAACGGCGAGCTGCGGGCGACGCTGAACGGGTCCGCCTGATGGCCGGCTTCACCATCCGCGACGAGATGAGCGGCGTCGAGGAGGTGCCGGGCAAGACGTGGTTCTGGGAGCTGGAGGCTGCCGTCATCGACGCCGGACGATGCATCCAATGCGGCGCGTGCGTCGCTGTGTGCCCGTCCGACTCGATCGGCATCGGTGGGGACGACCTCCCGGAGCTGGTGAAGATGTGCACAGGCTGCTCGCTGTGCTGGGACTTCTGCCCACGAGGCGGATTGCGGTACGAGGCGACGTGGCCGCTCATCGAGGAGACGCCGGTCTCGTTGTCGCATCGGCGCAACGGCAACGGGACCCGACCACGATCCGAGGACGACGAGCCTGCCGGTGGGGCTGATTCGGGTTGGAGCATCACGGGGGGACCGGCCAGCGATGGGCTCGGCGTCATGCGCGACGCCCACACCGCCCGGGTGGCAGACGGGATGCCCGGTGCGCAGGACGGCGGTGTGGTGAGCGCCATCCTCGTGGCCGCCCTCGAGGCGGGTGAGCTCGACGGGGTGCTGCTGGCGCGGGAGGACGACAACAAGCCGTGGAAGGGTGTCGCCCACCTGGCCCGTACGGCGGAAGAGGTGGCGGCGTCGGCGGGCAGCTTCTACAACCAGACGATGGGACTCGGCCATCTGGATCTCGGTCGTCACGACCTGCCCCGTGATCCCAAGATCGCCGTGGTCGGTACCCCCTGCGAGGTGCAGGCGATCCGGGCCATGCAGGCGCGGCCGTGGACCTGGGGCAAGTCTCGCGTCGACGCCGTGGTGCTGACGATTGCCCTGTTGTGCACCAAGAGCTTCGACTACCGCGGGCTCATGCTTCGAGAACTGCGCGACCGGCGGGGCGTGCTGCTCTCGCAGGTGGGCAAGGTGGACGTGATCCACGGACGGATGATCGTCGAAGACCGCGAGGGCAATCGGATCGTTGACGAGCCCGTGCGGGACTTCCACGGCGCGGCCCTCAAGGGCTGCGACGAGTGCGCCGACTTCCTGGGCCACGGCGCCGACATCTCGGTGGGCAGCGTGGGCAGCGACGAGGGGTACTCGAGCGTCCTGGTCCGCACCGAGGCGGGTCGCACCGCCTTCGAGCGGGCGAGGAACGGGCTCGAGGTTCGTGGCCTCGACTCCGCCGAGCCGCTCCACAAGCTGAGCGGTTTCGACAAGAAGGTCGCCCTGCGGACGCTGGCGCGGCCCTTCGACCCGGACGGGCCGCTGTTCGTCGACTTCGAGGAGCACCTCCGGGCGTACGGCGAGACCGACCGGGCGCCCGTGTTTCGGGAGCGCTGACCCTCGTGGAGCTGCCGGGGCTCGCCGAGCCGACGGGCGTGCGGGCTCGAGTGGCCGCCGAGCCGGATGCGGTGCGGGCGGAGATCGCCTCGGGCACGTTCATCGTCGCACCGCTGTGGAGCGCATGGGGTTCCGCGCTCGCCGCCCAGGGCGTGGATCGGGCCGCGCTGTCGGCGATCCTCGGGGACTATGGCTACGAGCTGTGGCTGTGGGCGGCGGGCGAGCGCACATGGGCGCAGTGCCTCGATGGCCTGGTCGGGCGCGTGAGCCGGCGGGTCGTCGCCCGACCGCCGGCGAAGAAGGCTCGGGCAGCGAAGTCCACCGGTCGGGCACGGCCGAGGCGCACCCCCTCGGCAGCCACGGGGACCGGCAGGGCGGGGACGACAGCGGCGGGGAGCGCGCGTCCTGCACCGCCCGCCAGAGCGAAGAAGGCGCGGCCGGCGACCAAGGCCCAGAAGGTGAAGAAGAAGGTCGCCAAGCCGGGCGCGGGGACCAGGACCAGCAAGAAGACAACCCCGTCCAAGACCCGCAAGGCGAAGCAGACTGGTCGGGCGAGGGTGGCCTCCAAGCAGCGCCCGGCGACGAAGGCGCAGCAGAAGACGGCCAAGTCTGGGCGTGCCTCCAAAGCGGTCAAGGCGCGGGCGACCACGAAGGCGCGCCGGGCGTCGACGTCATCCAAGGCGACGAAGGCCACGAGATCGGGTCGGGCGACCAAGCCGGCCAAGGCCACCAAGCCGGTCAGGACCACCAAGGCCGCCAAGCCGGTCAGCACCGCCAAGGCGACCAGGACCGCCAAGGCGACCAGGACTGCCAAGGCGACCAGGACTGCCAAGGCCGTCAAGGCGAGCAAGACTGCCAAGGCGAGCAAGACTGCCAAGGCGAGCAAGGCCGCCAAGCCGGTGAGGAGCACCAAGGCGACCAAAACCGCCAAGGCGACGAGGACCGCCAAGGCGACCAAGGCGAAGCGAAGGGCCGCCGCCCCGGCCAGAAAGAGTCGGCGGCGCTAGCGCGATCCGCTGCTCAGGCCTGGATCTCGACGGGGGTGCCGAGGGGGAGCAGGGGTACCAGTGCGTCGACGTCGGCGTTGTTGAGGCGGACGCAGCCATGGCTCACGCTCTGGCCGATGCTGGAGGGATCACCTGTGCCGTGGAGGCCGATCTCCGCGTCGTAGCCATCGAAGTCGGTGAGGGTCGGGGAGTGGCCCGACAGGCCGTAGGCGTAGTCACCGTAGACCCCGGGGTTGGTGGTCTTGAGCAGCTCGGTGATGTAGTACGTGCCGTCGGGTGTGGGCGTGTCGGCCGCGCCCACTGCGACCGGGTACGACCGCTCGAGGTTGCCGAAGTTGTAGACGCTCAGCTGGTGACTGGACTGGGTCACCACCAGGCGGTACGGATCGCCCTGGACCTTCACGTCGCTGGCCCGGACCCACCCCGTGCTGCCGTTGGGCTTGATCGGGAGAAACACCTGCAGCCAGCCTCCTCCTGTCTGCGAGATGCCCGGCGTGAGCAGCAGCGTGAGGGGGGTGCCCTCCGGGAGCGGGCTGTTCAGGGTGACCGTCGTCGGTCCGTTGGGCGAGCTGCGCACGTCGAGCTTCGACTGCAGCGCAGTGGCCGTATACGCGGGGAACTGCGGCGACGGCGGCGTTGTCGGTCGCGACACCGTGGCCGCTGGCCTGGCCGAGACCGTGGCCCGCAGAGCAGCCTTCGCCGTCGCCGCGTCACTGCTGCTTCCGCAGGCGGCAGCGAGGGCTCCGATGGCAATAGCGAGCACGACGACCGGCGTCGAGCGCATCCGTGACACTGCAGGCCTCCCCCCGTCGCTCGGCCCAATGGTACAGAGAGCCGCACGCCCGGAAGCGTGCGGCTCTCTGGTCGGGTGTTGCTGTCGCTTGTCGCGGTGCGGCTAGCCGGTGAAGTGCGCCGTCGTGGTGACGGGCGCGGCCACCGGGGCCTGCTGCACCACGGTCGTCTGAGGCACGACGACCGTCCTTGTCTGAGGCACCACAGTGGTCGGGTTGACCACGGTGGTGTTGTTGCAGGCCGACTGCGCCTGGCTGATATCGACATTGCCGTTGCCAGCGCCATTGCCCGAGGTGACGGTTTGGCCGTTCCCGTTGGCATTGACGATGTTTCCGGCCTGGATCGACTGCACCGGTGAGCAATTTCCTGTCGTGATATTCGCAGTATTGCTGGTGTTGGCGACGTTTGCGCCGCTACCAGGGTCTATCGGCGCCGGTGCTCCCGGTAGCTGTGAAGTACCGGTGCCGCCGCTGCCTGCGGTGGTCGACGTGGTCGAGCTGCCGGTCGTGCCACTGGTCGTGCTGCCGGTCGTGCCACTGGTCGTGCCACTGGTCGTGCTACCGGTACCGGTAGGCGTCGTGGCTGACCCGGTATTGACACCTCCGGTCCCCGCCAGGGCACCCGCGCCCGGTGCCATTGCGAAAACTCCAAAAGACAGGACCCCGAGCCCCAAAGTAGAGAGGCTCGCGACGTACCTCATTCTTGGCATAAGTGCTCCCCCCGTGTTCCCATGTTCAAGGACTCCGCCGAGCCCGCCGTTGTGATGGTTGTAACACAACGGGTAGTGTGCGTCCACATGTCCGCTGGCGGCATGTCCCGTATGTCGGGTTTTAGGTAAACCGACGGTCTTATGGCTGGGGAATGAAGCGCACGGGAACGCTGGTTGGCTTTCGGAATCCAAGGCCGTGAATATGCGGATCAGCGGTGTCGGATCCCTCCGGACCTGGTGCCAGCTCGATGTCGGGCAGGCGCTCGAGCACGGCAACGAGGGCGACGCGCATCTCCATGCGGGCCAGGTGCATACCCAGGCACATGTGAGGGCCGGAGGCGAATGCCAGCTGCTGCTGCTCTGCGCGATGGATGTCGAAGCGATCGGGATGGCTGAATCGGGTCTCGTCCCGGTTCGCCGCGCCGAGGCACACGGTCACGCGGGCACCGGCGGGAATGGCGACCCCGGCGATGCTGACATCGCGGGTGGCCAATCGCGGAATGAACGGAATGGCCGGCTCCCACCGGAGCAGCTCCTCGATCGCCCGCGGAATGAGGGCGCGGTCCGCCCGGATGGCGTCGAGCTGGTCCCGGTGCGTCAGCAGGGCGAAGAGGAGGTTGCCGATCGAGCAGTACGTCGTCTCCGACCCGGCGGGAAGCAGAAGCCGAAGGTAGGAGACGATCTCCTCATCGGTGAGCGCCTGGCCGTCGAGCTCCGCCAGCGCCAGCTCGCTGATCAGGTCGTCCGCCGGGCGCGTCCGTCGATCGCGGACGATCGGTAGGAGGTAGGCGCCGAGCTGGTCGGAGGCCTGGCGACTGGCTCGATATCCGGCACCCACGCTGGTGAGCGTGAAGGCGAGCTCCTGGAACATCGGGTAGTCGCGGCGGGGAAGTCCGAGGATGCGGGCGATGACCTGGACCGGGAAGGGGAACGTGAGCTCGCGGACCAACTCGGCGTGACCTCGTGGCGCGAAGG
>JBPYEZ010000177.1:0-25018 GCA_051984395.1 Acidimicrobiales bacterium | reverse complement strand
TGGACGAGCTGCTCACCACGCCCGGCGTGTTCGGTGCGCGAATGACCGGTGCCGGGTTCGGTGGCTGTGTCGTGGCCCTCACCGAGCCAGGCGCGGGCGTCCTCGAGCACCACGAGGGATGGATCCTGCGGGCGTCGTCCGGAGCGTCGGTCGAGGCCGTGGCGTCTCGGTAGAGCTGTGGGTGGCGTGCTCGGGGGACGCAGCCGTCGCGGCGGGCCGCCGTCGAAGCGCGCCGCCGTATCCCGTCGTGTCAGCTCAGGTGGTGGAGGAGCCTGGCTTTCTCGGCGTCGAACTCGGCCCTGGTGATCACGCCACGGCGACACAGCTCATCGAGCTTCTCCAGCTGCTCGGGGACCGTGAGGGGCAGGCGGCCCGACGTCTGCTCGGCCCGGCGGCGTCGGGACTGCTCCAGCTCCTGGTGGATCGCCCGCTGCACGGCCATGCACCGGGGCACCCCGAAGAACTCCTCCTCGCCCATCTGCCCCGCCGACTCGATGAACAGGCGACCCGACCCGACCAGGCGCTCGAGGATCGACTGGTGGACGGTGATGTCGGTGAGCCGATCCAGCGGGATCTCCCGTCCGCGTCGGGCGAGCACGCCCGTCCGGTACACGAGGCGGCTGCTGGTCAGGACGAAGCTGGTGCTGGTCCAACGGACATACCGGGCGGCGAGCCAGATCACGGCGCCGGCGAGGAACACCAGGACGGCGACGAGGACCACTCCGGGAGCCGACGGGAATGTCACGAGGAGCGCCACCGCCGCGGCGATGACGCCGATCGCCGCCAGCACCGGTCCGATGAGGAACGACCAGTGCGGACGCAGATCGACGACGACCTGCTCGCCCTCGAACAGCATCTTTCGGGGGATCGGCACCACTCAGAAGGGTACCGACCGCCATGGTCGCTCCCACGGCACCGTTGCCGACCGCAGTCGGACGGGCCGGGGCGAGGTCAGGCCAGCTTGCTGGCGATGCTCCCCGCCGACCGCAGGACGGCACCGTCGGCCCCCACGGCCAGGTACTGGACCGCCGGCCGGGCCAGGGCTTCGGCCAGCATGTCGGCCAGCAGGGTGCTGAAGGCGACCGGAGGAGCCACCCACAGGTACTTGGCCATCGAGCCAGGCACCGTGTTGACCTCGTTGACGAACAGCTCGTTGCCGTCGGAGAGGAAGTCGATGCGCGCCACGCCGCGGAGATCGGCGAGTCGGGCCACCACCTGGGCAGCGTCGGTGAGCCGCGCCTGGAGGCGGCTGTCCAGCTCGGCGGGCAGCTCCCGCGGCGCGCTGGCCATGCCTTCGCCACCGACGTACTTGTCGGCGTAGCTGAGGATGTCGGAGGACGTCTCCGAGCGGATCGGCCGCTCGATGGCGGACAGCTTGAGCTCGGGCCAGGTCCTGACCGAGACGTTGAGGTCGAACAGGTCGGGACGGTAGGGCTCGACGACCGCACCCCGCCGCAGGTGGGCGTTGTTCAGCAGCCGGGCCGTGGCGGTGGCCAGGTCCTCGACGACCTCGATGCCGATGGACGAGCCGCCGAAGCGAGGCTTGACGATGTAGGGGCCGGGGAAGTCGGGCCTGGCAGACTCGGTGAGGAGGATCCGCGGCAGGGTCGGGAGCCCGGCCGCGATGGCCAGCCCCGCGAACGCCAGCTTGTCCATGCCCAGCGCCGCTCCCGCGGCAGTGGGGCCCGTGTAGCGGACGCCGGCGAGATCGAGCGCCGACTGGAGCGTCCCGTCCTCCCCCGGACCGCCGTGGCAGCAGATGACCGCGGCGGAGATGTCGAGCGGCCTCGGCCGCCCCGTCAGCGCGGCTCTGCCCTGGAAGCCTCCGCTCGCGTCGGCCTCCAGTCGCAGTGGTGTGGACCCGGGCGGCACCCCGTCGACGAAGGCCTCGCCCTCGAGATCGGCCGCCACCTCGAACCAGTCCCCTGACTTGGTCCAGTACAGCGCCCTGATCCGCTCGGACCCTGTCGTGGCGAGGGCGCGCGTCACCTGGAGCCCGGTCAACACACTCACGTCGTGCTCGGGTGACGGCCCGCCAAAGATGACTGCGGTGTCGCTCAAGGGTCACTCTCCGGTACTCGGGTCGCTACCAGGAAACTATCCCCCCTAAATCGGAGCCCGAGGAGATCACGGGAAGTGGTCGGGCAGATCATTCTCATACAACACGATGTCACCCTCCCTCAGGTGGGCCTTGACCCAGCTCACCGCCTCGTCGCGGCTTCCCACCAGGACCACCTGGGCGGCGTGGGGGACGTCGCCGTCGGCGGTCCTGCTGCCACCAGCCCCTCCCTCGCCGACGTCGTGGTCGGCCTCCTCGTCCTCCTCCTCGTCGTCGTCAGAGGCGATGGTGTAGCCGCCGGCTCCGGCCCGCCACCCGCTGATCCTGACATTGTCCTCGCCCGCGCCCTCCAGCAGCGCCTTGCGGTTGGTGAAGCCGACGATGACCAGGTCGGTGGCCACCGCTCTCGCCACGGTGGCGAAGGCGACGTTCTCGGGGTACTGGCGGTCGCCGAGCTCGACCATCCCGGGTGTGACGACCACTCGTCGGTGGTTGTGGCGTGCATGGCGGCCGACGACATCGAGGGCGGCGCGACAGCCCGCCGGGTTGGAGTTGTAGGTGTCGTCGACGACGGTGACGCCCGTGGGTCCCGCCGCCACGTTCAAGCGGTTGGGAGCGACCGGCAGGCCGGGCAGCAACCGAGCCACCTCCGCCTCGGCCACTCCCAGCTCGAGCGCCACGGCGACGGCGCACGCCACGTTGGTCGGGCGAGCGTCGGCCACCTCGACCTTCGCGATCAGGGTGCCCTTGCGACGGATCTCGACCGAGTCGCCGTCGACGAGGGCGGCGACGTCGGCGTCGCGGTCTGTCGCCGAGCACCGCCACACCCGCTTGCCCTCGGCGCCGGCGCGGTCGGCGAGGCCCCGCAGGCGGGTGTCGTCGACGTTGAGCACCGCCGTCTCGGCGCGATCGAGGATCTCCGACTTGGCCTCCACGATCCGGTCCTCGGAGCCGAAACGCTCCAGGTGCACGGGGCCGATGGCGGTGATCACGCCGATGCGGGGGGTCAGCCACGAGCAGAGCTCGGCGATCTCCCCGGGACCGTAGGTGCCCATCTCGGCAACGAGGATCTCGGTTCCCGGGCCGAGGTGATCGTTGACCGTGCGAGCCAGCCCCGCCCGGTTGTTGTAGCTCGCAGGGCTGACGACAACGGCGCGAGTCGAGGAGAGGAGGTGGCCCACGTACCCCTTGGTCGAGGTCTTGCCGTACGAGCCGGTGATCCCGACGACGGTGGGCGACAGCCGCCGCAGCTTGGCCGTCGCCGACTCGACGAAGCGATCGGCCAGGCGGTGCTCGAACGGGCTCGTCACCGCACAGGCGGCGTCGACCAGAGCCGGCACGAGCAGGGCGCCGGCCACGGCGACGACGGGTCCGACTCCCCCCAGCACTCCCGCCACCACCACGATCGCCTGGAGCGCAGCCCACACCGCGGCCAGCGTCCGGAGGCGCCTCGTCCACGCCAGCTTGGCGCTGCGACCCCGCAGCGAGAGCCCCACGGGCCCGATGGCCACCACGGCCGCGGGGGCGAACCCGGCCGGCGAGAACGAAAGGGCGACGAGAAAGCCGAGAATCGCCATCAGCGCGAGCAGTCGGTTGAAGCTGACCGCCCCCCACCACCAGCGAAGGGCGAACCGGGTGACCGACCCGGCCAGGTAGTGCTCGCGCTGCGCGACCCGGAGCCAGCGCAGGCCGGCTAGCGCCGAGGCGGCCGCGGCGCCGGCGACGACGGCGACGTCGAGGGCGCTCACGGCTGGTGTCGCTCGATCGCCGTGCGCAACGGATCGGGAGCGGTGAGCGGCACGAGATGGCCGGCACCGCGACACACGGTGAGGTTGGGGCGGGCCAGCAGCTCCGCCGCCCTCTCGGCTACCGAGACCGGGACCTCGGTGTCGTCGTCGCTCCAGACGAGCTCGACCGGGCAGCGCGTCCCGCGAAGCTGGTCGTCATAGGTCTCGTTCACGGTCCGGACGAGGACCTGACGCATGACGCCGGACGCCGCCCGGTAGTCGGGCGAGCCGTAGCGCTGGCGCAGCCTCTCCATCCGGGCCTCGCCGACCAGCCCCTTCCCGTGCAGGGCTCGACCGACTCGATACCGCAGCGGTGGAGGGTGCCTGTGCGCCGCGGGCCGGACAAGCGGCACGCCGGTCAACACCAGCGCCTTCACCAGGTCCGGCCGGGCCGCCGCCAGGTGGACCGCCACCCGTCCACCGAACGAGTGGCCCACGACCACGGCCGGCACCTGCAGCTCAGCGAGGACGGGGAGGAGCGCGGCGGCATA
Organism: Acidimicrobiales bacterium; assembly: GCA_051984395.1. Classification (GTDB taxonomy): domain Bacteria; phylum Actinomycetota; class Acidimicrobiia; order Acidimicrobiales; family AC-9; genus AC-9. The sequence goes on along the minus strand of JBPYEZ010000177.1, from coordinate 20,681 downwards.
GTCGGCCGATCCCCAGGCCTCGGGCGGAGGCGGAGTCGCTCCGAAGCCGGGAAGGTCCACCGCCACCGCCGCCACCTCGTCCAGCCCTGACGGCTCCTCGATGGAGGCGTCCCCGGCCGGCTTGGCGAGGGTCGCCGACGAGCGCCCCTGGGCGACCGTTGGGGCGGCTCGTGCCCCCAGCACGGCGCGCCAGTCCTGGTGGGTGCGCGCCCACCCATGGAGCGCGAGCACCCACGGCGTCCTCTCGGCACCGAACGACGCGCCGAAGAGCCGGCCTCCGTCGAAGGCCTTCAGCATGGCCAGGAGGGGATGGGCGAGTGGGCGGGTTGAGGAACGGACATCGACATGAGCGGGCGGTCGGCTGGCGCCCGCCGCCCATCAGCACCACGACGATATCCGCTCCTGCCCGACCGACCTTTCCCCCGTCGTCGAGCCGTCCCCTGGGGCCCGCGGCTCCTGACGACGGAGCCACGAAAGGCCTTGACGCGTCGAGGGCGCGGGTGCAGACTGCGGCCAGCGCAACCGGAGGAGGTCGAGCCGGGCCACCGGGGTCAGGATGGGCCACAGGTCCCCGCCCGATGTGGTCGCTCTTCCGACGAGGGTTGCGTCAGGGTTTGTCGCCTGGTTCGGGCGCCGAGAGGTGTTCGGACGGGCCCGATGGTCGCTGGTAGGCGACCAGCGGGTTGGGCGTGGCCCGTGGATCGGCCCCGAGGAGTCCGGGGGGCGAAGGCCCCACGGCTACTTGGGGCCGATCTCGTTCCGGGGCTTCCCGAGGGCGGCAGCATCCACCGCGTTGTCACACCCCGTCGATACGGTCGGGAGGCATGGGTGACACGGCGCTGCTGGAGGACCTCAACGACGCCCAGCGCCGCGCCGTGACCTCGGAAGCCGCTCCGCTCTGCGTGCTGGCCGGCGCGGGGTCGGGAAAGACGCGTGTCCTCACCCGGCGCATCGCGTGGCGCATCGAGCAGGACACGGCCGATGCCCGTCACGTCCTGGCCCTGACCTTCACCCGCAAAGCAGCGGGCGAGATGCGATCCCGCCTCCGCGCGCTCGGGGTGCGCGAGCAGGTGACGGCGGGGACCTTCCACGGGATCGCCTACGGGCAGCTCCGCCAGCGGTGGTTCGACCTGGGCGCGCGGCCGCCCACTTTGCTCGATCGCAAGGTGCGCCTTCTCGCCCGTCTGGTGGCACGCCGCGACAGTGCACGAAGCTCCGCCGGTCCGGCCCGGTCGGGGCCGACGCTGGCCGACATGGCGGCGGAGATCGAGTGGGCAAAGGCCAGGTTGGTCGCGCCCGACGGCTACCCGGAGGCGGTCGTGGCCGCCGGCCGGCGGCCGCCCCTGCCCACGCAGGAGATGGCCGCGCTCTACAGCCGCTACGAGCAGGAGAAGGCCCGGCAGGGGCTTGTCGACTTCGACGACCTGCTGGTCGCGTGCAGCAACGATCTCGAGCAGGACCCGAGCTTCGCCGCCGCCCAGCGCTGGCGCTTCCGACATTTGTTCGTCGACGAGTTCCAGGACGTCAACCCGGCCCAGTTCCGGCTCCTGCAGGGCTGGATGGGCGATCGCCGGGACCTCTGCGTGGTCGGGGACCCCAACCAGGCCATCTACTCGTGGAACGGCGCCGATCCGTCGCTGCTCGGTCGCTTCTCCCGGCGCTATCCCACCGCCGGAGTCGTGCGGCTGGACCAGAACTACCGATCGTCGCCCCAGGTCCTCACGGTGGCGGCGGCGGTGCTGGCCCAGGGTCGGGGTGCGCCCACCGACCTGCTTCGGGCGACGCGGGCCGACGGGCCGTTGCCGTCGGTCACGGCGTCCGACACCGACGTGTCCGAGGCCCGCTCCATCGCCGGCAGATTGCGACAGGCCCGCCGCCCCGGCATGCCGTGGGCCCATCTGGCCGTCCTGACCCGGACCAATGCCCAGCTGGTGCTGCTCGAGGAGGCGCTCCGCTCGGCCCGGATCCCCTACCGGGTCTCGGGCGGCCAAGCCTTCCTGGAGCGACCCGAGGTCAAGGAGGCCCTCGACGAGCTGCGGCGGGCGCCGGCCGGGATGCCCTTCGGGGCTCGCCTGTCCGACCTCGAGCGCCGGGTCGCGGGCATCGACCGGGCCGCGAGCCAGGAGGTGACAACCGCCCCGGGAGGCCGGCCCGAGAGCCCCGCCGGCCCGGGAGGCCGGCCCGAGAGCGCCGCCGGCCCGGGAGGCGGCCAGGAGCTCGCGGACCGTCAGTCACACCTCGAGGGGCTGGTCCGACTGGGTCGCGAATACGAGGCGGTGGACCGGGCGGCGTCGGCCGACGGGTTCGCGGCCTGGCTGGCCGCCACCGTGCGCAGCGAAGGTGCCGAGGCTGGCGCCGATGCCGTCGAGCTGACGACTTTCCACCGAGCCAAGGGACTCGAGTGGCCCGTGGTCTTCCTGGCCGGGCTGGAGCGGGGCCTGGTGCCCATCGGGCACGCCACGACCCCCGCGGCCGAGGCGGAGGAGCGCCGGCTCCTGTATGTGGCCCTGACGCGCGCCGAGCGGGAGGTGCACTGCTCGTGGGCCGAGCGCCGGACGTTCGGGTCGCGCACGGTCGCCAGGACCCGCTCCCCGTACCTCGAGGCGGTCGAGATGGCACGCCGGGCGCTCGCGCAGGCCTCGAGCGGGGGGGACCCACTCCGTCTCATCCAGGCCGAGCGGTCTCGGCTCGTCGGCCAGCAGGCAGCGGGCCGCCGACGGGCCCGACCTCGCAGCCCGGGCTCGGCGATGGCCGAACGCGCCGATCCCGCCATGATCGCCGCGCTCCGAGCCTGGCGATCCTCCGCGGCCCGCCTCTCGGGAGTGCCCGCCTACGTGATCTGCCACGACACGACGCTGGCCGCGATCGCCAACGCCCTGCCCGCGTCGCACGACGAGCTCCTGGCCCTGCCCGGCGTGGGGCCGGTCAAGGCGGCCCGCTACGGCGAGGCGCTGCTCGAGCTGGTCTCCCAGCATCGCCGGTCAGCTTGATCGCCCCTCCCCCGCCAGAAGGGTTGACGGCGGGTGTCGGCGGCGCGAGAAAGTGGCATGCGCTCGTTCATGTGGCCAAGTGAGGACGGCTGGCCCTACCCGGACGACGACGGCGAGCTCGTGGACCCCGCCGCCGGCATCGACGAGGACCTGGTGTCCGTACGCTCGCTCCCCAACCGGGTGCTCGACGACCTCGAACCGCTCGAGCGGCTCCTGATCGGAGCCCGTTTCGGCGTCGGTGGTCACGAGATCAAGTCAATGAAGCAGCTTCACGCCGACACCGGGTTGTCCCGCGCCGACCTCCGGGCCAGCCTCGGATCGGGACTGACCAAGCTCCGCACCCAGCTCACCTGACGTCGGGCTGATCGGGAGCAGGCCCTCCCCGGCTGTCTCGCGGTCGAGGCTCAGGAGGCCAGCGCCGTTCCATCCAGGTCGAAGTCGACCAGGACGGGTGCGTGGTCGGACGGCAGCTTGCCCTTGCGAGCGAAGCGGTCGATCAGGGCGAACCCGACCCGATCAGCGAGGGGGCGGGTGACGAGGACGAGGTCGATGCGCATCCCGCGGTGCTGGTGGAAGTCACCGGCCCGGTAGTCCCACCACGAGAACAGCCCATCCTCGTCGTATCGCTGACGGAAGGCGTCGACCAGGCCCCAGTCCTCCAGCTCGGCCAGCGCCCTTCGCTCGGGCTCGCTCACGTGCGTCGCTCCCTCGAAGCGCGCCGGGTCCCAGAGATCGCGGTCCTCGGGCGCGACGTTGAAGTCGCCACAGACGGCCAGGGGTGCCAGGGGGTCGCACCTCTGCATCAGATAGGTACGCAGCTCCGAGAGCCAGGCCAGCTTGGCTTCGTAGTGCTCGCTGCCGACGCTGCGCCCGTTGGGGACGTAGACGCTCGCCACTCGCACGTCTCCGCAGATGGCGCTGACGAAGCGTCCCTCTGCGGCGGCGTTCCCGCCGTCATCGGAGAAACCGGCCGACACGTCCTTGATGCCGACCCGGCTGACGATCGCCACCCCGTTCCACCGCCCCGTCCCGTGGTGGGCCGCCTCGTATCCCAAGGTGGCGAAGGCCATCGCCGGGAAGGTGGCGTCCGCCACCTTGGTCTCCTGCATGCACAGCACGTCGGGCTGGGCGTAGGCGATCCATTCCTCCACCCTGGGCAGCCGGGCGTTCAGCGAGTTGACGTTCCACGTGGCGATGCGCATCGACGCCATCTTCTCGCATCGACGCGTCGTGGCGAGCCGCGATCGCCCGGCTCGGTCACTTCTTGGCTCGGCCCTCCGAGGTCCGGCGGACAGCAGTCCTGGTCGGGGCCTTGGCCTTGGCGGTGGTCTTCGCTCCCGCCTGCTTGTCCGCGGCCTTCTTCGTCGCCTTCTTGGTCGCCTTCTTGGTCGCCTTCTTCGTCGCTTTCTTGACCGGCTTGGCCGTCTCCGCTGCGGGCGCCCTGGTCCTGGTCGCCTTGGACGGCTTCGCAGTCTTGGCCGCCTTGGGCGCCTTCGCCGCCGGTGCCCTGCCCGCCGGCGTCTTCGCCGCCGCCGTCTTGGCCCGCTTGCCCGTGGCCGCCTTGGCCTTCCTGGTCGTCGCCGCCTTGGCCCGCGCCGCTGGCTTGCCGTCCTCCGCCTCGCGGGCTGGCGTCGCCTTCTGGCCCCGTCTGGGTGCCGAGCCCCGCGGGGCGGCGGGGGCCACCTCGTCGGCGCCCGTCGCCTCCGAGATCTCCGCCTCGACCGTCTCCTCGCTGGGCGACCCGGCCACCTGGGCGAACTCCGGCAGGGCCAGCTCCACCCCTCGCCGCTGTGGGTCCAGGGCCTGCAGCACGAAGCGACGGCGCTCCCCCCGTTGCAGCACTCGTCGGGCGCTGCGCGGAGGCGGGTCGCCGAGCCCCGAGACGGGCACGTAGGCCTGGGCATCCTCGATCCGTACGAACGCCCCGTGCGACGTGAAGCTCTCCACCTCTCCGTCGAGCTGTTGGCCCAGGGGGTGCTCGGCGATGAACCTGATGAACGTCAGGGGATCGTTGACCGCCTGGGGCGGGGGCCCGGACCCCCGCCGCCGCCTGCGACCCCCCGACGATGTCTGGGGCGACACGACCTCCTCGGTGGCGGCGGCGATGGCCTGGCGGACCTTGGGATCGGCCGGAGGCGCGGCCTCCTTGACCGCCCCGGCGACGTCGTCGAGCGCCTTCGGCCCGCCGTCCCGCCGGCCGCGACCCGGGGGCGGGCCCGCGGGCACGGGCATCGGCTTCGACGCCTCCTTGGACCCGACCCGCACCCTGGTGCGCCTAGCGTCCTTTGTCGCCACGCGGCTGCGCGGACCTCTCACCGGCGTACGAGGTGTGAAGATCCAGCCCACGCCGGGCACCGGCTTGCCCCCGACCAGGCGGGACTGGGAGAAGAGCCAGTCGTGCTCGCCGTGGAACTCCTGGAACGAGTCGTTGGACAGCACGGTCGCGCTCGTCTTCTCGGCGATGCGCAGGAGGAAGGCGTCGCCCCTGCCGATGGCGCCGGCCGGGGGCGACACGATCTCGCCGTGGGCCTCGGCCTCGTCGAACGCCGGACGCTCCGACTCGTCGATCCGGTGCCCGAACGAGGCGTCGACCACCACGGTGACCTCATCGTCCGGGTGCTCGCGCTGAAACTCCCGGACAGCCTCATCGAGCTGGGCCAGGCTCGGCACGGAGCGACCCTCGGTGGCGATGTTGGACCCGTCCACGACGACGCGCCGAAGTGCCATTTCCTGTAGTCAAGCATCCGGCGGCGACCCCGTGGGCGATCGGCCCCGGGGCCTGATGGGCGGCGGTGGCGCTTCCCGTCGGGGTCGTCTCCCTACGATTGGCCGAATGACCGAGCTGAAGGCAGTCCTCTTCGACCTCGGCGGGGTGATCCTCACCAGCCCGTTCGAGGCCTTCGCCGACTACGAGCGGGCCCACGGCCTGCCGGAGGGCTTCATCCGATCGCTCAACGCCACCAACTCCGACGACAATGCCTGGGCTCGTCTCGAGCGCAACGCCGTGACCTTCGAGGAGTTCTGTCGGCTCTACGAGGCCGAGGCCCGCGCTGCGGGTCATGAGCTCGACGCCGCGGCGGTGATGCGTCTGCTCGTCGGGGAGATCCGCCCGGCGATGGTCACCGCCGTGCGCCGCTGTCAGGAACGCTTGCGCACCGCGGCGCTCACCAACAACTTCACCCTCCCGGACGGCGATTCGGGGATGGTGGAGATCCGCGAGCTGTTCGACGTGATCGTCGAGTCGAGTCGGATCGGAGTTCGCAAGCCCGACCATCGTTTCTACGAGCTGGCCTGCGCCGAGATCGGCGTCGCTCCCAGTGAGTCCGTGTTCCTCGATGACCTCGGGGTGAACCTGAAGGCCGCCCGGGCCCTGGGCATGACGACCATCAAGGTGGACGACCCCGCTCGCGCCATCGCCGAGCTCGAGACAATCGTGGGGTTCGCCCTCGGTTGATCGTCTACTCGAACGGCTGAAGGGCCCGGGCCAGCAGGTCCTTCGACTCCAATTGGTGCATGGCCGTGCTGCCGGTGGCGGGACTGCCCGCCTCGATCCGGCTCACGTGCCGGAGAGTGAAATCGTTGCGCAGCAGTCGGTGGAGCCGTCCGTGCACGAAGGCCCAGGCGCCCATGTTCTCCGGCTCCTCCTGGAGCCACACCACCTCGGCGGCCTTCTCGTAGCGAGCCAGCAGCGTGGCGATGCCCTCCTCGGGCCACGGGTACAGCTGCTCCACCCGGACCACCGCGGTGACCGGGCCGGTACCCTCCTCGAGCCGGCTGTCGCGGGCGGCCATGGCGTCGTAGGCGACCTTGCCGTCACAGAGGACCACCCGCTCGACCGTGGCGGGGTCCACCCGAGCGTCGGCCTCACCGGTCGTCGCCGGGTCGTCGAGCACCGCCCGGAAGTGGCCAACCGTCAGGTCCTCGATCGGCGAGCGCGCCGCCCGCGACCGCAGGAGCGACTTGGGCGTGAAGATCACCAGCGGCCGGCGCATCTCGCGTCGCAGCTGGGACCGAAGGAGGTGGAAGTACTGGGCCGGGGTCGTGAGGTTGACCAGGCAGGCGTTGGCCTCGGCCGCCAGGGTCAGGAAGCGCTCCATCCGGGCCGAGGAGTGGTCGGGTCCCTGTCCCTCGTAGCCGTGAGGCAGCAGCAGCACCAGCGACGAGCTCTGCCCCCACTTGTCCTCGGCCGCCATGATGAACTCGTCCACCACGACCTGGGCCTCGTTGATGAAGTCGCCGAACTGCGCCTCCCATGCGACCAGGGCGTCGCCATGGACCACCGAGTAGCCGTACTCGAACCCAAGGGCGGCAAACTCCGACAGCGAGGAGTCGTAGACGAAGAACCGCCCGCGGCGACCGTTTCCACTCTCGGTGGCCAGCGCCGCCAGCGGCAGGTGCTCGGCCCCGGTGTGGTAATCGACCAGCACGGCGTGGCGCTGGCTGAAGGTACCGCGCCGCGTGTCCTGTCCGGTCAGGCGGATGTCGGTGCCGTCCAACAGCATCGTCCCGAAGGCGAGGGCCTCGGCCAGCGACCAGTCCACTTCTCCCCCGGCGTAGACGCTCGATCTGGCCTTCAGCTGGCGGGCCAGCTTGGGATGGACGTTGAGGCCCTCCGGCGGGTGGTGGAGCCGGTCGGCGATGCGATCGAGCAGGTCCCGCTCCACAGCGGTGCCGATCGGCGCCACCGGAGCCGCAGGCGGCTTCACCTCGGACAGCGACGTCGGCCGCGGTGGGGCTGACGACCGTGTCTGGTCGAGCGCTGCTTCGAGCCGGGCCGAGAAGTCGTCCAGGGCCCGCTCGGCGTCCTCCAGGGTGATGTCGCCCCGCTTCACCAGGGCCTCGGTGTAGACCTTGCGCACCGAGCGCTTGCTCTCGATCCGCTCGTACATCTGGGGCTGGGTGTAGCTCGGCTCGTCGCCCTCGTTGTGCCCGAAGCGCCGGTAGCACACCATGTCGATGACGACGTCCTTGCGAAAGGCCTGGCGGAAGGCGAAGGCCAGCCTGCCCACCCGCACGCACGCCTCCGGGTCGTCCCCGTTGACATGGAAGATCGGCGCCTGGACCATCTTGGCCACGTCAGTGGCGTAGAGGCTCGACCGCCCCGCCTCGGGCGCCGTCGTGAAGCCGAGCTGGTTGTTGATCACCAGATGGACGGTCCCGCCGGTCCGGTAGCCGCGCAGGTTGGACAGGTTCAGGGTCTCGGCGACGACACCCTGCCCGGAGAAGGCGGCGTCGCCGTGCACCAGCAGCGACAGCACGGGAAACGAAGCGGGCTCCTCCGACAGGTCCTGCCGTGCTCGGGCCATGCCCTCGACGACGGGGTCCACCGCCTCGAGGTGAGAGGGGTTCGACGCCAAGGTGACGGGGAGCTCGGCGCCCGAGAGACCCACGAACTTGCCCGAGGCACCCTTGTGGTACTTGACGTCGCCGGATCCCTGCACCGACTCCGGGTCGATGTCGCCTTCGAACTCGCGGAAGATCTCCCCGTAGGACTTGCCCACGATGTTGGCCAGCACGTTGAGCCGGCCGCGGTGGGCCATACCCATGAAGGCCTCCGTCACCCCGGCCTGGGCCGCCTCGTCGAGGACCGCGTCGAGCAGCGGGATGGCCGACTCGGCTCCTTCGAGGCCGAACCGCTTCTGGCCGATGTACTTGCTGTGCAGGAAGCGCTCGAAGGCCTCGGCCGCGTTCAGCCGGCCGAGGAGGTGACGCTGCTCGTCCTGGCTGAGCCTGGTAGGGACGCCTTCGACGTGGTCCTGGATCCAGCGCTTCTGATCGGGCTCCTGGATGTGCATGTACTCGACGCCGACGGTCCGGCAGTATGCATCGCGCAGAATGCCGAGGGTGTCGCCCAGGGTGAGCATGTCCCGCCCGGCCAGCCCGTCGGTGAGGAACTCCCGGTCGAGATCCCAGAGCGTCAGGCCGTAGGTCGCCGGATCGAGCTCGGGGTGCATCCTCGGTGGGCGCGCCTCCAGTGGATCGAGGTCGGCGATGAGGTGGCCTCTGACCCGGTACATGTTGATGAGGGTCTGCACGTGCATCTGCTTGACCAGATGTCCGTGCTCCTGATCGACAGGATTGACATCGGCCCGCCACTCGACGGGCTCGTACGGCACGCCCATCGACCGGAACACGTCCCGGTAGAAGCCGTCCTCACCGAGCAGCAGCTCGTGGATCCTCGACAGGTACGTCCCCGACTCGGCGCCCTGGATGATCCGATGGTCGTAGGTCGAGGTCAACGTGATGGTCTTGCTCACACCCAGCTGGGCGAGCATCCGGCGATCGGCGGCCTCGTACTCGACCGGGTAGTCGAGTGAGCCCACGCCCACGATCAGGCCCTGACCAGCCATCAGCCTCGGCACCGACATCACGGTGCCGACCGTCCCGGGGTTCGTCAGGCTCACCGTCGTGCCGGCGAAGTCATCGACGCCGATCTTGCCCGTGCGCACCTTGCGGATCAGCTCCTCGTAGGCCACGAGGAAGCCGCGAAAGTCCAAGGTGTCGGCCGCCTTTATGCAAGGCACGAGGAGGGTTCGCGACCCGTCCGCCCGTTCGACGTCCACCGCCAGCCCGAGGCCGACGTGCGGGTGGCGCACCACTCCCGGCGTGCCCTTGCCGTCGGCATCGGGCACGAAGCTGGCGTTCATGGCCGGGACCGACTCCAGCGCCCTCACGACGGCGAAGCCGATCAGGTGCGTGAAGCTCACCTTGCCGCCGCTGGTGCGGGACAGGTGGTTGTTCAGGATGGTGCGGTTGACCTCGAGCAGCTTGGCCGGCACCTGGCGCACGCTGGTGGCGGTGGGCACACCGAGGCTGGTCTCCATGTTGGCCACGATGCGAGCCCCGGCACCACGGATGGGCGTTGCCGGCGGCGGCTCCTCGACAGCTGGCGGTGTGACCGCTCCCGGACTCGGCCCGGAGGGAGCGGCGGCGGGGGCCTCCGGCGACGGCGGGGCGGTGGGACGGGCTCGGGCCGGACCCGGGGTGGGCGCCTCGGCCTCGGCGGGCGGGGCCCCGGGCGGCGCGGCAGCGGTGGCGCTCTCGGCGGCCACGGTGCCCGCGGCTGCCTCCGTGTCGGCAGGTTGCGACGGCGCACCGTCGCCTTGCCGGTAGTCGGCGAAGAACTCCTGCCAGCTCTCGCTCACCGAGGACGGGTCGCGCCGGTACTGCTCGTACATGTCCTCGACGAGCCATGCGTTCGGGCCGAAACCCCCGAACGACTCGTCGGTACGCGGCCCTGCCATCACCAACGATCCTACCGGCGACCCGAGCCGCTACCGTCGGAGATCGTGCCGGCCCAGTTCATCTACGTGATGCGTGACCTCCGCCGTTTCTATCCTCCCGACCGGGAGGTGCTGAAGGGGATCAACCTCTCGTTCTATCCCGGAGCGAAGATCGGCGTGATCGGCGCCAACGGGTCGGGCAAGTCCTCCCTGCTTCGCATCATGGCCGCCGAGGACGACGGCTACACCGGACAGGCCCGGCTGTCTCCCGGCTTCACGGTCGGTCATCTGCCCCAGGAGCCGACGCTGGACCCAACCAGTGACGTCCTCGGAAACGTCGCCGGCGGGATGGGCGAGGCCACGACGCTGCTCCGGCGCTTCGAGGAGATCAGCGAGCAGCTGGGATCGGCCAGTCCCGAGGAGATGGATCGCCTCCTCGCCGAGCAGGGCGAGTGCCAGGACCGCATCGAAGCGATCGGGGCATGGGAGCTGGACCGCACGCTCGAGGTCGCCATGGACGCGCTCCGGCTCCCGCCCGGCGACGCCAGCGTGGACACGCTCTCGGGCGGTGAGCGCCGCCGGGTCGCCCTGTGCCGGCTGCTGCTCAGCCGGCCCGACCTCCTCCTGCTCGACGAGCCCACCAACCACCTCGACGCCGAGTCGGTGGCCTGGCTCGAGCGCTTCCTCCACGAGTACGAGGGAACCGTGGTGGCGGTCACCCACGACCGGTATTTCCTCGACAACGTGGCCGGTTGGATCCTCGAGCTGGACCGAGGCGCGGGACTGCCCTGGGAGGGCAACTACTCCTCGTGGCTGGAGCAGAAGCAGGCTCGCCTCGCCAACGAGGAGAAGGCCGACTCGGCGCGCCGTCGCACCCTCGAGCGCGAGCTCGAATGGGTCCGCCTCTCCCCTCGGGCGCGCCAGGCCAAGGGCAAAGCCCGCCTGTCGGCCTACGAGGCGCTGCTGGCCGAGGCTGCCGCAGCTCCGGTCCGGGAGCAGCGGCTCGAGCTGGCCATCCCTCCGGGGCCCCGCCTGGGCGACCTCGTCGTCGAGGCGACCGAGCTGAGCAAGGGCTACGGCGACCGGCTGCTCGTCGACAGGCTCGACTTCTCACTGCCGCGTGGCGGGATCGTCGGCGTGATCGGCGCCAACGGGGCCGGCAAGACCACGCTGTTGCGCATGATCACCGGCCAGGAGAAGCCCGACCAGGGCAGCCTGGTGGTGGGTCCGACCGTGAGCCTCGCCTACGTGGACCAGTCACGCCAGGCCCTCGATCCCTCGCGAACCGTCTACGAGGAGATCACCGACGGCCAGGACCGCCTGATGGTGGGCGGTCGGGAGATCCACGGACGGGCGTACGTGGCCGGGTTCAACTTCACCGGATCGGATCAGCAGAAGAAGGTCGGGGACTGCTCTGGGGGCGAACGCAACCGCATCCACCTGGCCAGGGTGCTGCGCTCGGGAGGCAACGTGCTGCTGCTGGACGAGCCCACCAACGACCTCGATGTCGACACGCTCCGAGCGCTCGAAGATGCGCTCGTCGGCTTCGCCGGCTGCGCCGTGGTGATCACTCACGACCGGTGGTTCCTCGACCGGATCGCCACGCACGTGCTCGCCTTCGAGGGCGACTCGGCCGTGCACTGGTTCGAGGGGAACTTCAGCGACTACGAGGCCGAGCGTCGACGCCGGTTGGGGGCGGCGGCCGACCAACCCCATCGGATCCGCTACAAGCCCCTCGTGAGAGGGCGTTGACGGTACCGGCCAGATGATGGCCTCGCGCCTCACCGGTTGACTAGTCTGGATCGTGCCGCGGCCGATCCCGAGCGCGGGCGGGGGGGCGAGTGAGTAAAGAGGCGGGCGGAGCAAGGGGCGTGGCGGAGAGTCGAGCCGTCGTCCGGACCGTGGAGCCCGGGAGCTCGGCCATCTGCGCGCACTGCGGCGCCCCGGTGAAGTTCGTGGCCCGTGCCCAGCTCCGCCAGGTCATCGCCAACGTCTACGTCGACGGCACCTGGGACCGGGTGGAGCATTACCACGCCGACTGCTACCAGGAGGCCCACGAGCCCTACGGCTCGCCGGCCGGGGATCAGGGCCGAGCCGACCACAGGTAGGCGGGGATAGCCTGGGCGTGGATGCGCACCCGGGTCAGCCGCTCGTTCGCCTTCGAGGCGGCCCACCATCTGCCATGGCACGCCGGCAAGTGCCAGCGACTGCACGGCCACCACTACCGGCTCGAGGTCATCATCGAGGGCCCGGTCGACGAGAACGGTGTCGTCATGGACTTCGACGACCTGGCGGCCGTTGTCGAGCGTGAGGTCGTGAGCCGCTACGACCACCGCCTGCTGAACGACCTCCTCGACAACCCCACCGCCGAGCGGATCACCCACCAGACGTGGAAGCACCTCGAAGCGGCGGGCCTGGACCTGGTCGCCGTCCGTCTCTGGGAGACCCCACAGTCCATGGTCGAGCTGTTGGCCGAATGAGCGCCGGCCGGCAGGTGGTCATCCTCTCGGGCGGCCTCGACTCGACCACGTGCATGGCTCTGGCGGCGAGGGAGAGCGACCATCCACCGTTGACCCTCAGCTTCGACTACGGCCAGTCGCACAGGATCGAGCTCGAGCGCGCCGCCAAGGTGGCCGCCCACTACGGCGCCGACCGCCTCGTCGTCGCCATCGACACCAGTGCGTGGGGCGGGTCGGCGCTCACCGACCCCTCGATGGAGATACCGCGTCCGACGTCTCCGGCCGGCACCGGCGACCCCGACGAGGTCGACATACCGGTGACCTATGTCCCTGCTCGCAACAGCATCTTCCTCGCCGTTGCGCTCGGCGTGGCCGAGGCCCGTGACGCCGATGCGGTGTACCTCGGCGTCAACGCTCTGGACTACAGCGGCTACCCCGACTGCCGGCCGGCATTCGTCGAGGCCTTCCGCGCCGTGGCAGCTGTGGGCCAGCGGCGCGGGCTCGAAGGTCGACCGGTCGACATCCGGACACCGCTCGTCGACCTCACCAAGGCGCAGATCATCCGCCTCGCGCTCGATCTCGAGGCTCCCCTCGAGCTGACCTGGTCCTGCTACCGCGCCGGCCCCGATCCGTGCCAGGCCTGCGACGCCTGCCAGCTGCGCGCTCGTGGCTTCGCCGAAGCCGGCGTGCCCGACCCTGCCCTGCCGACGCCGTGACGGACGCCTCGACCCTGGACGCCTCGACCCTGCTGGTGACCGAGGTCTTCTCGGCGATCCAGGGCGAGGGAGCCCTGGTCGGTGAGCGTCAGGTCTTCCTCAGGCTCACTGGTTGCAACATCCGCTGCGCCTACTGCGACCAACCCGAGGCTCTCGAGAAGCGTCCGGGGCCGTGCCGCCTCGAGCAGACGGCGGGCCGTCGGGACTGGTCCCGGCGCGAGAGCCCGCTTCCCGTCGCAGAGGTGGCCGACGCCGTCGAACGGTTGTGGCGCACGGTTCCGCACCACTCGGTGAGCGTGACGGGTGGCGAGCCCCTGCTCCAGGCGCGCCGACTCGCCCGCCTGTTCCCGCTGCTGGCCCAGCGCCACCAGCCCATCTACCTCGAGACCAACGGCACCCTCCCGGGCGGTCTGGCGTCGGTGCTGGAGTGGGTCGACCACATCGGTATGGACATCAAGCTCGACAGCGTCGATCACCAGGCCGTGGACCTCGACGCCCATCGCCGCTTCCTGGAGACGGGGGCCTCGCGGCATCTCTTCGTCAAGGTCGTGATCGGGCCGGCCACGGTCCCCGACGAGCTCGACGATGCCGTGGCCATGGTCCACGAGGTGGCGCCGGAGACCGAGATCTTCCTCCAGCCGGTCACGCCCTTCGCCGACGTCACCGCCGCGCCGACCCCGGATCAGGTGCTCTCCCTGCAGGAGCGGGCGCTGCGCCTCCACCCGCGTGTCCGGGTGGTACCCCAGACCCACAAGCTCATCGGTCAGCTCTGATCCGCAGGCCCCAGCTGCTACCGTGACGCCGACGTCAGTTTCGGGACACCTGCCATGGATTTGGAGTTCACAGCCGATCAGGAGGAGCTGCGCACCTCGGTGCGGGCTGTTCTCACACGCGAGTGCCCGCCCAGCTTCGTTCGCGAGGTGGTCGAGAAGGGCGCCCCGGTCGACGATCTCTGGGCGGCGATGGTCGACCTCGACTGGCCCGCCCTGACGATCGCTCCGGAGTACGGAGGACTGGGTCTGGGATTCGTCGAGCTGGCCGTCGTCGTCGAGGAGCTGGGACGGGCGATCGCTCCGGGCCCGTTCCTGGCGACGGTGTCTCAGTTCGTGCCGGTGATACGTGAATCGGGCACGCCCGAGCAACGGGAACGGTTCCTCGGTGGCGTCGCCGCCGGTCGCATCACCGGGACCCTGGCGGTGGCCGAGGAGGCGGGGAGCTGGGCTCCCGAGGACGTCGGTCTCGTGGCCCGTCGACACGAGGATGGGTGGATACTCCACGGGTCCAAGCACTATGTCGCCGACGGGGCCACTTCGGACGAGCTGGTGGTCGCGGCCCGACTGCATGGCACCGAGGGACCTGACGGTCTCGCCTTGTTCGTCGTCCCCCACCAGGCGGTCGTGGCGACCGCCCTCGAGACCCTCGACGCCAGCCGTCGGTACGCGACGGTCCATCTGGACGGCGTGACCATCGGCCCCGACCGCACGCTGGGCGATCCCGGTAGCTGCGCGCCGGTGCTCGCCCGCGTCGTGGAGGAGGCCACCGCGGCGCTGGCGCTGGAGACGGTCGGCACCTGTCAGTCCATCTTCGACATCGCCCTCGAGCACGCCAAGACCCGCGAGCAGTTCGGCGCGCCCATCGGGTCGTTTCAGGCCATGAAGCACAAGTTCGCCGACATGTTCGTCGCCCTCGAGTCAGCCCGGGCCGTGTGCTACTTCGCGTCGGCGACGCTCGCCGAGGACGACGAGCGTCGATCTCTGGCCGTCTGCATGGCCAAGGCCGCCGCCGGCGACTGCCAGCGCCTCCTCGTCGAAGAGGGGCTGCAGAGCCTCGGCGGGATCGGCTACACGTGGGAGCACGACATGCACCTGTACGTGAAGCGGGCGAAGTCCGGCGACGCCGTCTTCGGCACGGCCCGCCAGCACCGCTCCCGCGTCGCCACCCTGGCCGGCCTCTGAGCCCCAGGGCTGGCGCCGCCGTCAGCGGGGGCTAGTCGAAGACGACCCGCAGCTCCTTGGGCGCCCGGAAGGCCAGGCCCCGGATCTCCGGCGGCGACGCGTCGGGATCGAGGCGCAGGTTCGGCAGGCGGTCGAGCAGTGAGTTGAGGGCGACGGTCGTCTCCATCCGGGCCAGGTGCATCCCCAGGCACATGTGAGGCCCGTAGGCGAAGGCCATGTGCTGCTGAGGATCGCGGAAGATGTCGAACCGCTCGGGGTCCCGGTACCTGGCGGGGTCGTGGTTGGCGGCGCCCATGTTCACGTTGATGATCACGCCGGCGGGCAGGGTCACCCCGCAGAGATCGACCTCCCGGGTGGTGGTGCGGGCGATCCCGGTGAGGGGCGGCTCCCACCGGACGCCCTCTTCGATGGCCTGCGGTATGAGGGACCGGTCGGCGCGGACCGCGTCCAGCTGATCGGGGTTCGTCAGCAGCCCGACCAGCAGGTTGCTCGACGACCGGTAGGTCGTCTCGGCACCGGCCGGCAGGAGCAGTCGCAGGAAGGCGAAGATGTCCTCGTCGCTCAGCTTCTTGCCTTCGAGCTCGGCCTCCGCCAGCGCCGTGATCACGTCGTCGGACGGCTCCCGGCGCCGCTCGGCGAGAATCCCGGCGAAATAGTCCCGCAGCTTGCCGGACGCCTCCATCCCGTGCTGGAAGTCGGCGCCCACGCTGATCAGCCCGACAGCCCACGCATGGAACGTCTCCAGGTCCTCCTCGGGGAGACCGAGCATCCCCGCGATCACCCGTACCGGGAAGGGAAAGGTGAGCTCGGAGACCAGGTCGGCCCGGCCGCGATCGGCGAAGGCGCCGATGAAGCCGTTGACGATGGGCCGTACCAGCTCAGCCTCCCAGCGGACCATGGCCTTGCGGGTGAAGGCCTGCTGGACGAGCCCCCGGTAGGCGCGGTGCTCGGGTTCGTCCATCTCCAGGATGCTGTGGCCCATGACCATGCCCATGCTCTCGGCGTATCCCGAGGAGGAGAAGGTCTGACTGTCGCGCAGGACCTTCTCCACCGCCTCGTGCGTCACGACGGTGTAGGCATCGGGGAGGTCGAGCCCTTCCATGTTCTCCAGCTCGTAGAGCTCGGCCAGGTCCCGCTTGTGCACGGGGCCCTCGCGGCGGAGCTCGGCGAACTGGGGGTACGGGTTGGCGACCTTGGACGCCCCCACGCTCCGCTCGAAGACCTCGAAGGGGTCGTAGGCCGCGTCATCGAACGGTGCGATCCCGCCTTGCGTCGTCATCGCTCCCCTCTCCGGATCCGGTCAGTTCCCTAACACGGACGTCATGTTTTACCATACCGGCCATGGCGACCGCCGACCAGGATGCGACGCGGCGCGACCCCGACCGCACCTGGTGGGACCCCGCCATCCAGACCATGCCCCAGGACCAGCTCCACGAGCTGCGCGAGGAGCGTCTGCGGGACATGATCCGTCGGGTGTTCGAGCGCCCGGTGCCGCTCTTCGTCCGCAAGCTGAGCGAGGCCGGCGTCACCGGCCCCGAGGACGTCAAGGGACTGGCGGACCTGGAACGCCTTCCCCTCACGGTCAAGGACGACCTACGTCGATCCGAGGCCGAGCACCCCCCGGTGGGCGACTACCGCTTCACCGAGCTGCGTGACAACGCCCGCCTGGGCACGTCCACGGGGACCACGGGCACCCCGACGATCATGCTGTGGACCCGACGCGACCTCGAGGTCGAGTACGAGTGCGGCGCACGAAACTGGTGGCGCCAGGGCATCCGCCCCGGGATGATCGTCACCCATGCGCACCCCGCCTACCTGTACGGCGGCGGACCGCTGTTGTCGGGCGCCTACGAGTACTTCGGCTGCCTCAACATCTGGGTGCCTCCGCCGGACACCGACGAGCTGGCCGAGCAGGGCATGCGGATGTGGATGCAGGTGAAGCCGGACGTGCCCTTCGTGGGGTTCGCCCTCGGTCGCTACTTCGAGGTCGCGGCCAAGCTCGGGCTCGACCCGATGAAGGACGTCGGACTGCGCATACCGTCGATGCCCGGCGCCGGATCAGGATCGCCGCTGGCCACCGCGGGCGCCGAGTGCTTCGCCTTCCTGGGCAGCCCCTGCGGCGAGAGCAACGGCGGCCACCTCGCCGACGACCACACCTACGTCCAGGCCATCGACCCGGAGACCGGGCTCGAGGTACCCGACGGCGAGTGGGGCAATCTGGTGGTCACGACCTTCGGGCGTGACAACTGCATGATCCGCTACGACCTGGAGGAGGCGTGCAGGGTCGAGCGCACAGCGTGCCCGTGCGGCGAGACGAGCTCCCGGGGGTGGTGGGGCGGACGCTTCAAGGACCTCCTTTCCACCCAGGGGCGAAAGTTCCAGGTGGGCGAGATCCAAGCGGCGCTGGCTACCGTGCCCGAGGTCGCCAGACCCAGCCTCGAGTTCGTGATCGTCCGGCCCAGGGACGTCCACCCTCCTCTCATCCTGCGGGTCGAGGCCGGCGAGGGCCAGGACGACGACCCGGCGGTCGGACCACGACTGGCGGGCGTGATCAAGGAGCGGCTGGGGCTGGAAGCCTCGGTCGAGATGGTGGCGCGCGGCAGCCTCCCGCGCTCGGGCTTCAAGGCCACCCGCCTGGTCGACAGCTAGAGGGCCGCCTTCTCCAGGATGTGCACGGCACAGGTGGATCCGAGCCCGATCACATGGGCCAGGCCGACCGTGGCACCCGGGATCTGGCGGTCGCCCGCCTCGCCTCGGAGGTGAGTGACGATCTCGTAGATGTTGGCCACGCCGGTGGCGCCGATGGGATGTCCTTTGGAGATCAGCCCGCCGGAGACGTTCACCGGAATTCGGCCGTCGCGCCACGGGCCGCGCGAGTCGATGAAGTCGCCCGCGCCACCCGGCTCGCACAGACGCAGGTTGTCGTAATGGACGAGCTCGGCGGTGGCGAAGCAGTCGTGCAGCTCGACCAGATCCAGGTCGTGCGGGTCGACGCCCGCCTGCTCGTAGGCCTTGTCCGCCGCCTGGCGGGTGAGCGTGTTGACGTCGGGTTGCTGCTGGCTGCCCTCGACCCACGGATCGGTCGTCATCACGGACGCCGACACCTTCACCGCCCGCCGGCGTACCTCGGGGTCGAAGGTCTCGAGCTTCTCGCCCGACACCAGGACGGCGGCAGCCGAGCCGTCGCCCGTGGGGCAGCACATGAGGAGGGTGTTGGGATACGACATCATGGGCGAGCCCATGATGTCGTCGAGGGTGAAGACCTTCTGGTACTGCGCCAGCGGGTTGAGCGAGGAGTGGGCATGGTTCTTCTCGGCAACGCGCGCGAACTGCTCGAAGCCCACCCCGCCGTGGTCGTTGGCGTACTCCATGCCGGCCTGGGCGAACACCCCGGGCATGAAGTCGGTCCCGAGCACACCCTCGGTGCTCATCACCGCACCGGTGCGGCCCTGGCGCTCGTACACGAGCTTCTCGGATGTCGCCCCCGGTCCTCCGGCGACGCCGGCCTTGCCCATCTTCTCCACGCCGACAGCGAGGCCCATCTCGGCCTCACCCGCCTTGATGGCCATCGAGACGACCCGAAGTGCGCTGGCCCCGGTGGCGCATGCGTTGGTGACGTTGAAGACGGGGATCCCCGTCTGGCCGATCTGCTTCTGCAGCTGCTGGCCTACCCCGCCGAGGGGCTCGAACTGGTTCCCCACCGCGAGGATGTCGATGTCGGCCATGGACGCGCCAGCATCCGACAGAGCACCCAGGGCGGCTTCGGAGCCGATGTCCAGCACGTCCTTGTCGGGGTAACGGCCGAACTTGATCATGGACGCACCCAGGATCCACACGTCGTCAGGCATCGCCGTCCTTCCGGTGCGCGGGCGAGTACCCGAACGCCACCGCCTCGCGACCGTCATCGTCGGTCCCGGCCACGAAGGTGGTCATCACCACGGGCATCCCGAGCTCGACGTCCTCGGGCCGGGGCTCGACGTCGCGGATGTTGGCCTTGACCACTCCCCCGCCATCGAGCTCGACGATCGCCGACACGTACGGTACGGGCACCCCAGGGGCCGCTCGATGGACGACCGTGTACGAGCGCACGGTGCCGGTGCGGGCCATCCGTCGCGGCGCGAAGCTCGTTCCGAAGCACCTGGCGCAGGCGTTGCGCCGGTCGAAGTACGTCGCACCACAACCCTGGCAGGCGCTGGCCACGAGGTAGGGCTCGCCGTCGTCGAGCACCAGGTAGTCGACGACAGAGATCCGCTCACCCACGGTCGGCGCCGCTACAGCCCGTAGAGGGCGACGGCGTTCTCGCCGGCGATCAGGGCCTGCTGCTCCTTGGTGAGGCCCTCGATCGCCTCGGCCAGCTCAGCCGTCACACCCGGGTACTTGGCGTCGGGATGCGGGTAGTCCGACGCCCAGATGATGCGATCGGCGCCGCACAGCGGCGAGTTGGCAGTGAACGCCAACGTCGACTCGTCGGCGTCGAAGCTGATCCAGCACTGTCTGCGGAAGTAGTCCGAGGGACGCTGCTTCAGCCACGGGACGTCCCAGGAGAAGATCTCGGCGTGGTGGTCGAGGCGCTCGAGCCAAGGCACCAACCAGCCGCCGTTGGCCTCGAGGAAGATGAGCTTGAGACCGGGAAACCGCTCGCACACCCCGCCGGCGAGCAGGAACGCCATCGAGCTCATCATGTCGAAGGGGTTGGATAGGGCCTGGGTGAAGTAGATGTTGTCGATGTTCACATCGGCCCCACCCTCCTCGGGCAGCGGTGCCGCCGAGGTCCCAAGGCGGTTGAGATGCATCCCGATGCAGGCACCCGGGAGGTCGGCCGCCAGGAACGGATGAAGCCCGACGGGCAGCCCGGTGTCGGATGCGGCGCGCCAGACGGGGTCGTAGACGGGGTCGTTGAACTGCTTCCAGTCGGCGGTGGGGTTGGGCCGGATGAACACGGCCACGACACCTCGAAGATCGGCCACTCGACGGATCTCGGCCGCGGCCCGGTCCAGGTCCTGCTGGGGCAGGACGGCGGCGGCGAAGAGACGACCGTCGCCCTCGCCGACGTGGTCGGACACCCAGTCGTTGTAGGCCCGGCACTGGGCGCTGGCGAAGTCGACGTCCCGGTGGCTCTGGATGCCGAGCAGCATGGTGGGGTACAGCACCGACTGATCGATGCCGTCGGCCGTCATGTCGTCCAGCCGGGCCTTGGCGTTGTAGGCGGCGGGCCTCACCTCGGTGTAGCGGAGCTCCCCCCGCTGGGCCCTGCCCCGGTCCTCGTCCGACATACCCGCCGTACCGGCCAGGGCGAGCCCGTTGGCGGGCAGGCGCAGGTCGTCCATGACCGCCCACT